>JBHLKK010000021.1:0-19330 GCA_048886745.1 Candidatus Hodarchaeota archaeon | reverse complement strand
TCGATGTCAACATTACACCACTTCAAAAAAACGTTGAGAAACACATAGAGATGCTTAATTGGCTTTATAATGAGTCATTTCAAGATCACTTCAATTATCGTGCATTAACAATCGAAGAAACACACCATTATTTGACAGAAAATCCGCGCTATACCGAACAGGAATTCTTTTTTGCACAGATGAACCAAGAAATGGTGGGCTTTGTCGGTTTGGGCATTGACGAAAAATACAATATTGAGAAGAACATCGAAGTTGGCTTTGTCAACGTAATGGGAGTGTTAAAACCCTTTAGAAGAAAAGGTATCGGAACTAGGCTAATGTTGCATATCTTGGAAACGGCCAAGGAAAAGGGCATGACAAAGGCTTTGTTGGATGTAGATGACTTTAACCTTACAGAGGCCAAGAGACTCTACGAAAAAATCGGATTCAATGTAGTGAAAAAATACCTATTCTATGAAAGAAATCTATAACTCCCCACCTATTATAGATACTTGACAGCAGAAGATACTAAAACTCAAAACTCTGAACCCAAACCTACCAAACCTCTTCACGTAATATATATTATTGCAGCATAGGAAGTGTAAGAAGCGTTGTCTTCAACTGGCAGAATGAATCCTTCAAGGTTAATGCTGATTGCTCTAAAGTTCAACGAAAAGATCAATCAACAAGATCTAGAAGGTCTAGTTGAATTAATGACTGATGATCACACATTCACAGATAACTTCGGAGATACTACCAAAGGCAAGGAACTCATGAAAGAAGGATGGAAAGAATTCTTTGAAAAATACCCAGATTATCGAAACATATTCACTGGTGTAACAGTCCGAGATGATTTCGTCGTTATGGTGGGTCATTCTACCTGTTCCTATAAACCACTAAACGGTCCGAGTATATGGACTGCCAAAATACGTGGAGATCGTGTCTCCGAGTGGAGAGTATATTGGCTTGACCAGAGGTAGTCAGCCTTGGCCTAAGAATCTTACAGAATTCAGTGTGCTCATAACTCTTTTAGGGTCTTCACAGCTGCTCCAAACCTTTCCTTAAGGTCCTCAAATGAAGATCCTACAATCTCGATTTCTTCCATGTTCCCTTCGCCCAATCCCCTCTTGACGAATTCTTGTATCACTGACATTCTTTCAGGTTTCAAGCCTGCAAGAGTAGCTCCGACCGTTTCAACAGCAACTGCATCCCTGCTCATCAATAGAGTGTTTGTGCGTACACGTTGATCGCCGGCTCCACGCCAGAGGTATGTACCATCCATAACAGCAAGGTCTATTCCTCCTACTGCTTCAAAGATATCTGCAAGGAGTAAACACAGAACCTCATCTTTGTGGAACTTCGCCTTCTTAGGATCCCGAATACATCCCAGCAGGTTTTTAAGAATGCTTCCCCTCTGGAAGGTACGCAGTATGTGTGTGTCCACAAGGACATTAGGCTTAAAGAGAACATGGGATAGCTCCATTTCTCTTCCGGCTATGTTTACCTTCTTTGTATTAGTATCTGAAGAAAGATTGAACGGGACAACTCGCTCTGAAAAGAGCTCCCTCCAGATTTCAAGCCTTTCAGAAGCTGTTCCCCGATAATTATCTGATTCAACCAGAAAGATCCTTGGAGCATTATTAAAGCTGTTGGTGATTGCTTGAAGCACACCGACTGATGTGTGATTGTCTTCTCGATGAGAAAAGACTCCCACTTTAATAGCAACCGATCTTTCTGCAGTGTTCAACTTGCCTATCCCCCCGATCAGGCCGAGAGCTTGCTCAAAAGATTCTGATTCGTTTCCATCCATCTGTACTACGGCAACTTTTGAAGTCAAGAATACACCTCCCCGAAGGTTAAGGAGTCTTGCATCATGAATGCTGATGAGAATTATGGGCACCTTTCAGATTTAAGAGATATGCTTTTAAATAATAACGCGCAGGAAGAGGAAGAGTAGTCGCATAATAAAGCGAATTCCTTAGAGAGATGATTAGAATGAGTAAATGCCCTAAATGTGGATATGTCCATAAGAAAATCGAAGATGTGCTTTATAGAAGAGCAGGATCAAACTACGTAGTCCGCTGCAAAAAATGCTATGAGGAATACTACGATACCGACTGGGTAGATGAGAAATTGGAGGAAAAAAGAGAATATTTCGAGTGAAGATAACTGTTCCAACCAATCACGAAGCTGCAAATCTGAATGACGCTACAGATCAAGAAACTTATGGATTAATATACCATCCAAACAAGCTGAGAGCCCAGGAAAAATCAATCCTTCTTTTTTAATATCTCTACCAAGGGAAAACTGTATTGATGGATTGTTTTAACTACCAGATTGTAATTCTATCATAATCTGCGGCCATCTGAAGAGAATAAATGTAGACTAAGTCCGCTGCAATAGATTTCCAGCCGAATAAGCCTTTTTCAAAAAAAGATACTAGTTGGCAGAAAGTAAGTTGATCTCTTCCTGCCTTAGTTTGATCCCGGCCGCTTGAGCATTCGCTTCCAAATGCTCTATTTTGAAAGCTTTAGGAATGGTGATCACGTTCTCGTGATTTATGAGCCAAGCAATTGCAATCTGCTGTATTGTGGTGTTATGACTTTCTGCTATCTTTTCCAGCTTATCCCTAATCTCTCCCTTCAGACCATTGAAACCCGTATGTCCCAATGGGCTGTAGGCTGTCATGGTTATCCCTTCTTTCTGATAGAAAGGTAGAGATTCATGTATGTGTCCTTGATGTAGTACATTAGCCCTTACCTGATTGTTCACAAGTTCATGTTTCTTAAGATAGCTTTGCGCTTCTTTGAATTGTTCGACGGAAAAATTGCTAACCCCAATATATCGGGTCTTTCCTTCATCTACCAATTCTTCCAGCATTCTCATTTGCTTTCTTAAGGATGAGAAAGGATTCCGAAAATGGATAAGATACAGATCCACGCTCTCCAAACCCAGTCTTTTCAAGCTATTATAAGCAGCCTTCTTAGACCCATTATGGCCGAAGTGAATAGGGAGCAACTTGGTGGTTATGAAAAGATCCTCTCTCCTATATTCTGCCAAAATCTCTCCGACGATTCTTTCTGCAACTCCCCATCCGTAAACCTCTGCTGTATCGATGTGATTCATCCCTAGTTCTATTCCTTTTCTCAAAGAGTTTTTCCATTGCTCATAATACTCACTAGCCCTAGGGTATATGAAAAGGATTTTACCCTTTAACCCCCAGGTTCCCTGGCCAAGAATGCTTATCTTTTCTCCAGTTTTTGCCAACTCTATCATTTTCATTCTAATCTTACTTCCTTTAAATATCAAAAAGAGAAAGGTGGAATCAGTTCACATTCAAACTATCTTGGGCTTCTGCCAGTAACTGTTGGATTTTCTGGGAATGAGACCCACTCGGTAAACCCACCTTCATAGATCTTCACCTTAGGATAACCGAGATACCACTTGTAAAGAATGAACTGGTTGGTTGCTTCACGTCCAGTACCACAGGTGGCAATAATGGTTTTTTCCGGTGTTACTCCACGGTCTCGCAGAATGGATTTTATTTCATCTTCGGGTTTTAGCAGTCGGCTATTTCTATCTGTCATCAAGATGGGCCAGGGGAGACTTATAGCTCCAGGAATATGGCCGGTTTTGATCCATAGCTGGCTTCCTTCCACGATTCCCTCATAAACCCGAGCAGGACGATTATCTAGCACCATAACATCCTCCCGGTCCTTCTCTTCCTTGAATCTTTCATACTCTATGTAGTAGTCTGAACGTACCGTAACCGGGAAGTTGGATTCTTCCACTTCTGGAAAGACCTTCGTAAGCTGTTTACCCTCTTCCTTCCACTTGTCTATACCGCCATCAAGAACGTAGACATTATCGTGGCCAAAACGCACCAGAGAATAGGCAACCATGGTCTGTTCCAGCCCGTCTCCCCAGCCCTTGAAGGGTCCTGTTCCGGTATAAACCACAACGGGTAAATCTGGCTTCAGACCCAAGCGGTTGAAGATCGGACCGATTGCCTTAGGCGGCACATAATAGCCTGGTTTGCCTTTGAAAGATACACGGAGCAATCCTTCGTTCATGTAGATAGCGCCTGGTATATGCTCCTGGATGTAGTCATGGATGTTTGGTTGTGTATCCAATATCATTAGGTTCTTATCTTCAAGATGTTCTTCCAGCCAATCTGTTGAAACCCATTTGACCTTTCCTTTCCCAGAAGGGTATGGATATGCTTTCATAATGCGAACGCTCCTTCCATCAAACTCACATTGATGACCTACCTATAACAGTGTTATATATAAATCTTTTGCAGTAACTGTGAAAGAAGGTCCAGAAGATTCCCGGCCTCCTACGGAGAACTATTTCATTCGATGGTTTGGACGTCGCAGTGGGTCCGCTATCGTATTTAAATAGTGGTTCCCCTAACTTATCGGTATTGTCAGGGCTTTGGAGGAGATCTGATGGACATAGAGAAAGCGATTAGAGAAAGGAGAGCCTATCGATCACTTGAGCCCGTTAAGATAACAAAAGACCTTGTAAAGGATCTGGCTGAATCTATTCAATTGGCTCCTTCCTGCTACAACAACCAGCCGTGGAGATTCGTGTTTGTATATGAAGATGAGGCTTTGAAGAAGATGCACACCGCCCTTACTCCAGGTAACAAGTGGGCCCAACATGCTTCAATGATCGTTGCGGTCTTCAGCCGAATAGACTATGACTGTCAACTAAGGGGGAGGGACTATTACCTATTTGATACTGGGATTGCCACAGCCTTTCTTATTCTAAGAGCAACCGAGCTGGGCTTAGTTGCCCATCCGATAGCCGGATTCAGCGAAGAGGTCGCAAAAAAGGTCCTTGAAATCCCCGAGGACATGAAGGTAATCACACTCGTCATTTTTGGGAAACATTCAAAAGAGATCGCCGACTACCTTTCTGAGGAACAGGTAAAGCTTGAAAGAAAGAGGCCAGAAAGACTGCCTCTTAGGGATTTTGCCTATTCAGATAAATACGGAAGCGGCGTTACTGGAAGTTGAGAAAATGAGGCGAGATGACGAAATACCAGATGATAGAAATCCTTTGACCTTTGTGGCTCTTTCAATTGTTTTTGCCGCGGTAGGGATCATCTTATTTTCGATTTTCCTGTTTATAGCGGTAATTTGTTTTTTCATAGCCTTCGTTTGGTTCGTAACCGGTTATGCCCAGTGGAGAAGGCTTAAAGAAGAGGAAAAAGCCAGACAGCGCACAAGATTCTGAAATTGCCAAAACAATCTGAGAGCCTGGGGAGGATAAAACATGACCAGCAAACGCGCTAAGACGAAGTCTAATCGATTAATCTCAGAAAAGAGTCCTTACCTACTCCAGCACGCCTACAATCCTGTTGACTGGTACCCTTGGGGTTCCGAAGCTTTTGAAAGGGCAAAAAAAGAGGATAAGCCCATCTTCCTCTCCATTGGCTACTCAACGTGCCACTGGTGCCATGTCATGGAGAAGGAGTCCTTCGAGGACCCAGATGTAGCCAAGCTCATGAATGAGGCATTTGTCAACATCAAAGTAGACAGGGAAGAAAGACCAGATCTGGACGCAATCTACATGACAGTATGTCAAATGATGATAGGCCGGGGTGGATGGCCTCTTACAATCATCATGACTCCCGATAGGAAACCTTTCTTTTCAGCGACCTACATTCCCAAGGAAAGACGGTTTGGACGCATTGGTATGAAAGAACTCATCCCCCACATACGGGAACTGTGGAGGTCCAAAAAAGAGGAGGCGATTGACTCGGCCGAAAAAATCGTATCCCTGCTGATTAGGGCTCGAACTTCCCTTTCAGTTAAGGATCTGGGAGAAACCACGCTTTCCTTAGCCCATGAGAGTCTTCAAATAGGTTTTGACGAGGAATATGGTGGCTTCAGACACGCTCCCAAGTTCCCAACACCCCACAATATAACTTTCCTTCTCAGGTACTGGAAACGATCAGGAAAAAAAGAGGCCCTCGAAATGGCGGAGAAAACCCTCAAATCAATGCGCCTGGGTGGAATCTATGACCAGATAGGTTTCGGATTTCACCGGTACTCAACAGATAGAATATGGTTGGTTCCACATTTCGAAAAAATGCTCTACGATCAAGCCATGCTCACAATGGCCTACGCAGAAGCTTATCAAGCCACAGGAAAAAAAGAATACCGGCAGACCGCTCGCGAGATCATTACCTATGTCCTAAGGGATATGACAGGTCCAGAAGGCGGCTTCTACTCTGCCGAAGACGCAGATAGTGAGGGCGTAGAAGGAAAATTCTATGTATGGACAGAGGAGGAGGTAAGAAAGGTACTCACTAAAGAGGAAGCCGACCTTGTACGGGCCGTCTATAATGTTAAGAAGGAGGGTAACTTCGCAGAAGAGGGCACAAGAACGCTAACGGGCAAGAACATCCTCCATCTAAAGAAATCGCTTCCTGAAATTACTTCTGAGCTAAAAATCCCTCTACCGAAAATCACAGAGACTCTGGAAAGTGCAAGACAAAAGCTTTTCTCTGCCAGAGAGAAGAGAATTCACCCTCACAAAGATGATAAGATCTTAACAGATTGGAACGGACTCATGATAGTTGCCCTTGCAAGGGCAGCTCAAGCACTAAATGAGCCAGAGTACTTGGATTCGGCCGTGAAGGCAGCAGAATTTATCCTCAAGAAGATGACTGACTCAAAGGGGCGGCTCTATCACCGATATAGAGAAGGAGATGCTGCAATTCCTGCATTCATCGATGATTATGTCTTCTTTATCTGGGGACTTGTTGAAATCTATGAGTCCGGCTTTGAGGTAAAATACCTTCGAGAGGCGTTAAGGCTTACAGAGGACATGATAAAGCACTTCTGGGATGAAGGAGTAGGAGGTTTTTACTTCGTCGCAGATGATGGTGAAGACGTACTCGTTCGAAAGAAGGAGATCTATGATGGTGCAATACCGTCTGGCAATTCTGCTGCAATGTTGGTCCTTCTTCGACTAAGTCGCATGACAGGCAACACCGACTATGAAGACAAGGCTGCACAGATTGCACGCACATTTTCTGGAAATGTTGCAATGGCACCCGAAGCCTACACTCAACTTATGAGCGCGCTTGACTTTGCAGTTGGCCCATCATATGAGCTGGTTATCGTTGGAGACCTCAAAGAAAGAGGCACCAAAGCCATGCTTAGAGCTGTTAGAAATAAGTTTATTCCCAATAAGGTGGTGCTTTTCCGGCCAGCTGGTGTGGAGTCTCCAGAGATCGCAAAGCTCGCTGGCTTCACCGGCCCCCTGTTTGCTAAGAATGGTATGGCTACTGCTTATGTCTGTAAAGATTACAAGTGCGATCTTCCCACAACGGATACTGAGAAAATGCTAGAGTTGTTGGGTGTCAAGAAAGAGTAGGCAAGATCATTATAAAGAGCTGGGCAAAACTCTTATCTTCACAGAGTCTATGCATCTATTATGGTTGAGCGAAGAATCATCGAAGCACTAAAAGTTGTTTATGCGAAATTTAAAGACGAAGAGATCAGATGGGTTTTGATTGGAACAACCAGCTTGGCCTTACAAGGATTGGATATCGTGATAAGGGATATTGATATTCTTACCGATAGAGCTGGTGCTTTTATGATTGGTGAGTTGTTAAGAGAGTATGAGGTTAAACCTGTGGAGTTTGGGCGATCTGGGATTTTTGAATCCTATTATGGAGTATTTGAGATAGAGGATTGTATTGTAGAGGTTATGGGAGAACTTAAGGAAAGAATCGGTGAGGGGTGGCTTTCTGCAATTCAGAGATTAGATTGTCCGAAGATTGTGCAAATCGAAGGAATGGGCATACCTGTCTCTTCTCTTGAGGAACAGTTGATGGCTTATGAAAGGCTCGGCAGGAAGGGAGATTTGGCTTCAATTGAGAAGATCAGGCAAGTTTTGGATGAGCGCGGGAAGGCAGATTAGCTATAGGGAGCTGTTATTGGGAACTTTGGGTGCCAGACGCTTAGGAATGAACTGTACGTTTTTTGGAAAATTAAGATGAGTAAGATACCAGTAAGGGCAGGGTAATATCAAGGTTTTTAACGCTGGATGACAGACTGATGGCTGAAGATTCGTAAGAATCTCCTCGGAGGTTGCAGAAGTAGAGAGATTGCGAATTATGTTTTAGTTTTGAAACTCGTAGGGCGGGGAAAGGGGTGGAGAGGGGGGCGGGGAGAGGAGGGGTGAAATAATCGTAGACAATAGATAGGATAAATATGGAAAACCAAAATAACATAGAATAGCCGATCTTCACCTGTTTTTCGTATACTGGGAAAAGTCATCTTCACTTCCCTGATCTTCCAGGTCTCCACAGATTGATGATTGCTACAATTTACCTTGAGTCGCTATTTTGGTGTTAGCTTCCTTTCGACAGAAGAGTCTTCATCAAATCTGTGAATTCTCTCAGTCTATCTATGTTTATGTACTCCCCTGTCTTATGGCATACACCTGTCTGTCCAGGTCCCATTATCACGGTTTTCACTCCAGCCATGTGATAGAGGTACATTGAATCAGTCCTTCCAACATTTATCCTTATTTCGGGTCTATAGCCTAGACTCTGGTGAGCTGAGTCAGCCACAAGTGAAACAACATGTTCGGATTTATCGATCTGGTACGGTAGCTGGACCTTGGGACCAAACTCCAGATGAGATTGTATTTCCGGTTGCAGAGCCTCTAAAGCCGATCTTATCGTTTCTTTGATTTGTTCAGGATCTTCACCTGGAAAAACTCTCCTCTCGCAGTTTATAGTGCATTCTCCTGGAACTATTGTTAGCATCCTTCCTCCGTGGATTTCAGCAACGTTAATTGGCATTTCAGCTTCAAAATCATCAATTTTAAATCTGCCAGGGGGTATTTCTCTAATCCTTTCTATTACCTTGCCCATGTGATAGATGGCATTGATGCCTGCTTGAGGGGTTGAAGAATGAGCCTCCTTCCCAATGGTTTTGACTGCAAATCGGACTCTGCCAGTACATCCAACGCTAATAGAGAATTTGCCATCCTTCACAGTAGGTTCTATATTCATCCCACAATCTGCCCTAAAATCAGGATTCTTTGAGAGAAAATATGGCATTCCTAGCCTTCTTTCTCCCTTGTATTCTACAGCATTATCTTCATAATTAACAAATTGTATGATAAGTTTCTCAAACCTACAGTCCTCCAGTTCATATAGGGCAGAAAGGGTTGAGGCTATACCGCCCTTGGCATCCGAAGAACCTACAGCATATAGTTTCTTATCCTCAATCTTGGGGAGCAGAGCATCTTTCCAATCAGAAGAGGGAGGGACCGTGTCAAAATGAGTGTTTACAAGAAATATCCCTTCTCCGTCAAATCTTTTTTCTGCAGTTACTGAGTATAATTCATCCACTTCAACTTTAAAACCCAACCTTTCAAGATGTCTTGAGAGGAATCCAGAACACTCTTTCATTCCCTCGGCAATCTTATCTGGTTCGACCTGAAATGTAGGGAAGCTTACAAGTTCCTTGAGGATTTGTACCGGATCACTTTTCATGTTCATCTTTGATTTCAAAGATAGAAAGGCAGATTTAAGTCTTGCTTTCTAAAATAAGCCTCTGCCATCCTCGCTTCAAAGAGAATCCTAATACCTATCGAGCGGTATGAATCTAAATGGTGGCTAGATCTTCTCGAAAGCTTGTTCCAGATCCGAGATGATATCTTGTGGATCTTCTATTCCCAAAGCTAAACGTACCAGTTGATCGGTGATTCCTGCCCTCAATCGACTCTCCTCGTCGACAAAATAGTGAGATGAGGTAACAGGTTGTGTGGCCAGCGTTTCGGCCCCCCCTAAGCTGGGGGCAAGAATACACAATTCCAGGCTCTCCACAAATCTCATTGTCTTCTCAAAATCCCCATCAATTTCAAAGCTTACAACACCACCGAAACCCTTCATCTGCTGAACCGCGATCGAGTGGCTAGGATGGCTTGTTAATCCTGGATAATGGACCTTCTTCACCTTTGGATGCTTTTCAAGATATTCTGCAACCTGCATACCGCTTTGATTGTGCCTCTCCATTCGCAAACCAAGAGTCTTAAGCCCCCTTAACAGCAGCCACGCAGCCATCGGATCAAGAGTTCCACCCAGATGCTTTCTCATTTCTTTCAGCTTTTGAATGAAAGCTTCCGAGCTGATTGCTATCCCCGCAGTTAGGTCGTTGTGTCCTCCCAGATATTTCGTGGCGCTGTGGATAACAATATCAATTCCAAATTGGATCGGCTTGATGTTATAAGGAGAGGCAAAAGTATTGTCGACCACAACTGTTATCCCGTTCTTCTTGCCAATATTGGCGATCTCAGACATATCCGAATACTTCAGTGTTGGATTAGTAAGAGTCTCAAAATAGATAATCTTAGTATTCTTCTGAATAGCAGGTTTCATATGACTAGAATCTATGGCCTGCACCAGACTTACATCTATCCCGAACCTTGGAAGAATGTCAGTAAAGAATTTGAGAGTTCCACCATACAAGTCTCTGGCGGAAATAATATGATCACCTGAGTTAACTAGAGTTAATACGGTGATTGTTATAGCTGCCATACCAGACGAAAAGACAGCAGCATCTCCACCATTTTCTAGTTCCGCCATTTTCTTTTCAACGGCTCTGAGGGTAGGATTATCGAACCTTGTATAAACATAGCCTTCTGTTTTCTTGCTCATCACATCGATCAATTCCTTGGTGCTGGAGAAACCGAAAACAGATGTCTCATAAATGGGTGTGATGATAGCTCCGGTCTCAGGGTCTCGCTTTTCACCAGAGCGAACAGATTTGGTTGAAAAACCTTTTTCTTTTAGATCCACTCACATCACCTTCCTAGGAGGAAAGAGACTAGATAAATAAAATACCCAATACTGTAAGTTATTCACTATATGTTTTGACTTAGTTTATCAGTCTTGTCACCATTCCTAGATTGACTCACTTGTTCGGATGGGTGACTTATTTATAATACCTTTGGGGATAACAATAATGTCGCAGTCTCAAAGCGAATTCCCGAGGGGGTCACAGATTAGGCTTCCGGTTGGACACAGTTTTTCAGAAGAGTAGAATCCCATATCCGGTTTCTTTCACATTGTTGACAATCTTCATCTATCTGTTAGGAATTCCTGTTATGATGGTGACGGGAAATCTGGCTTCCTTCTTCTCTGAACCAACTTGGGTTTTCCTGGCACTGGCTGGAGCTACAAGTAGTATTCCAATTCTTTTTGCATATAGAAGGTTTCTCAATTCCCTTGATCGAATAAGATATCTCTTTGTCTCTGAAAACGAGTTCCAAATGATGAAAGATAAGCTTGTGGATTATCTGACAAAGAAAGTTTACCTGCTAATCTCAGCATTCTGGTTGATTATCAATCTTCTTAACTTCACAGGAGCGGGTGTTGGATGGTTTTCCTGGTGGTGGTTCTACAATGAACCCTTAATCGTTACGGTATACTACTACATAGCGAATTTTCAGTCCATGTTTTTTGGTGGAATCTTCATGGGAATGCTACCGATTGGTTTGACTTTGGCCTACAGACATCTTACTCTTAATGCCGCCTTCAAGAAAGATCTGCTGGCATCTGATTGGATGGGACCATTCAAAGGGTTTAGAAACCTTATTACTTTGGCCATGCTTCTGGCCATACTCAATGTACTCTTTATTCCACTTGCTTATGGCGATGTTCCCCCCTTGCTCTCCTATAGTGCCGGAGCCATAATAGTTGTGCCCACGATGGTGTTTCCTCACTATTATTTCCATAGATTTTTCTCCGAGATGAAGAGAAATCAGCACGAAGAAGTCAGGAATGAACTCTCAAAAGTCTCTGCTAAGACTGAGAAGGAGACCTTCCACAGAATTCTCCTTCTATTGGAAGAGGGCAGAATAGCTAGAAAGAAGGCATGGCTTATAGATGTGGAAACTCTTGGAGAGATTTTGATCGTGGCGTTGATGCACGTACTCCTTGTGGAGATTTTGGCTGCGCTATTGCACGCTTAAGAATCAGTTGTGGCAACCAAGGTACAAATCGCAGAATGAAAAAGAGGGGTAGAATGAGACGGTTGAAAACCCAGTCTACTCTTTTACTTTGATGTGACCTTCTCCGCTATGTCCAACGTCCCCATATACTTTGATAAGTATTTGATATAGCTCATCTAGTCTGTTTGGCAGCTCTTTAGAACTTATGGGATAACTTTTGAAGTCTTCAGAATGTTTGGATTCTCCCTTCAACATCACAATACGTCTTTCAGCTTCACATCTTGGTCGGCGAATAATATGTTCGATGTCTCTCAGTGCCCTTATGATTATAAGCAGATCTTTTCTAGATATTTCCCCAGCATGCATTTTCAAAGCATTTTCCTCCTCGAGCTTTCTACATCTTTAGCTTTGTTTCATCCTACAGCTTAACACTCCTTTGTTCGAGTTTGATTGATGCGATCGATATTAAATGAGCCAATCCAATATCATCGATTGATTCATATGGTTGGAGCAGTAGCTTCAGTTGAGCTGGTGCAATAATTGCTTCAATATATCAAAAACAATAGAATCGTTTCAAAAGACATCCAATTGTTCGGAATAATATGGACCTTTAGATATTTATAATTAACTATTAGGCCGTTCTGGAGGCTGATTCTTTGTGCTTTCATTTCTCCTTGGCTTTCTCCCAGAACTCCTGTGGCGGGACGTCTTTTTTGCCGCCTGTTTGCAGGTTGAAAGGACAAACTGTAATGCATGTGGAGCAATCTCCACCGTTTTCAATCCAAAAATGATAGCATTTCTCAACATCTACTGCCCATCGTAAAATCCCCTGATTATTGGAAGGACATGTGATGTCAAAGGAGGGGCGGTCTCTAAAGGAGATTGCCTCCACCTCACAAGCTTCTGCACATTCCTTGCAGCGGCAGCAGTACTCTGTCAAACCAAAATCAATTGGCTCATCATGTTCAAGTGGCATATCCGTAAAAACCTTACAAAGCCGAACTCTTGAACCATACTCCTTGGTAACTAGAAGACCATTTCGTCCTAGCTGTCCCAGTCCGGCATCAATAGCTATCGGTATGGATAAGGCGGTATCGTTTCCAGATGGTATGGCTCCATAACCTAGATTTCGGATAAATTCTGCCAGTATTGAAATTAGAAATGCCATTTTTGAGTATCCAATTCCGGTGGCATAGTTTGATATAAGTGTCGGAGAAGTCCCCAATCCAAGCGGATCCATTTCAACGGCCATTGCTATTACAGAAGTAATTCCTTCGGGGATTCTAATAGGATTATTCTGCCTGTCATGAGTATAGATCCATCTAGAATCAAAGGGTGCTATTCCTACAAGTGAAGCTCCAGAGGCTCTGAGAATAGTCTTTATTCTCTTGGTAACGGTTTTAATATTCTCTTCCATAATCTCAAATCTAGCTAGTTTTGGCTGAGCCATGACTGATTGTGGATCTTTCAATTTTTCCCAAGAGAAAGCCCCCATGAAATAGTCGTATACTGTCCAAGAGCTTAGAGCCATTGCAAAATCAATACGATCATATCCAGGTTTTTTTTGGGAAAGGATCCGTGGAATTTGCGAATACATGCCGACATCATATGCACTGAAAGATTTATCCCAACCTAAGCGACCAAAGATATTATTGCGCTGATTGAATGGTTTGAAAGAGGAATTCAAAGTATACCTGGGGGATACAGAAAATGAGACTTCCTTTTTCTTAATTCTTTTTCCCTCCTCCTGATTCTCTTCTTCAACTCCAACAAGATGCTCTTAAGCCTTTTCTGTTTTTTATATGTTGTAATTAAATCTGGTAAATACTCAATGCCCCAAGCCACAGAATTGACAAGGCATCTGCCTGCAGTCCGGATATGAGATAGGTGTCAGGTAATTATCTTTTTACCACCCAAATCCGCCAACGCCTATTGCAATGGGCCAAAGTATGAATGATGCTACAAAACCCAATAGAAGGCCTAGTGGCAGATTAGTCCAATATGTACCGAAGAATTCTGCCTCATTCCCGGGAATCGGACCAACAGCCATTGCAGTAAGAGCAAATGCCAACAGAAACCCAAGGATAATACCCGAAATGGAAATTCCTATTAGATGGTGGATTAATCTCATCCTCGGCACCTTTCGCCCCGTCTGGATTTGACTCCCGACTAAGAATATCCAATCACAACCCTTTAATTCTTTTTGTAAATATATACCTCGCAAACCCAGATTGCGCTATAATGCAAAATCCAAGTCAATTGGAACTTGGGTCAACCATCCTCCAAACAGGCCGGGGATTAATTGATCTCAGAGCAAAAGGATGATATAAGGGCCTTAGAACATGAGAAGAACCACCTCCTGCAAGTAATATCGCTTTTCACGTTCTTTGCGATATTGATTTCGGACTTCTTTCTCCTAAGAGTTGCAGCAGGATTTTCAAGTTTCGTGCCACTATTTATTCGCATTGCGCTATTCATCATTGTATTTGCACTTGGTCTCGCGCTAAATTGGATGTCTCATCAAGCATTGTTTGGCGAAGGAGAAGGATGCCATGATAAACACGAACCTCCAGCCCTTGTAACCGATGGAGTTTTTTCCCACGTTAGACATCCAATGTATCTTAGCATACTTCTGATCTATCTTGCTTTTATCCTTCTTACTGTCTCACTTGTATCCCTCATCCCCTGGGTTATCAGTATTATTATCTACAATTATCTGGCCAATTATGAAGAGAGTGAACTCGAAAGAATCTTTGGCAAAGACTATTTAGAATATAAGAAAAAGGTGTCAAAGTGGATTCCACGAGTGGCTTGATCCAATATTGCAATGCTAAAACATTCTATGATCTTGATCAACCTAGGCTCTCGACAATTGAAGATGGGGAAAAGGAGCTAATTATTGACTTCGGTTTGGCTCCTTCAGGGACTTATAGAGTTTTCTGAACTTCTTTTGTAAGTCAAGCCTTTCGTCATGTTCTTTGTCGGATGCAGAGAGCAGTTTCGCAATCCATACGATGCTCTGTTTGTATATTGGATTAATATCCTCAAACTTGGAAACGCTTTCAATGAATTCCTCATTATCTTTGAAACTATCCAGTTTCTTTTCTGCTGCAACGATTTCTTCAGCAGTCTTTTCATCGTACTTCAAACCAAAACCGAGTCTGTTTAGGCCATCTATTATTGATTTTACAGCTTCCTTGTGCGATTCTGCCGCTTGCGGAGACTCACCAAGTATGAAATGAAAGACTTCTGCTGTAGCCTGATAATAGCTTTCGATCAGGTGCCCACATCTCTTCTCGTATGTTACCTCAACCATATCGGCCTTCTTTAGTTTCTGAATGTGGTGGTAAACTGTTGGAGGAGATAGTTTCAATGTTTCAGCTATTTGGCTTATGTTCATCGGCTTGGCCCTAAGAAGGAAAATTATTCTTCGTCTGGTTTCATCTCCGATCAACTGACAGCATTCTGGATCTCTTATTATCTTTAAGGGCCTCATATTAACTCGCCATTCAAATATACAACTATTAATTTGATATGAAGCTAATTACTATTTAAGGGTTTGGGTATTTGCATTTGAATTAAAAAATTAAAAACATAACATTTATATATCTACGAAGATATCATTATTATCATGTCTATCATAATAAGTTGATGGACATAAAAGGATAGGGGAGCTGAAGTAATTGTTTGTAGTAAAAATGAAGGTAAGGAACGTAACAAAGGATAACGGGTCCCCAAGAAACGTACTGAAACCTGAACAAGTTGCTTTGGTGCTAAGACGTCCCCTACTAATCTAACGATAATAAAGAAATCCAAGATTATCAAGGTCCCGATGATGATGTGAACCTAACGGAGAAAAATCGAAAGCACGGAAGGGGGAAAGGCAAAACCATGTCAACTTCCTTATTTGATTCCAATGCTTCAAATCATGAGCAAACTAGAGGGGGGCCTAATCATACCATTCTATTCATCAAAGATAACCCAAACCTCTCCATTTTTTTTATACCATATGATCCCTGAGAAAAACACCCCTGGGGTGAGGTGAATTGAGTAAAGCTGATGAAAAGGATATTGAAAAAGAAGCTTTGAATGAATCGTCTACTGGCTTTGATAGGAGCCTTTGGAGAAATATCTATGTCCTAAGCATAACAATGGGAATGATGATTCTATTCTTCGGTTGGAATTCGTTTCTTAATCTGTATATTCGCGACCTTGGAGCCAGCGCCTTTGAGATTGGCATATTCGTCGCAGTTACGACTTCGGCTCATGCGATGTCCTGCATCATTTTTGCAAGAATAAGCGACAGGAAGGGAAGAAAACCGTTTGTAATTGTAGGGACTTTTCTGACCGGTGTTGCATACGCAAGCTTTATTCTCTTCAATTCATGGGTCCTACTGATGATTCCCGTGTTCATTCAACAACTTCTGCACGCTGCTTATGTTAACCCGATGCAGGCTATGATGTCTGAGTCAATCCCTTCAGATAAGAGAGCCACTGCAAGTGGTCTATTTCAGACGATAGGGGGAGGCTTCAACTTCTTAGCCCCATTACTTGCTGCTTTTCTCATGGTCTACTTTGCCGGTCCGGTGCCTGAACACCTTCGGGTCATAACATCGTTGCCCTATCTATTCCTGATATCAGGAGCGGTCATGATGACTGTAACAGCTATTCGTTGGCTAATGCTAAGAGAAACTTACAATCCCAGTTCCCAGTCAACAAACAATCCGGAAAAATCAGCAAAGGGCAATCCCAAGGTTCTCGGCGATCTAGGCGGAGATCATCGTCCTGAGCGAAGTCTTGGTTTTCGAAGCAAGCCTATTCTGGGTCTTTATGGGTTCATCATATTGGCATCACTTATCCTCGCTTCCATAAATGCATTTATGGCGATCTATTTTAATGAGGAATTGGGTTTTACCGATGTACAGATAGCGATCTGGGCATCAGTTGCTATAGGAGTCAATGCACTTGCTCAGATCCCAGGAGGGCGGATTGCGGACAAGTACAGCAAGAAAAACGTACTGTTAATTTCGGTGGTATTCTATCTTGTTGGCATCATCCTCTTTATACGCGCATCAAACCTTATTGAAGTTCTTCTGGCTCAGATTCCTTTCTCTGTGGGAAATGCCTTCAGGTTCAACACAGAGTTTGCCATGATCGCTTCTTTCTCTCCCAGCGACAGAAGGAGTACAGGCTACGCCCTTCAGACAGCCATATTTGATATTGCCTTTATGCCAGGTCCGTTGATCGGAGGATTCTTGTACGGTATTTCTCCCCTGCTTCCATTCACGTTTATACTGATCCTTTCGGCTCCAACCTTACTCTTTGGCATTCTATTCTTGAGAAATCCCGAGCCAGCCTTTAAAGGGACAGCGACCAAAGAAATATCACCCAAGCTTTTCCTCTGCCCTCAATGCAGTCTAGAAATAGAAATAATAGGTCAATTCTGTCCCGCATGTGGAGTAGATTTGGAAATAGCGCAAAAAGAAGAGCAGGCTTAGGTCTTGTTTTTGTGCTATCCACTCCCCTTTTTTGCTTGTTTTCAAAGAAGTCTGCAAACTGAACTTCTACGGTATTTTGGTGGCAATCCCATCTTTTCAAATAACCATTCTGAATCTATAGCCTTCCGAGTGACCATTTATTATACATCTTCATCGCTAAATTGAAATTACAGCTTACCCCCTTTTCGCAAAAGCAAAACCTGGGGAAGCCAATGGCTATGGTGAAGCGGAGGCAGAATTATGATAGAAAATGATTTTTTGAGTAGTGAGAATGAAATCAAACTAAGAGATGAGGTTAAAGACTTCGTTAAAAGTGTGAATTCAGAACTCCTCAGAAAGATGGATAGAGACGAGATAGATTATCCTTTTGAATTCGTTCGCGAGGCAGCAAATAGAAAGCTTCTTGGACTTCGATTTCCGAAGGAATACGGCGGAAGGCAGATGACATGGACCGCCGAAATGATTGCTTTGGAAGAGATCGGTGTGCTTGGCATGGGCCTTGGCTGCAGCTACGCCATGGCATCCATTGTAGGAGAGGCGTTAATTCTCTTTGGCACTGAATGGCAGAAACAAGAGTTTCTGAAGCCAATAATCGCGGGAGAGAAAATCTCTGCAGAAGGCCTAACTGAACCGCGAGGAGGAAGCGACTTCTTCGGGACGACGACAAGGGCTGAAATGAAAGATGGCAAATGGATAATAAACGGAGAAAAAAGATTCATCGCAGGCGGTAAGATTGCAGACTTCTATTTGATATATGCAAGAACGGATCCCAAAAAACCTGGGCGTGAGGCTTTGACAGCATTCATAGTAGAAAAGGACATGGGAGTGGAAGCCGAAGAGTTGTATAGCCTTCTTGGGTTTCGGGGAATGGGAACAGCAAGAATAGTCTTTGATGATGTTGAGGTGTCCGATGAATATAGAGTAGGAGAGCTAAATAGCGGAAGAAGTATATTCAACCGAATGATGGTGCCGGAAAGATTGACATCAGCGGCAGGAGCAATAGGGACGGCCAGAGCGGCTATTGAGATTGCAATGAAGTACTCAATGAAAAGAAAAGCTTTCGGAATGCCCATACGCAGCTTTCAGACCATCAACTTCAAGATAGCCGAGAGTGTTACCAAACTTGATGCAGCCAGGGCACTCGTGCATACTGCTGCTAGAGCTGCAGATGCGGCAGCAAAAGGTCTCCGCGTTGATCCACGACGACTTGTAAGTGAGGCGAAATATTTCGCAACCGAAGTTGGATGGGAAATTGTAAATATCGCCATGCAAATCCTGGGGGGAATAGGTTACACACAGGTCTATCCAATTGAAAGGCTTCTCAGAGACATGAGACTGGCACCAATATGGACCGGTAGCAACGAGATTATGAAACTACTGGTGCAACACGAAGCCTTTAAGATAATGGGTGTGCCCTCAAGGGATAGAGATGTAGAAATGGATGCAATGGAATGGCACAAAGAAATTGAAAAAGTCTACGAGTAATAGCTCAAGGATTATTCATCTAATCAAATTCTAAAGTACCAAGAATGTGTGGGACGATTGCTGATTCAGAGTATTTCAAGCAGTTCTAATAGTGAAGAAACTTCATATTCAATATTGAAACCCACTTCTCTTCTCATCTGATTTCGATTGAGCCAAACACAATCAATACCAGCATTTGTTGCTCCAACGATGTCATCCTGTAAAGAATCACCAACATGAAGTAATTCTTTTTTTGAACATCCGGCTTTGTTTAATGCAATTAGGAATAGCCTTGGATCAGGTTTTTCTATGCCATGATCTTGTGAGAATACTACAAATTGAAACATGCCCTCCAAACCGCAACGTTCGGGATAGCTATTACCGTTAGAAAGTAATCC
>JBHLKK010000020.1:0-20177 GCA_048886745.1 Candidatus Hodarchaeota archaeon | reverse complement strand
TCATCTTCAAAATATGGTTAAGATTGACGTACTCGGTGAGGAAATGGAGAGAGTTGAAAGAGAGGAAAAAGCTGTTTGGCTCAAATACTATCAGCCAACAATCATGGGAGAATATCTAAGCCTACTTCTCTCTCGAAAAAGTGAAGAGCCAGAAAAAATGAGGCGGATAATCAAGGAACTATTCAAAATATATGCTGAGAAGGTGGTATCTCTAGGACGATCCTATGGAGTCACCCCAAGTGAATTTGAAGAAATCATAAGACGATCTCTAAACAAGCTAGGTGCTGACCGAGATGTTATAGTGTTTGGTTCCATAGCACTGGATACCGTAGGAATGCTGGACGCTTTTCCAGAAGCAGATGAGACGGTACTGATAGATGATCCGCTCTATTTACCTGGAGGCTCTGCTGCAAATGTTGCAAACACGATTGCCAAGTTGGGCCTTAGTGTGAGCTTGATAGGAAAGGCTGGTGGAGATCCGGCGGGAAAAAGATTGCTAGCTGCCCTACAGGGAAGTGGCGTTGACACACAAAACATCATTATAGATAGTAGAAACACAACAATTCAGACTTTTATCACAATTGCTAAGGGAAACAAACGCATTTTTGTGTTGAAGGGGCCCGATACTGCACTTTCTATCTCCCCTTCTGAAGTCAACTGGGAACAAATCAAGAAGTCAAAATCCGTCTACATTGGTGAAACATTTTTGGAGGTAGCAGAAAAGGCTGCTGAGCTTGGATATTCTCTGAAAAAGCTCGTGGTATACCGTCCTGCTCATCCCCAATTAAAAACAGGGATAGACTCTCTCAAGAGAGTATTGAAGAATACCGATGTGTTCATAATTAATTCGGAAGGCTGGAGGATATTAAAGGAAAACTCCGAATTACAGAATCCTTCTCATATTCTGACTCTAGGAGGTAAGTACGTAATAGTCACCAAGGGGGCTCGTGGCGTTTCTATCTACCATGAAGGCGGAGAAACCAATATTCCCGCTCCTGAAGTTAAAGCTATTGATCCCACCGGGGCTGGGGATGTTTTTTCAGCAACCCTCATCAAATACATGCTTGACGGAAAAGCCATAGAAGAAGCTTCAGTTTATGCCTCTGCAGCTTCAGCTATATCCATTCAGAAAGTAGGGGCACAAACTCATCCTCCATCTGTTGAGGAAATAGAGAATTTTGCTGTCAAAAGAGGGGCTGGATGATGAACCAAAAAGACTATAGTGATGTGGAAAAAGAAGTAAGAAAACTCTTCTGGAAAGGAGTGAGCGATCGCGATCGTGCTATATTTGAAGGAGCTATTACTCTTGGTGCCATCTATCATCAGTTTGCTGGTACACCAATAGTAAACAGAGAAGGTGTATTGACTGCGTTGGAGAATGCAATAGAATCGGCTATGTCTTGTCAGCCTTATATTGAAAAGGTAGAGATTAAGATTAATCGAAGGAAGGTGAAAAGCGGAAAACATCCTTATGACTACGATGAACTCTCTGGCAAAAACACTGACATCAAAGTAATCTCACGATACGGAAACACCTACGTTCATTTTGGAATTAGATTCTTACCTAGATTGGATTTTCCACTTGCATACATTGAAAAAATCGAGGAGGGAAAGTAAGCCAGCCAAAATTCAAAATGAATTACTGGCTAGTTTGCCCTGGAATTGAATTACTTCGGTTTTTGCATAAGCTTTCTCTTCTTTAGAATGCGACCGTCATCATGATGTGGCCTTCTGAGCAGATGATCTCCATATTTCTCTATTTCTCTGGATTCATTGGCAAGTTTTGCTGCCATTCTTAACATTTCATGGGCTGCTGTTACTGTTTGGACATACTTCTCCCATTCCTTGATCTTGAAACACCCAGCAGCGTTAAGTCCCGCTACTTGCTTAGTCATCTCATATGCAGCCATCGCTTTCGCTTTTGCATAGGGGTTTTGAAAATCAGCTGCTTCAACGGCTCTCTCACTGTTTGCTATAATCTTTGGAAGAGTCGGATCCTCATTTCTCTTTATCTGTTCAATTACTTTGTCCAATTCCTGATAGATTATCGAGAAGACGCCAGTTATTGTTAGCACACTTATCACATCGGCGTTGAAAAGAGCCATTTCTAATGGGTCCAGGAATTCTCTGCGGGCTCCTATCATTGCATCGGCAGGTATAATGATGTAACCCATCCCTTTTGCTTCAATATCTTCAACTGCCTTCTTACCAGGACCATCTGAAATCACAACCGCTGGTATCTTTGTTGCAGTCAGTAGTTCTCTTATCTTTGTAGGACCAGGAAGGGCTGCATTAGGACTGATGACAAGCACCAACTTAGGCTCGAATTCTAGGAGTTTCTTAGTAACTTCTTCGGCCTGCTCAGGAAGGAGTTTTGAACCAGAACCCACGACTCTTATGTCTATATCCTCTCGTTCTGCTCGTTCATCAAACAGGAACTCTAGTAGGGGGGCAGCTCCGATATTTCCAATCTTAATAACACCAATTCTCAGCAATATTTCTCTCCTCACAAATGGGTTTCCCTACAGGTAAGATACCCACTTCTAAATAATCCCAGATATAAATTACTTACTGTTTTTCTCACTTTTTTCAAACCTAGTAAACATTAATATTAAACCTCAAAAGATAGGAGTCCTCAAATATGGTTCAAAACTCAATACAAACCGGAGGACTATTGATGAGTAAGCTAAATGGTGTTGAAATTATTGATACATACGCTGAAGCATTTCCCATGTGGGTAGGACGAGTTCTAATAACAGCTATCAACCAAGACTGGGCAATGATTGCAGCAAAGACAACTACGGGATTTGGCACGAGTTTGATAATGTGCCCTGCTGAAGCGGCCATTGATGTTGAATTATCTGCATCGGATACACCAAACAAAAAACCTGGAGTTTCAGTTATTATCGGAACATCTTCCAAAAAGAAACTCGCTTCCCAGCTCCTGGCCAGAATCTCTCAATGCGTTCTAACATGCCCAACTACTGCTGTTTTCAATGCGCTGGAGGATTCTGAGATCACTTTTGAGATAGGCAAACAAATCAGTTTCTTTGGTGATGGCTATCAAACAGAAGACGATATAGATGGACGTCATGTTTGGGTCATTCCAACTATGGAAGGAGATTTCATAATCGAGGAAAAATTCGGAGGGCGAAAAGGAGTAGCTGGAGGCAACTTCCTGATTCTTGGTGAAAAACTAGAAACGGCACTGAAAGCAACAGAGGAAGCTGTCAAAGCAATAAATGCTTTAGAAAATGTTTTTCTACCCTTCCCGGGAGGTATCTGCAGAAGTGGTTCGAAAGTTGGTTCTAAATACAAGTTCCTGAGGGCTTCGACCAATCAAAAGTATTGTCCGACCCTTAAAGGAAAAATCTCAGACTCTGAACTTCCCAAGGATGTTAACAGTGTTTATGAAATAGTCATCAATGGAGTGTCTGAAGAAACTGTAAGTGAGGCCATGAAAATTGGGATACAAGCAGCCACAAGGGTACCTGGCATTAAGAGAATTACAGCAGCCAACTACGGTGGTACATTAGGTCCATATAAGATTCAGCTTCACGAAATATTAGGCCTCTAATCCTTCTTTTTCTATTGAAGACGGCAATCCGTCTATCCTTTAAAGAGTATTCGTTAAGATCATTAGAACATATGTTCTAATAGTTCATCTTGATCGTCTCAAGAAGACTCCGTCCGATAGGGTGGAGTAGTTTACCCTTTTGTAACACCAAGTGGGCGCAGTCTTGCGACAATTGTTGCGATACCTATATCGTTAGAAATTTTCGCAACCCTGTCAATGTCCTTATATACTCCGGGGGCTTCTTCACTGATAACTCTTTTACTTGCCGCCCGAACAACTATGCCCTCCTTTTC
Source organism: Candidatus Hodarchaeota archaeon (assembly GCA_048886745.1). GTDB lineage: Archaea > Asgardarchaeota > Odinarchaeia > Odinarchaeales > JBHLKK01 > JBHLKK01. Next base: position 16,307 of record JBHLKK010000020.1, on the reverse strand, counting down.
AAGCGCGCTCATTACTTCGCTTCCCCAGAATCGCTTTTTAGCCTTCATTCGGCTCATTACTCGCCCTGCACCGTGGGCTGTGGATCCGAAGCTGATATCCATTCCCTTAGCTTTGCCTATCAAAACATAACTCGCTGTGCCCATACTCCCTGGCAGTAGTACTGGCTGTCCAATCTCCTTGTAATCGGAAGGAATTTCTGGGTGACCTGGAGGAAAGGCTCGTGTGGCCCCCTTCCTATGGACGTAGCATTTAGCATTTTTTCCATTCACTTTATGTTCTTCGATTTTTGCAATATTGTGAGCTACATCATATATTAGGTGCAGACCAAGTTCCTCCGCGTCTTTCTTGAAGACCTTTTCAAATGCCTCTCTAACCCAGTGTGTTATAGCCTGGCGATTACACCACGCAAAGTTCGCCGCACAACTCATGGCTGCATAGTAATCCTCTGCCTCTTTGCTCTTGGAAGGAGCACACGCCAATTCCCTATCCGGAATCGAAATCCTATACTTCCGAATTGCTTGTTCCATGACTCGGAGATAGTCTGAGCAAACCTGATGTCCGAATCCTCGGGAACCCGTATGGATCATGACTGTAATTTGACCTTCATGAGTAATGTTTAAGGCATTGGCGATGGCTGGATTATAGATTTTATCGACATACTGAACTTCTAGAAAGTGATTTCCACTTCCCAAACTGCCTAGTTGAGGTAAACCTCTCTTCTTTGCTCGTGGAGAGACTTTATCTGGATTGGCTTTTTCCAGATGCCCTTCTGCTTCACAGTGTTTAATATCTTTATCCCAGCCGTAACCATTTTTCACTGCCCACTCTGCGCCATCAATCAAGACCTGATTGAGGGCGGACTCTGATATTCGTATCTTACCTTCACTGCCAACGCCTGAAGGAACCAAAGTAAACAACTGAGAAACGACTTCTGTGATATGGGGTAAGATGTCCTCTTTAAATAATTCTGATCTCAATAAACGGACGCCGCAGTTAATATCGTAGCCAACTCCGCCAGGCGAGATCACTCCTTCATCGTAGTCTATAGCGGCAACTCCACCTATGGGAAAGCCATAACCCTGGTGAGCATCTGGAAGCGCTATTGCATGTTTATATACGCCCTTCAGACAGCCAACATTTGCCAATTGTTCTAACGTTAAATCAGTCTTAATCTTACTCATTAACTCTTCATCAGCATATACTATTCCCCTAACCTTCATGCATGCCTTATAAGTCTGTGGAACTTCCCAGACATATTTCTCAATCTTTCGAACAGGAACATCCCTTTGAGTTGGAACGTGTCTTGAGGACAAGATACACTACCTCCTCCCTTTTTTCGAATGTTAAGATTATAACGGGAGTTACACCGGATATTTACAGAAGATAAAACTACCTACAGACACAATAAGTAGTGAACTACTGAAGCCACTTGCTAGCCACCCTGCATCTCTTAGTATAAAAAATGATATAACGCTATTTAAGCTTTTCAAAAGATGTTTGTGCGAAATCCTCTATTCGTCGTCTGTTATCCAATATAATCGAAGTATATCGTCAAAAAATATCCAGATACCTAGACAGAGTCTTTTTGCGCTCCCTCACTATAGCCTTTACCAGCTTTGCTGTTTTAGTATCAGATTCATATCTTACTTCATGGAGAGTTGGGGGTTCAATTCCAAGCAGAGTAGATAAAACACAAGCCACGGATGTAGGTAGTGCAAGCAGATTATACCCACCCTCAAGTATGAACGCAATCTTACCCCCACACAGATCCGAGGCAACTTTCAGAACTCTCTCTGTCAATCTTCTATATGTTGTTGAAATCAACATCATGTTGCCAACGGGGTCTGCATAATGCCCATCAAATCCTGCTGAGACTACAATCAAATCTGGGTTGAATGCTTTTGCTGTTGGCTCAAATATCTCATCGAACGCATACAGATAGTAATCCTCTGCAAGATTAGCAGGCAATGGAACATTAATGTTGCAACCTATCCCCTTTGCGGCTCCTAACTCGCTTAATTTTCCTCTCCCATCGTTGAAAAAACCTTCTTCATGAAAAGAAACGACCATAACATCGGGATCGTCATAATACAGCTCAGCTGTCCCATCACAGTAGTGAGAATCCCAATCAAGAACCATAACACGCTTAACCAGCTTCTTGGCTCTAAGGTGATTTATCATAATCGCAGCATTATTAAGAAAGCACAATCCTTCAACTCTACCTTTGCCTGCATGATGTCCGGGAGGTCTAATCAACGCAAAAGCCTGATCTACCTCATTCCTAAATATGGTCTCACCGGAGACTATGGCCCCACCAGCTGCCATTTTTGCTACTTCAAATGTCTCAGATGTAGCTATGCTATTAGGACCTACTTCCCCTCCCCCCGACTCAGATGATTCACGTAATATTTGAAGCAGATAAGATGTATGAACCCGTAGAATCTCCTCATCAGTTGCCATTCTGGGTTTGAATCGTAATAATTTGGATTCCTGCAAGATTTCCGTTCTCTCAAGATAATTCATAGTACATCTCAATCTTTCAGGAGATTCAAAAGACTCAAACCAAGGCCTTGAATAGCTGGGAGTAAATTTAAGATAAGTCTCATCATAAACTAATCCTACTTTCAAAACACGCTCACGCCCCTTTTTCAGGATAAACGCGGTTTCCTATGATCATTATGGTTATCTAAGTTAGTTATAAAATGAGCCATAAGAAAGAAGCGCTCAACTGAAGTGTTTTTATAAGCCCTGCCGCTAATATAGCCTACCTTGAAGAATCCCAAGCGTTTTGTCCGTTAGTTTAATACTCTCTTGCTTGCTTGCCATTTCCATCATGGCTCTTATTGCATCAATGTTTTCTGGTAATACTATTGACTCTTGGTGGACGCCTAGTACCGAGTACAACCATCCGTCCACAACGCTAATCGGATCCTCCCACATTGCCACTTCCGGCAAATCATACCTGGATCTGCCTAGATCTCTTGTTATTTCTGTAATTCTGTGAGTTGCTGTTACTCCATGAGCTCCGCTTACCAAAACTACTCTTCTGGTATTTTCAAAAATCTTAACAACTTCTTCTCTTTTGGCTTCCTTATCCAGTTCAACCATCACATTGTGTAGATGCATCAAGGTGGTCGGAACCTTGACTGCCATAGTGGCGATTTTTATGTGAGGCAGAACGGTATTTAGATCAGGACCATGATGGCTTGGAACTTTCAAAACAGGCTCAATTGCGTTGATTGGTCCTTTATCTTCCTTAGGATCCGCAGCTCGTCTAACAAGAACGACCTTAGCCTGTTTAATTCCGTACTCTTGATCTATGGCATGAAGTACGCGACTTAGGCCAGTCGTGTTGCACGAGACGACTCTTACCGAGTCTTTGCCGAATGCCTTATCGTAATTAACTTGTGCGCAAAAGCTGACTTCTGCGACGTCTGCTTTCTCTCCTCCTTGGAAAATCATTTTTACTCGTGCTTTTTCATACATGGGTTTATTATTTACTCCAATCTTCCCCGGCGCTGTATCTACAACAATATCTATCTTTTCGAGCAAATCCTCAATTGTTCCTACAATAGGAAATCCTTCTTCTTTGAATCTGCCTTCATTCTCAGGGGGAGTGGCATACACATCAATTCCTTTTTTCAAAGCAATATAGGCTGCATAGTCTGGTTTGGTCTTTGCAACACCAACAAGCTTCATGTCAGGTTGCTTCAATATGCCATCTGCAGTGCGTTTTCCAATAGTGCCATAGCCGGCTATACCTACATTGACAACATCATTCATTTTGCTCACCCACCTCAATATTCTGCAATAGTTTTATGATTATAAAATATTTCTTGGGGATAATGGACTCCTAATTCATTATTAATAAACCTTTGTATCCGCTTTTCTCAACTCACCTGAAAAGATCATCCTCCACAGGTCTAATAAGTTCAAGAGCGGATCCCTTTTCCTTCTGATAGGAATAACCTCGGATTACAACAACAGGAATACCCTCGTTTGCTTCCCCCATTAATAACTCGGCCGCTGATGCTAACTCATCCGCTATGGCAATTTTGGTGGTTTCAAGTGTATAGTTAAAAAGATCCTTCTTGTTTTGGTAGTCCAGTATTGGTCTTATGCCCGCAGTTCCAATTGCCACTCCTATTGCACCCTGACGTAAAGGCCGACCGTGAGTATCAGAGACAATTACTGCAACATCGATCTCAAGTAACTCTCGTATTTCCCTTCTAATTTCCTCCGCAGAACTATCGGGATCTGTGGGTAGGAGTGAAGCTACAGTGTTGCCAGGAACGTTTGATAAGTCTACTCCAGAATTGGCACAAACAAATCCATGGTGGGTTTCTGTAATCAAATGCTTTCGACTCATACGAACTATGGACTTTGAGGCACTGAGTATGACTTCTATTTTTTTGGGGTCTTTCTCCATGGTTGTTGCTATGCTTTCGGCAAACTGTGAGGGCGTAACATCTCTCAGATTAATTGTGCTACCTTCTGCTCTAGAAACGATTTTCTGAGCAATGACCAAGATATCTCCACTTTTAAGCTCAAAATCTTGGTCCCTTAAAGCACGAACAATCAATTTTCCTATTTTGTCTCCCTCTTTGACAATAGGAATTCCCTTTAAACCTACAACTTGGATCATTTTCTACGCCTTAAGATTTTTTCTACTCTTCTTCGATCCTCTTCTGTATTCACATTGTAGAATGAATTAAATTTCGGATCAAATTTCTTAATAGCTAATGTGGAAACGTAGAGCACCTTCAGCTCTTCAGTAACGCCTCTCATTTCCAATCTTCCTGCATTCATCATCTTTTCAGCCACATCTAGCGTCGAATTGCTTCTGTAAGTTGCGCAAAGTGGCTCGATATAACCATTTGGCCAGCGAGGTATTACCGCATCATATCCTAGTCTAAAAGAGTAGAGTAGCTCAATAACGGAAGAATTGATCAATGGAGTATCGCAAGGGAGCAGAAAAATGTAATCATTTTTGATTTTTCTAAATGCCGTTATCGCTCCAAATAGCGGACTATATTCCTGATGGGTATTATCGAAAATAACTCTAATATCGCTCAGAGCATTCAGATACTTCTCACTTTGTTCTTTGGTACTGAAGACGACGAAAATGTCGGTTGTAAGCTCTTTACATGCATCTATTACATACGAAATCATAGGTTTTCCTAGAATCCTAATTAGACCCTTTTCCTTACCTAATCGTCTGGCCTTCCCACCTGCTAGAATTGCGGTAGATATTCCCATCAAGATTTCTCCCTTTTCTCGACAGGTTTACCAATTTTGCAGACTTATAAGCTTTTTATAACTGTGTAGCCAATCACTCATTATTCTTCATATAGGCCAAACGAATGTGGTGATCATGAAGGCAGACAGAGCCGTGCTAATTATTTGTGATGGCATGGGTGACCAGTCGATCAGAGTGCTGGGCGAAAAGACTCCGCTGGAAGTCGCAAAAACTCCTAATCTTGACAAACTTGCAGAGATAGGGATAACCGGCCTTATCGATCCGGTAGGTCCCGGGATTCCCGCTGGAAGTGAAATCGGCCATCTAGCTATCTTTGGCTATGATGTTAAGCGAGAACACCCTGGTAGAGGACCGATTGAGGCTCTCGGGCTCGGTTTAGAGATGGAGGAAAATACTGTCATCTTCAGGACGAATTTTACAACGGTGGAGCCAAAGACAAAGAATGGTAAGAAAGTCATTTTCCTGAAGGATCGACGTGCCGGGAGGAGGCTTAGTCCTGATAATCTTGAGCTGGGAAAAGCGCTAAATGATTCAATTAAGAACATTCAAGATGTCCAGATAAAGTTCATAGCTACAGCCGAACACAGAGGGATTCTTGTTCTAAAGGGGAAAGATCTATCTCCTCATGTAACGGATTCCGATCCCCACGAAACTGGGGTTTACGTGCCTAGGGTTCAACCACTAACCTCGGCTGAGGGCTCTGCCAATGCGAAGAGGACTGCAGAAATACTGAACATATTCCTCCGAAGGGCTTTTAAAATACTAACTGACCATGAGGTTAACCAAAGGAGAAAAAAAGAAGGGAAATTGCCTGCAAATATGGTCTTATTTAGGGGTGGAGGTTCCCCCATGAAAATACAACCTTTTGAAGAACGATGGGGAATGAAGGCTGCTTGCATTGCTGCTCTACCTCTATACAGGGGCGTTGCGAGATTATTGGGAATGTCTATTCTAGAAGTAGAAGGCATCACCGGATATTTTGATAGCAACATTGCCGCAAAAATCCAGAATAGCATTAGTGCCTTAAACGAATATGAATTCATCTTCGTCCATATTAAGGCATGCGACGTAGCAAGTCATGATAGGAAGCCTGAAATGAAGATAAAAATGATAGAAAAGATCGATGCAACACTCAAACCTCTAATTGAAGATGCTGTAGAATTCGAGAAAGCTCACGTAATTATTACCTCTGATCATTCAACTTCTAGTCAACTGGGTGCACACATTGCTGACCCCCCTCCCATACTGATAGCCGGCCCAAATGTCATAAGTGACAAGGTTTCTGCTTTTAATGAAAGAGCGGTTCTAGCAGGAGGGCTCCATCGCATTAGAGGTCTTGATCTCATGCCGTTAGTACTTGGTTATACGAGAAGAGCTATTGAGGGAGGCCTGAAATCTCATCCAGATTTGATAAAATATGTTCCCAGCAAGTTTGGACCCCCATTAGAACTTTAACGATAGCCCTTTTTTGCTTTCTTAGCGATCTTCATGCGAAAAGCTGGCGGATCTATCCTTTCAGATTTACACTTAGGACACTTGCTAGGACATCGCGGTTCTTTAACCCTTCTGAATTCATAACCACAATTTATACAGCGAGGGGACAGCATTGATACAAACGCTTTTCTGTTAGTTTGGGTTGAAACAGTTCTGGCTATATGCTTCAAGTCGTTGTAAACTCCCTGTTCGTCTAAAATTCCAAGTTTTGAGCAAATCTCTTTAACCTTCACCCATCCTTTTGTTTCACGCAATATTTGCAGTATTTGCTCTCTACGAGTCTTCAATGTTTTCTCCCTCTACCCCATAACGCCCGCGTTGATACAATTTAAAGAATGTTGTGTCTTCTTTGCTGTATATCCCATATTTTGTGACGTCCGTCACGGGAATCTCCTTTATTTTGAAGGAAGGATGCTTTCCGATAGTTACTGGTCTTTGTGGGTTACCGAACATCATAAATTGGATAGTTGATAAAACCTCAACATCGCTAATTCCTTTTGCTTTACCTTCTTCGAGATCTAAAATCGTTTTTTGTTGTTTCTCATTTAAGGTGTTAAAAAGCTCTTTATCAACCTTGACTTTGGCCTCCCCGATAGTATCACACGAACCAAGCGAATCTAACACTCCGTATTTATAACCATCACAATAGTGGCAAGCCATCCAATTTTTATAGACTCTGGGATTGTTATATGTTGGACCTATTGCTCCCAGGTAAATCCCCCCTGCTTTTAGCATCTCCCTTACCAACAATCCGAAATTTGCTGTATTACAGGCTTCTGAAAAAACAAAGGGATAGTGTCTAAACTTGATCTTTCTCAAATCCCTCCATGAAAGTAATTTTGCAGGGGGATTTCCGCCAAACCAGCTGGTATCATCTCCGTGGACTCTATCAAGAACGGTCCCATCGCTATACTGGAGAATCATTTCGGCATCTTCAAACCATGGAATCCTGCTCTCACTAAAGCTGTTAAATAGCTCCACCCTAAATCCCAGATCGATAAGTGCCTTTACAGGCAGTTCAGAAGTCTTTGGCGTTGTGTCAAAAACCAGTGCAAGATTTGAATCTCCATATTTACATATTAGATGTGAAAGAATCGTCTCCTTATTTCCAAAGACTCTTCCTACGGTCAATGTAATGTTACCGTCCCCTCCCAGATCTTGATAAATCATGTCTGTATGACATGTTTTACCATGAAAAATATATTTTAGTGAGGGGAATTCCTCGGCATTCCCGATTATAAGAAACTGATTTACATTCCACTGGTCTGCTATCTTCTCGATCTCTCGATTAGCTTCAAAAGCATCTCTTACCTTTGTTTCAACAGAAATCAGGCCTTGATTCTTGCAATACCGCCTCAATGCGTCCTTCTTTGCATTGGAAAGCTTACCGTCCCAAACGATGACCAATCGATCCTTATTCATCGGAGCCACTTCTTGCTTCTTGCGTTCTAATTCTTGCGTTCTAAGTTAGTTGTCATAAAATAAAAGCTTTGAAAACCTGACTAAAACTCATAGAAGAATGAAAGAAGTGAAAAAATAGATCTATTGATTCTCCATTATTCTCCTTATTTCGCGGTACCTAGTTCTAAGCGTTACTTCGGTGATTCCAACAACCTTTGATATGAAGCTCTGGGATTTTGCTAGTCCGAATTCTTGACATGCGATATATAGGGTGGCAGCAACCAATCCTCTCGGGTCTTTTCCAGCGACTCTCTTTTTTCTGATGAGCTCTTTGAGTATTGAAACCGCTTTTTTCTCAACCAAGCTCTCTGTTTTTCCAGTAAGATTGAGTTTGTTGGCAAATTGAGGGACAAGCAAAGTAGGGTTCGGTGGGGGAAAACGCAATTTCAGCGCAAGAACAAGTATTCGATAGCAGCGACTAACCACCGCCTTCTTGGCAGAAGATTTGCTCAATATTTCCTCAAAGGTTCTGGGCAGTTCAACTAGCCTGCATGCAGCGTATAATGCTGCAGTTGCCATTGCTTTAATGCTTTGACCTCTCAGAAGGCCTTTCTTTAAAACTTTCCGATAAAAGACTGCTGCAGTCTCTTCCACCATCTTGGGTAGATTGAGTTGTCCTCTTAATCTTCTTATTTCTGTGGAGGCTATGGCTAGATTTCTTTTTCTCCATGTCATTCTGCTGTCTAGTCTTCTGATTCTAATCATGCTTTGGTACTTAAGGGGTGAAAAACCGCGATCATGAATATCCCGTTCTCTTCTGCTAATTACCGTAGTCAAACCCTTATCTGGAAGCATATGTGTGGTGGGCAGGCCACGGTGAATCCTTTTCTCTTCCTCCCTATCGACAAAGCCACTATCTCTATAATCTATCATATGCTCTGATATTACAAGACCACAAGCTTTACAGATCACTTCTCCCCTCACAGAATCGTTTATAATCTCCTGAGAACCACATTCTGGACAAATGGATAACGGGGAGTATTTCTCAGTACAAAATTTCGAGACAGCCAGTCTATTATATCCTCCCTATAGAGTTATCATAAACCGACATCAGTCAACACTACCCGACAATAAATAAGGTTAATCTGTTTATAAATATTGTGCTTTCCCACACCCAAAAGAATTTAAACTTGCGTTTTTTACTTCCATTTGGGAAGAATCAACATGGGTCAACACAATAACTCAAACCTGCAAGAGGAAATAACGTCTGAACTCAAAAGTCTCAAGAGTATGATTAAATCTATTTTTGATCAGCTGGAAGCTCTACAGAAAACCATATCCGAGAACTTCCAAGCCTTCCAAAACATGCTAGCTACAAGCTCCAAGGAACCCCGAACTCCTATGCACGAGATATTCTCCGCTTCTTCCGACCAATTGTCAGATAGATATTCCGAACTATCTTGGGCTTTACGTCGGACCCTGGAGGCTGTAAAAGAGGCTTACGATGTGAATTCAGCAGGGATAACTGCCAGAAAGTTGGCGAATGAAATAGAGGTATCAAGAAGCAGGGCAAGTGAGCTGCTTAACGAATTGGTTACCAAAGGATATCTGGAAAAATATCAGGAAGAAAGATTCATAAAATTCAGACCCAAGAAGTAACCATTAGGATTTCTAGGTTGTTTTTCAGGGGAATTTCAATAATTGAAGGAACCCACAATAGTTGCAATGAAGAGTTGCAGAGGATAGAATGTGTTTCACTAAATGTTGAACACACATTCTATTCGAATAGGGTCGAATAGACTAGGAATAATATTTAAGTAACTTCATGGCATTCTAAAGAAACAAATCGGGAAAAATTTAGAGGGAAGAGAAATATGCCCAAGCACGAAGTATACGAGTCCAAAGCAAAGCCAATGACCTTTGGAGAGATCTTTAGTCACACAATGGATGTCTACATGGGCAATTTGGGGCGTTTGGCAATTCCTTTCATTCTACTCAACATATTGAGCTCGCTTATCACTTTGACAGTCGAAACCTATGTACTAATAATTCCTCCGCTTCCTCCTACTCCCACTATTGAGCAGATCTTCAATTGGATTACAACGTATCTTCCTCCTTTGATAGGGTCCGTGATCCTTTTTGCAATCATTTACATGTTCTTCATGTTAGTTGCAGGCGGAACGATTATCAAGTTTGCTTCCGATAAATTCTTTGGACGTGAAACATCGCTTTCAGACAGTTTTGGTCATGCCTCTGCTCGCTTCCTGTCGTTAGCTGGTTCTGCAATTCTCTTCGGTCTTGCTATGATCGGCGGTCTTATCCTGCTAATAATTCCTGGAATACTCTTTATGGTCTGGTTCATTCTATCGTCTCAATGTGTCATTTTGGAGGATTCGAAAGCGGTATCTTCTCTTGGAAGGAGTAAATACTATGTCGGAGGATACTGGTGGAAGACCTTTGGGGTTTTAATAGTTGCAGGCTTAGTAATGGCGATAGGCTTTGGCATCTCATCCGGTGTCAATGCCATGATTGTCTACGGTTTCGGAACAGTTATCGCAAATCAATTCGTAACTTCCATAATTTCGGGAATAATCTCTGCCATAATTAATGCTTTCGTATATCCCTTCTGGATAGTTGCTGCGACAATTACCTACTATGATCTAAAGGCACGTAAATCTGGAATGCCTCCGCCAACAAAAGTTTCCAAGCCTTCTAAGCCCCCAAAAGGAGAACAAAGCTGTCCAGAGTGTGGCGCAAATGTACCGCCTGGTGCAGAGTTCTGTCCAACATGCGGATCTCCACTGCATCATGAGGTTACTCGCTAGGTTTGGGGGAAGATTGGGCTTAATTGCTCTGAGGCCCCAAATCGACCCTTTCTCTTTTTTTCCGGTTTAGGGAAAATTAAGAAATTTCCCATCCTTCATTATTTCATCTTCTTCTCCGCTTTCATACGTTATGGTAACAGATGGTTTTGACATAAGGAAATCCATGTGATTTGCACTCGTGTTTTTTCCGCCCGGATAGTCTTCGTTATTGCCGAAAGCAATGTGGACTGTTCCAAAAATCTTTTCTGTTTCCAAGAATTCCTCAACCGCTCTTGCTTTCTTATTGACACCAATCCCCAGCTCACCTACAAAACTCGACCAATAATCAGTAGAGAGTGCTTTTTTAATCTTATTCAGTACATTCGAGTCATCTACTTCTACCTTGGCAGCCTTACCATCTTTCGCTGTTATTCGAACTGATTTATCCAGTAAACCGACTCCTCCCACGGCCATATCGCAGACAAGTACTCCATTCAGAGAATTTTCAACAGGTCCTACCATAATCTCTCCTGTAGGCAGATTCATCCATCTCATGGTTTCCCAATCCATAAATGTGTCTGTGAAAAAATCTCTCCCTTTAACGCTGAATTTCAGATCTGTGCCCTCAGGTGTCACAATATGTACTCCGGAAACATCCACAAGCCTTGCCAAACCTTTTCGGACAAAATCCTGCATCTCCTTGTGTTCTTCTGCCGTTAAGGCCAAAGCTCCATCTGTAAGCATGTCTATGGTTATACCAGGACAATGACCGAGTCTTGATTTACGTCCTCGTGTTTCCAATTTGATCAGTTTTATGCGAAATGGAGTTTCTTCGGCGATTCCCCTTAAAACATTGACAAATATATCTGGCCTTCCAAATCCCCCGCCTAGAACCGCCTCCCTAAGGTGAGATGGTATTTCTTTGCGAAATCCTTCCTTTGTACTTAGCTTGATCTGTCTTACCCACAATCCCAGATCTGCTCCTCCTCTGGCAAATGCATCGATAACATCGGCATTTACATCGTCGCCTATGACAAATAATCTTTCTCCTTCTACCGCTTCTAAGACGTATTTCAAAACGTTCGATGCAGCTACATTCTTCTGCAAAAGCCCAACCTCTCTATCCTTTTATGTAGACGCTTAACTATAATAGCCATTAATATAACTAACGGTAAACTTCCCCAAAGGATGCATAATTATGTCGCTGCCAAAGCCGCTAAGACCGACTCTGATACTTCTGATAGGAGGCGTCCTCCTGACCGCGGGGATAGGTTTTTCCTTATTTAATAACCAAATTATTCCCATGCAGAGTGGTCTATCATATCTGATATTCGAGAACAATTATAGCTATAATACGACAATCGGCTTGGAATCTGGCGATGAATTGACAGTATATGCGAGAATATATGAAAACGTAAATGTTTCCCTAGTCCTCAAAACAATGTTAGGCAGTATCTTGGCGGAGAACCATTCTTCTGACGCAAATCAACTTCTTTCAATCAGTACGAACGTAAATGCTAGTGATAATTACACCATATCTGTCTATGAAAACCAATCCACAAAATACTCCACTTTTCGTTTGTTTATGATACGTAGTTTATCGGTGCCAATCCATCCTTACCTTGCTTTTGGACTTACCCTAGCAGTACCTGGCATTATTTTGACCGCACTAGGTTTTAGAGATATTTATGCCAAAAAGAAATATCCCGCATCCTGGGAAATCCTTGAATGGCATCATATAGTCCTGCCTGTTGCTTCCTTTGCATCTCTTGGTGCTGTTCTCTTCTTATTCAACCAACTTCCACTCAGTTTCATGTTTCAAGATTGGCAAACAATTCTTTTCTTCTCAATAATTGTGATTCTGAATATTGTGTTAGTTCTCCTCACCACATCCATGCTCAAGGGAAGAACTCTTTTGATCTACAGTTGGGCATTATTAATAGTTGCAATCATCTGGAGTTTTACTGCTAGCTTACTTCTCTCTTACGGATCTCGAACTATCCTTCCTTTTTTGGATTTTTCAGATCCAGAGACATATTATCTTGCTGAATCTTGGATAATACATTTCGATGCTTTCGCGTTTCAGATGCAGCTTCTAATACTTATTATTTTCATGTTCTATGCTGTTACTGGCTCCTATGAGAACTACAAGACCCAGATTTATCTTGAATCGGCAATTCCATTAACGCCTGAGACCTTAAAGGAGAAAGGTTTGGATGAATTAAAACAGAAACTGAGAACACTCATAAAAAAGAAGAAGTTTGAGGGTTTCTTCAGAATGCTTCGGATGAGAGATCTTGAGGCATCGGTAATTCTATACTATCTACTAAGGCATTATATAGATGAAAGCATTCAAACTATGACTCTACACGGTCTTCTTTCTGCCCACCCAGATATCTTTAGCAAAACCATCTATGAACGAAAAACAGTTCAAGATATTTTGGCACCTCTCGGATACGTAAGATTTGAAGAGGGCAGAATAAGGAACATCCAACTTCGAATCGAGCTATCTGAAGTATCACGTCTTGTCAAACTTCTTAAATCCTATATCCGTCGAGAAACAAAGGAGAAGCTGGAGGAACTTGTAGGCGTTTCAGAACTAAGGAAAAGAAAGATCAAATTTGCAGGGCTACCTCAAGATGAAGACGCCTCATAATCTCCTTATCAAATGACGAATTTCTACCTTCTCTTTTCTTATTTCCATGATATCACAATCCGATTTCCACCTTTAGGTTAAAAGCTTTCCACCTAGAAACACATCTTGAATAAATTAAAAAAACCTAAAAAAGTGGGAAAAAATGAAGCGAAAGGCATTGAAAATAGCGACCGTCGCGATGTTAATAGCTATATCATTGACAGCAATTACTCCTGCTCTTGCCGCACTGCCTGACGAAAGCGGTTTCCTTAATGGTAATCGATTTAGTGATACAGGTGGCTGGTCAACCACCGTTGACTGGATAGATCTAGTTAGAAACAATCAAGATGTACCTCTGTGGATTAGACTTCTTCTTACGGATGTCCATGTACATACATACATAGCATATGTTAACAAACTGGGTTATCAGATGCTGTATCATGGTTTCATAAATGCCTCGGTTGGTGCTGACGCGTTAACAATACCCATGCAAACCATATTACAGCACTACGAGACACCAAGCGGTAAGGACGTTTTTGCAGTCCAAACATTCGTTATGTTAACCGTCTTCAAAGATCTAGTTCAAAACGACCTGCCTAATCCCCTCAGTGAACCCGTCTATCTGTCTCTATCCTTCGATATTTCGGTACATGGCGATAATTTCACTTCATTCTTAGATGAGATAAATTCAGAAAACGTAAGTGTAACAGTGTATCCCTTGACTTCTTCCAACGGTGAACTCCACTGGGAATGGGGAATGAAATATGAGAATCTGAAATCCATTTGGTGGAGGCTTGATCCAGGACCTCTTGATCCAATAATAGCGTTGGCTCAGTATAGTGAACTTGAATTCAACTATACTCTTGACATTGATCCAACAAGGGGTACTGCAGAGGTGTCTACTAACTATGTGATCGGTCAACCAGAAAGGTTGTGGTTACCAAATAACACATATTACGAGAACACAGAAGATTCGAACTACAACTTAACTAGCTGGATAAACGAACAGGGATTCAAAATAGGCATAACATCTTATCAGTTGACTGCAATCTTGAACGAAACTCACGAAAATAGGCTTGACAACGCAACTCCATTTACTAATGAAACGTCATCTCCGGTAAATGACAACCTCTCCACCTACGTTGCTGATGAGAAGATCCTTGACGTCATATTTGGAAACAAGATGACTTATGATACCCTTAATGAGTCGACAGGAGCACTTACTGGAGACGATCTACTCACAAAGACTTGGCTCTATCCAACAGGCAGACGTTATGTTGCCCCGGGACCTGGGAATAATCCCCTAGTTGGAATTCAAGCTTTAATAATGGCACCTCTACCTCTAGCAGCTATGTATATGAGTCCTGCACTGGAACGCTATCACAACAGCAACTATGACAGCGTAAATAGCACATTATCTGTTGACAGCGTAGATTACTACTACTTCATATCTTATCCTGAGTGGAATGGATCAAGGATTGTACACGATCCAACATTCATAGCCTATGCCGACCTTGCAGCTGGCATATTCAGTGTCAATACACTAATCCTAATCGGAGCAGTTGGCGCTGTAATAGTGATTGCAGTATTCTTTGTGATTCGTAGGCGCAAGTAATTCTCCTCTTTTTTTCTATTTCTTCTAAAGACTATAATCTGAGAATAACATGTCAAGTCTAAGACGGATTCTAAGAACTGAGGTTTCAAAAAATACGATAGAAAATGAGTTTATGATTCAGGTGTGTCTGGATTGGTGCTTATTGCCGGCTGCGTTGAAGGTTGAGTCGCAGGGACAGCTTCTGGCAACTCTTCCGTCTCCAGTCTCGCTGCTTGTATTTTAATTCCATAATGTTTGAACCATTCTTCCATTGCTTCTTTAATTATGTTCAATACTTCATTACGTTGAGACGGATCTAGCGCCACCATACCATAGGTCTTTACACCCAAGACTCGTTGAATGAGCTCAGGCTTGACAGCCTTAGGCAAATCTTGCTTATTTGCCAGCGCAATTACCTTTGTGTCCTTTCCGGTTTTAGTCATCAGTTTTACGAAATCTTTTCTTGTTTTCAGAACATTTACTATGGTTGAATCCAATACTAGCACTATTATGTCTGATCGCTGCGCTAGGCGATCCCACGCCTTCTTAAACTGTTCTTGACCGCCAAAATCCCAGATTCTGAGTGGGATTTTGTATTCTCCTACCTTGGCCTTTAAACCACCAATATTAACAAAGATTGTGGGATCGTGCTTAAGAGGCGTTTCCTGACCTTTTATAAGTTGAAATAGTGTTGTTTTCCCAACTCCACTCGAACCCACAAGTGATATTTTCACTGGACCGAGAACTATTCTGTCCAATATCTCGTTAAACGCTTCAAAAGTGGATATCGAACCATCCCAGTCCTTGAGGATGTCTTGATACTTCTTCAGAAAGAGGTCTCTTACCGCTGCAATCTTTTCCTGTATCTCTGTTTCATCCTCATCCTGACTTACACAAAAAACGAATAATACGTCCCCGAAACCTCCATAGATAAACTTGACGTTACCAGTTTTGATAGATCTTATCCTGTCTCCACTTACTTCAGCAACGAAAGACTGTAGTGCGCTCAAGAAGCCTGAAATTAGCCCCTCATCTAACGCTATTGAGCCATATGCCCTGGAGACTAGACACTCCCCAGATTTGCGAATAATGTAGACATTATGAATCATGCCCTAGCG
>JBHLKK010000019.1:0-21735 GCA_048886745.1 Candidatus Hodarchaeota archaeon | reverse complement strand
AGACCCTTTTGAGGTAATACGAAAAATCAAGAAGATGATTCAAGAAGACCCCTGGCAAATAAGATATGCTCTAAAACTTGTGCCCCTGGAAAAAGTAGTTTCGACCTCTACAAGCGAAATTGTCGAAGCTGTCAGAGATCTTTCCGAGAAAATCACTAAGAACGAGAAATTCAGAATAAATGTAAACAAACGTCATACCAAGATAGATCGTATGACACTGATCAAGGCAGCAGCTGATGTTATAGATCGAAAAGTTGATCTGGAGAATCCTGATAAGATTGTGAATATCGAGATCGTGGGTAGCTGGACAGGTATAAGTGTCCTCAACCCAAATGATGTATTCTCTATAGGAAAAGAGCGACAATTCTAACGGGAATTCTACATTTTCATTACTTCTGCCTTTCCTTCACCAGCGGCTGTCTTCTGCTCTTTGCTCATTTCTATGAGCCAATCTAGGTTTTTTTCATCATCTACCAAACGTGTCTTCATCGCATGATCGGGGACTTCATCAAAGAAGCGAATTGCTTCATTAAAGTTCCCCAGCAACCGGTTTATTTCTCCACAAGTATAGGTAACTCTTGCGTCTGTCTCTTTTTCGTAAACTCTTTTGAAGAAAATCAAGGCATCCTCAAGACGTATCCTTTCCTTTTCTCTGTCTCGATCAACAGCTCTTGCTGTCCATGCACTCTGCAGGTATGCCCAGGCAATACCGGAGAGGGATTCCACATTATCTTGCTGCTCATCTACCAACCTCTGAGCAAGGAGATAGTATTTCTCCCAGGCCGGAATTTCTGGCTCCTTTTTCTGAGAAGTCGCATTGGCGACTTCGAATTCACCTGAATATCCAGCAAACATACAATTAGGGCATACATGCACAAAATACGGAAGTGGATTTGCCCCCCAGTAGTTTGGCATAAAATCCCTAGTTTTTGAAGCAAAACCGCAGCTGAAAATCTGTGTTGCCACAAAGACTTCTTCACAATTAGGACAGGTAACGGTCTCAGAACCCCACGTTGTCATAAAACTCACATCTCACATCCACATCACTAAAGAATTTACAAAATCAATTATTTAAATGTATAGCTGGAAATCTAAAATATTCACATCATCTATGAGACCGATACGGATGATAGATTCTTTTGCGTAAACTGCAACATCAAAACCCTATTAAGAATTTTACTCCAGTTGCCTGACAACATCGCCTATGACTTCTTTTATCTGCTCTTCGGATACGGCCCCCAATCTCCGTATCAGAGGTGGAGATTCTGTTAAATCGATGATTGTTGAGGAGACTCCTACTGATGCTTTACCCCCATCAAGCACTAAGTCAACTTCTTTACCAACCTGCTCAATTGCTTCCTGTGCTGTTTTTGGCGATGATTTACCAGAGATGTTTGCGCTAGTTCCAACGATAACTCCTCCGACCATCTGGGCCAGACTCCGAGCAACTTTGTGTGAAGGAATTCTAACAGCCACGCTGTCTCTTCCGCCGGTGACAATATTCGGAATGATCCTTCGCTTCTTCAAAACCAAAGTCAAAACGCCAGGCCAGAACTTTTTGGCCAACTTCTCAGCATCATCGTCAAAATGCGCAATTTCCGAAACATCATCCACACTTGAGACCAAAAGGGGTACACCCATCTCCTCCAATCTACCCTTTACCTTGAGTAATCTGTCAACCGCCAAAACATTAAATGGATTGGTTCCCAAGCCATAAACCGTATCGGTCGGAAAAACAACAAGCATACCAAAGCGAGCAAACGCGGCTGCCATCCTCATAGCACTAATCTCTGGTGCTAAACTGTCTACTTTAATGACCTTGACCATTTGGGTCACCAATACCGCAAGCTTGATTCATCCCACAAATTTCCTGAAGAGTTCTAAGCTCCCCTCTTTCATCATAGATGTCTTAATGACTCCTATGCCTGAGCTTAGCAGACTCACTTGTGTATCCTCATTATAATGGAAGGTTATACCAGACTGCGAATCAACAATGATCTTGAAGGAACTACCTATCTTCTCCTTTAGTCTCTGAAAATCGCCTGATTTATTCTTAGCCGGAATGATCACAAACACGTTCTTCATATCTCTGCTACATGTTTCCAATACCTTAACATCCTTCCGCACCTTAAACGCAATCTCCTCAGGGGAAACGCTACACACCGGACAACTCTCATTCCTCACGATATCGATCTCCCGAAATGACATATCCGTAAAATCGACATAAAGCAGCCTTCCTTTCAACAGGAGAGGCTTTTCTAGAATGACTCTCACAGCCTCGGAAGTCTCAATTCCAGTTATGGCCATCAGAGAAGGCAGAAAGACCCCTACTTGCGCACAACCCGGAAGATCCTCCTCCTCAACCCCTCCATAGAAACACTCCAGACAAGCAGTCTCACCTGGGATCATGGTGTACACATTTCCGTAGCTTTCTATTGCTGAGGCAAAGACGAAGGGTATACCAAACTTTATGCACGCCGCGTTCAGAGTATATCGCGTTGCAAGAGAATCCAATCCATCGACAACAACATCTACTCCTTTAACAACTTCATCAACGTTTGATGCATCCAGAAAATCCGAAAAGACCTCAACCTCAATATCTGGATTTATCTCCAGAATCCTTTTTTTCGCAGCATCAACCTTGGGATATCCTATATCATTCATGTCATACAGTACCTGTCTGTGCAGGTTGGAAACCTCTACGATATCCATGTCTACCAGACGCAAAAAACCAATACCTAGCCTAGCTAATTGAACTGCAACAGAGCATCCAAGACCTCCAAGACCCACAATACAGACTTTGCTCTTTCTAAGCTTTTTCTGCCCTTCATATCCCATGAATTCAAGCGCGATGTTTCTTGAATACCTATCCAACTCCTTATCGGATAGTTCTGGCATTTCCATTTGTTTTCCCCCAAAATATGAGCTAATAGAGACTCAGATGACTAATATGTTTATAAAATGAACCATCCTCATCTGCGATATTTAGGTATATGACCTTAAAAGATGCGGATACTTCTTTCTAAGAAGTTTTTCGAGTTCTATTCGAAGTTTTTGGTCCAACTCACGTTGTTTCTCCGAGATCAAACCTGTATGCCTATCAACACGAATTACAGGACCTTGTAGAGCATAGGGTGTGTCAATCTTCCGTGCTGAAGTTGGCTCTACATCCTCGATTATCTTCGAGATTCTGCCAAGATCAGATCCCTTTTGAAGTATCTCTATCAACGTTCTCATCTGCTCTTGAGAAAGCGGTCTTAGTCCAAACTCAAAGGGGTTGTCAACATCTAGCTTTCTGCCGATTGTTTGCTTGGCACCCAGCCCAACCGATTTATATGGATTTATAAACTCCTCTTTTACGAACCAGATGTTGGAGTCCTTTGTAAAAATCAGATCATAATGTCCCCTCAAATCCCTTCTTACCATCACCTGCCATCCTCTGGGGCTACTGTTGTACCGCTTTACTATTTCCTTTTTGATCCTGTCTGCTGATCTGATTTTAACCAAACTAGGCACTTCCAGACATATGGTTTGATTCTCTCTATTTCTCCCCTCTAATAATAGAATACACACAAGAAATATAAACTAACACATTTTAGCGCATTTTCGGAATCTTTGAAAGAAGCTACCTCACGCATTACAGTCTCTTACTTTTTCCATCTTCCTGCTTCTTTCTCACATTTCCTGTTAAATCCGTTCGATCTTGAATATGACCGGCCTCAGTCCATCGGTGCAACA
This sequence comes from Candidatus Hodarchaeota archaeon, assembly GCA_048886745.1. Lineage (GTDB taxonomy): Archaea > Asgardarchaeota > Odinarchaeia > Odinarchaeales > JBHLKK01 > JBHLKK01. The sequence goes on along the minus strand of JBHLKK010000019.1, from coordinate 17,997 downwards.
GCTTATGTCGGGAGTTTCCCTATCTTTTGCCTTTGAAAAACTTCCACCATACCGCAATGTGGTCACCACTGTGAAAATGTCCTTCCAAGCCCAGTAACAGAACCCCTCTGGCATCTCCCCGTCATCTCCGACGATAAACTCTTGCCCCTCTTCAAATGCGCTACAAGCCTCTGAAAACTGATCTAGAGGAGGTTTATCACCAAACACATCCTTTGTATTCAGCTTCTTTAGGACCGTAATCTTGACCCTGCTTCTTTCTGCCATAAACTCACCGATTTTCTCTTTTTTCAAATATCTGATACTGCCGGAATTATCTCATTCTGAAATATCTCCAATGGCTTGTATTGATCAAGAGGATATCGCATGTTAAATATAGCATGATCGATACCTATCTTGGCAAGTTCTTTCAAATGGTTAATGACTTCCTCTGCAGTCTTCAGTAATCTAGATCCATAGGTAACATCATCCCTCCCTTTCCATTCCATAGAATCAGGCAATTCTGAATGTCCCAAGAACACAGTACCCAATGTTGTCTTTTCAATCTCGTGGTAAGGCCGTCCAACATCCTCACAATGTTTCTTAAGGGTATCCAATGCATTCTTAACGGTCCCCAATCCTGCACGCGTAAACAGATTACATCCGTCAGCATATTTGGCCACAAAACGAAGAGTCTTTTTTGGCCCCATTCCTCCAATTAGGATAGGTGGATGGGGTTTTTGAAGGGGCCGGGGATTGCAGAGCGTCTCTTTCAGTTTATAATGCTTACCTATAAACTCACCGTTGTTATCACTCCACATTTGCTTTGCAATCTGAAGTGATTCCTCTAGCATCTCGAAACGAATCTTCCAAGTATAGAACGGAACACCTAAACCGATTGATTCTCTTTCAAACCAACCAGCACCGGTACCAAAATAAGCTCGTCCCCCAGATACGATGTCCAAAGTCGTTACGGTTTTAACCAGAACTCCAGGATTTCTATAGATATTCCCTGTAACCAGCGTGCCCAGTTTAACCTTTCTTGTTAATGCTGCAATATAGTTTAGCAGAGAGTAACCCTCGTGCATATCGTCTTCCGCCGGTCCTAAAAGGTAATCGCCCGGTCTTTCTTTGAGACCATCACTTCTCCCCAGTTGAAAGAAATGATCCATAACCCATATGCTGTAGAAACCTGCTTTTTCAGCCGTGATGGCAATATCTCTTATGTCCTTAGCAAACCCTTCAGGCCCGTTAGGAAACGTAAAGTTTGGAATTTGAAGTCCGATTTTCATGGGTCTGTCTATCATTTGACAGTTTATAAGCTTTGTTTACTTGATTTCCTTGAGACTGAACCTCAATAGACTGGAGTCTATTAGCTTGTGTTTTGCTGAATAATACTATGGCGTGTAGGATGCGTCTACACTAATCCCGCCTGTCGTACTGCTAAGGTCAACGATGAAATTGCTAACATCCGGATAGTTGTTTGACTGTAATGGTGACTCGGTACCTGTAAACCCGACCGTATTAGTGCTTATCCCTCCGGTTACAACACTAGACTCAATCCAAGCACCAACAGCACCTTCAATATCAATATCGAAATCGATGCCTCCGGTAGCAGTTACAGCGTCCAGAGTAACATTTCCAAGCATTCCCGTTGTCTGAGTGATATTTGGCGAAATTCCCCCTGTGGCGACGGTAATATTAACATAGATATTATTGGTAACATTGAGATTTTGCCAATTCAAGTTGACACCGCCTGTTGCAGTTATTATAGTGATATTTCCCGTAATTATTGTGTCTTCAACCAAGTTTGCTGCAACTCCTCCGGTTGCCGTGATAAGGCTCAGCCTGTCAATAACCACATCTGCCTGAGTGTTAAAACCAATCCCGGCAGTTGTACCCAAAACATCAATTGTTGTGTTCAACGAAGGGTCAATGAGCAGACTGCATGTAATATTCCCACGAGGAGACAGATACGATAAGACATCTGAAGCATTAATTGCTGAGGTTACCGTTAGCACATTACCAAGAATAGTGTAGTCGAAAGTAATATTCAGCATATCTTCCAGATCATCAGAGATGTTGGCCGGAGCAAGCATACCAACAGTTCCGTTTATAGAGATGTTTAGATCAAGCAGTTTGCCAGGCATGCTTTCGAAACCTATGCTAATTTCCGAATGTCTTACTGTTCCATATTCTACAGTAGAATTTACCCAAAAGGTAAGATCCAATATTTCTACACCAGACTGGTAAGGGACATTACGATTCTGGCTGATTTCTACTGTTTGAGTCGGTAAGAATAGAACGACACTAACAACGGCAGCAGGAACAACGATCGCCACAATTATCAAGGCAATATACTTGGTTTTCAAGACAATCCCTCCCAAAATCTGATGGGGTCTAACTATATCCGAAAATATCGAGATGCGGCAGGTATTATATAAAACTTAATTTCAAAAACTGACAAAGCCAATTTATACAAAAAGAAAGGGAGATTTTTAGCTTTTCAAAACTCTTTGCCCAAACTGTAGGCTTTCTCCAAATACTTCTTTCGAACTTCGTCACCGACCTGTCCCGGCGTATATAGGTTGACTACTTTGTAATCTTGGATTCCAGCCAACCAATAGACTGTACCAATCAGTTTTTTCGTCGCATCTCCTGTCCCTGAAGTCGTATAGAATTCCTCAGACATGCCCGTCGTAGTTATGTTTATGGCTTTCTTGTCCCCGAGCAGGCCCTTTGCCCCCTCTTTACCTACTGTATAAGCAAATCCGAAGCTGAAAATTCGTTCTTGCCATCCCATAAGAATAGACGGCAGATAAAATCCTACAGTAGGGTAGATGAATGCCAAAGCATCTGCTTGGGATACCTTTTCTTGCTGATCCAGCACATCTTGGGGCATTCTTCCTCCGCTAAATTGAACAAGATCCTCAGCTTTGAAAGTTGTGTGAAATCCCAGGTTATACAGGTCAAGAACCTCGAAAGTATGTCCTGCATCCTTAAGTCCTATAGTGAATGATTCCAAGACAGCATGACAGAATGATCTTGGGTTAGGATGTGCGTAAACTACTAAGACCTTCAACTTCTCACCATCCTTTTTCCGCGCTATAATTCATGATTACATAAAAAGATTTTCTTTACATCCTAATATTACGAGCCAGGAATCGGATCTAGGAAAAGCGACTCGAAAAAGGAAAAGAAGGTAAATTTCTATACATTATCTTTCATTTCTTCTTAACGGTAATATGTAGATACAAGGCATCCATTTTCAGGATCTTGGAAACCTTCGGGATAGTATTCATGTACGGCATCTGATTGCTCATAGCCCTCCTTTAGTGAGAGTTCTTGATAGAAATATGTCATCCCATCTCCATAAGTTGACATCATTTTTCTATCTATAGACTTATATATAACAGTGTAATGTATCAGCGTAGATTAAATCAACGAAGGAGTTTAGAATGGGTGAAACCAACGAAGAACTAAGCCGTAGAATATTTGTAAAGTTCTTAAGAAGACAATGGAAAATGACGCTAGTGATTGCTGGAGTTATAGCGGCAGCTGCAATTGCAGCACTTTTTGTATTTCTTTGGGTGGTAGCTGATGCGCAAGCAACAGGACTCGTGCCAGCTACGATTGGACTATGGTCTGTTGGCAGTTTAATCACGTTTATCTTACATGTGCTTCTGTGGGAATTCGTCTTTGTAGGAACTTGGGGAATACCTATAGCTGCGTTAATATATCTTCTATGGTGGAAGAAAATTCCAGATGAAGAACGGAAAGAATACGTGGGAGAGCCAGAGGAAAAACGGCGCCGTATGACGACGGGTCGAGGCGGCGGTTTCATATCGTTTATTGTTACGATAACATGGCTAATTATGATTTGGTTAAATGGGCGATGGAACCTTGCCTTTCAAGCATGGACATTCAATGACTTCGTATATTCATGGATACATGCAATTGCCTGGGATTTAGTGATTCTAGGTCTTCCCGCAGCGATATTCATTATTGGGTATATAGTATATGCGGTGAGAAAGGAACCCAAAATCGAAACCTAATACTCTCTTTTTTTTATTCTTTAGAAATACAACTGGAAAAAAGAAAAAAGAAGAAAACACGTTTGCACGCACTATCCCTTATTTCTTCTTGACAGGGATGTACAGAAATATAGTATCCTTTTCAGGATCTTGGAAACCCTCGGGATAGTATTCGTGAATCGCACCTGCCTGCTCGTAGCCTTCCTTTGGTGAGAATTCTTCATAGAAATATTTCATTGCATCTCCATAAGTTGGGATTTTACAGGCGATAGCTACGAATTTCTGTTCTGGGATATCCCAAGTTTTCCAACCCTTGGGCGGTTTTGTGCCCCGTTCAACTTCCCATCCTGCCAGGTATTTTCCTTTTTCCTTCCACGGAGCCAGGTGTTCATCGGCTGCGCTCATGAGTCCCCAGGCCCCCCTACCAGACTTAACGAGGTCTTTGACCTCATCAAGCCGGCCAAAGGCTTGTTCCCATAATGCTGGAATCCATTCAGGACCTTTGTCAGAATCGCCGCTCCCTTCAATTCCAATCACGGTAAAAGCGGTTTTTGCAACGATCTTCACTTCCATCTTGGCACCCCCCAACAATCAAGTTGCTTTTAGCTCAGGCAGACTTAAAAAGCTTGACCGAGGCGATTATAGCCTTAACTTAAGTGAAAGCCCTCACGAAGTCTATTTTTTGCTGTGTTTCAACAGTCTGAATAAGAAGTAACCCGAGACTGTCTTCACTTTAACTAATAGGTCAGGCCAAAGAATTGGTTTTCAACGAATCGGGATATAGTAGACATCATTTGATCACTCTACAAAATCCCAGCCAAGATGAGTATTCCAAATACTATGAATAATATTGCCGCAACTCTTTTGATTAAGAGTAATGGCAGCTTTTGACCCATTTTTTCGCCAATAATAACAGCGATTCCGTTTACTATTAGAAAACCTAGAATCGCTCCAACAAATACTTCAACGGGAGCGATAAGTGTAATCGTTAGGCTAATTACTGCTAGCTGCGTTTTATCGCCAAATTCAGCGATGAATACAAGCGAAAAAATCGAAACAAATGAAGCAGCACCCTTGATAGAATCCGCATCTTCGTCCTTCTTGGCTGTCAGAAGGTAGTAAAACCCAAATATTATGAATACAGATCCAGAGATGTATACAAGAATGTACGTCGGGATTATTTCTGTTAGTAAGAAACCAGCACCGATACCAATTAACGTAACTGTCAAAAGTGCTAGCATGACGGCTGCGAAAACCGCGTAAGGCCTCTTATATCGGGCGGAAAGCACGATGGTCGATAGCATCGTCTTATCGCCCAACTCCGTAACAAGAATCAGGATGAATGCGGACGTAATTGCTTCGATGATCATTTCTACCAAGACCTTCTTCCAGTTATCCACTTCTTATTTAAATCTATATAACGCGGTCAAATTGAAGAGCTGGGAAAAGCAAACCGAAAAGTGATTGAGGTTTCATAAACACAAAACAAGAGACAGATTTCAATCACTCATTCAAAAAGGCAAGATCCTAGAGAAAGACTTAAGAACATTTCAACCATAAACCCGATATCTAGCAATTTGAGGTGTTATTATTGGAGGGAAAACCACTAAGCGATTGGATCAAAGCACCTGTGAGCATAATATCTAGCCTTCTAATAGGCTTTGCGGGGAATATCTTCAATTTCGAATCACTAGAGACATGGTATCCAACTCTAATCAAGCCGGATTGGACTCCACCCAACTGGATATTCGCTCCAGTCTGGTCGACCCTGTTCATTCTTATGGGCATTTCGACTTTTCTAGTATGGCGGGAAGGTTTTGACAAGCGTAATGTGAAGATAGCTTTGGGCGTCTACGTGATACAATTTGCTCTAAATCTTATGTGGTCCTGGGCATTCTTTGGCCTACAGTCGCCATTATTCGGTTTCATTATTATCGTAGTTCTCTGGATTGCCATATTTGTCAATATTGTAGTCTACGCAAGAGTTTCCAAGGTCGCAGCAGCTATCCTAATTCCCTATATTGTGTGGGTAACAATCGCGTCTCTTCTAAACTTCAGCGTATATGTCCTAAATCCCTAGGCAAAACATTACCAAAAAGCGTCTAACTAAAGGCTAGTTGCTTTGCCATATGAAAAAACCGTTGAACACTATATCTCCAACATTTTCTTCTTTTTTTTAATACGTAAAATCAGCATTTTAAAAAAAGGAAAGAGATGTTTTTGAAGGCAGAAATCAATTACCTTGGAAGTATAACTGTATCAATTACGTGAATTACTCCGTTGGATGTTTCAATGTCTACCTTGATTACGTTTGCGTTGTTTATCCTTACTCCGTTGCTTGTATCTATGGAAATCTCTTGACCCTGCAATGTTTTGGCCGATCGGAGACCTGCTACATCCTTTGACATGACTTTGCCAGCCACAACATGGTATGTAAGAACATTTGTAAGCTGTTGTTTGTTCTGCAATAAACCTTCTACCGTTCCTTTAGGTAGTTTGGCAAAAGCTTCGTCTGTTGGCGCAAAAACGGTGAAAGGTCCTTTCTTACTTAGAGTATCTACAAGACCTGCTGTCTGTACTGCTTTGACTAGTGTTTTGAAACTGCCTGCTTCAATTGCTGTTTCTACTATGTTTTTCATATTTTTCACCTTAATATCATACGAGATATAACGGTGTTATAAGCTATAACAATGTTATATTTAAATCTTTTGCTCGCTCAACCATACCACGCTAAATTTTGATCTACGCGATCTTTGGAAAACCCCCTCCGTCTTCTCCCCACCCACAAAACGTCAAGAATAGGACGGATTCAGAAATGAAAAATAGAGTCTATTTTCGAAAAATCTTCTAATTCTGACCTCTTTTATAAACAAGATCATAAAAAAATGCTTAAATTTATAAACCATCAATCCAGTTGCGGTTATTCCCAAATTAATCCTTCCTACAATCTATTTTTGGATATAACAATGGTAATATGAATAATGTCTACTGAGGAAATTTAGAAATAACAAGGTGAAGGCTAATGCTCAGAATGGAAGAAGAAGACTGGGATGAAGAAGAAGAATGGGATGAAGAAGAAGAAGACTGGGAAGAAGACGACTGATGGTTCCATTAAGACTATCTAAAAAAAACTAGGTGATGAAAAAGAATGTCAAAAAAGAAGAAAGAAGGAAAGAAAGGAAAGAAGAAAAAATAAGATCAAATTGATTATTAAATAACTATCCCTTTTTTCAAATCCTCCTGTTTTTGATTTGATCTCCCTTGAATACCCATGGATCTATCACTTCAGGATCTTTATCTACAATTTTGGTCAGCTGTTTTATTATTATTTTCGTCCAGTCTTATTTATATAATAAATCGGTTAACATAGTTAAGAAGAATCTATAATAACCGAAATATTTTTAAGTCTTTAAAATATGGACCTGATCTAAAATATAAACTCTAATACCGCGATGCCCAGAAAAGCATCATAATGAAGAACAATTTCGGATAACATCATTTGGAATCAGACAGGAAATGGGCAATTTTCTCCGCATCTAAAGAAAAATGTGAAACTTCTTGACATAAGGAAGTTGTTAGCCACATAAAGATCTTGTAATGATCAGATTTGTCGATAACGAGTGATTTCTATAGGATATCTTTTGAAACTTCACTTTTTCTGGGAACACAAAATGGTGATGTGTATTATGACAGAACCCACAAAGATCTCAAGGAGAAAGATAATTGGTATCGCGGTCGCAGTGATTTCAATTACCATTATTATCTATCTACTTGTTTCGGGTCTATGGTATGATCTCTTGAGTATTATACACTCCGCCTCAGCTCTCGTGAAGACTTCAGTTTATGAGATCTATTTGGCTCAGTTGGATTATCTGGTAACCAATATGGTTCTTTCTATTCTGCTTCATATCCTCATGCTCGTGGTAATCACGCTTTTCACGACAGAGCATGATTCTTCAAAGGATGTCTCTCCAGATTCTGAGGAAATCCAAAAGAATGGCATCTGGACTTATTTGCGTTTATTCCCCCTACGGCTTTTAAAACGCGTTCTCGTTGCTATTTGCTGGTCCAAAAGCTCATTCTCGCGCACTTCACCTGATGAAAAACAGCAACTTGAAGGAGAGAAGATAGACGTTCCCTACTTGGTAGTATCGATGATTACAGGGGGCTTCATCGCGTTATTTCTGGTTCTAATGTCTCAGTTCAACTACTTCCTCTTCATCTGCTTCTATCTAATCATAGTTGCACTGGTGCTGTGGCTTCTTATCGGGTTAAGCTGGGCCAGATATTTCGGCAGACTATCTGCTGAGAGAATGGGTATCGGCTACAATCGTTCTCGCCTAATAGTTGATTGGGGAAAGGAAGATCCATGTCGATTCTATCTAGGTGAAAAGGTGGCACTCCTTGGTCTATCGTTGGGCACGGGACTCATCGGTATTCTTACTACAGTAGGAGCTAGCATAATGGTATCTACAATCAGCTTTTCCCTGATTCCTGTGACTTTCAGTACCATCTCCGTACTTACCGCGATGCTGGAATTTCCAGGGTTAAAAGCACTTCCACAAGTCTTTAGAGAAGCCAAAAAGTTGACAGCCAGCATACTGACCATTCTGCTGGTAATTTCCTGGAGTCTTTACTTAACTGGCGTGCTTTGGGTGATTCTTTTGTCGCCCCTCCTAAAAATGTCACAAAACCTGATGTTGGCAATCATGTCAACATTTTGGATAATCACGGCAGTCACGCTAAGCATCGTTATCCATCGTGTAGTGGTAACCAAGGGAATGATTATCACAAGCCTATTCTTTACGGTATTGCCTTTCCTGCTTCTTCTAATCTGAGACCCTGTCTCATATAGGAACCTGAACCTTCCCCGAATATTCTAGAAGCCACGCATAATTCTACAGGTCACTACTTTTATAAGGCAAAAATTATAACACAGTTATAATCTCAGAGGATCTGAGGGCGATCATAGAAATGAAGCACACTCAACACCAAAAAAACCACAGTCCAGGACAGCATGCTCATCACTTGGAAGATTTTAAGAGAAGATTTTTGATCTCGTTACTGCTCACAGCCCCTATTCTATTGCTTTCCGAAATGATCCAAACCTGGTTCGGTTTCAGCCTAACAATACCCTTCCATGAAGAAGTCTTGTTCATTCTATCTGCCATCGTCTACATCTATGGTGGGTGGCCATTCCTGAAAGGCAGCTCAAGAGAGCTGAGAAGGCGACAGCCAGGAATGATGACCCTAATAGCTATGGCAATATCTGTGGCCTTCTTCTATTCTTCCGGAACCGTTTTCCTTATAGCCGGAAAAGATTTCTTCTGGGAACTCGCCACCCTCATAGACGTGATGCTTCTTGGACACTGGATGGAAGCCAAGAGCGTTCTTGGAGCTTCAAGGGCGCTGGAGGAACTTGTCAGAATAATGCCTACAACAGCGCACCTCATAAAAAACGGTGAAATCGTGGAGATCCCCGTCTCACAGCTGAAGGTTGATGATACTGTTATTGTTCGTCCTGGAGAAAAAATACCCTCCGACGGTGTTGTAGTTGAAGGGGAATCCTTCGTCAATGAAGCCCTCCTAACAGGAGAATCAAGACCCATTCACAAGAAAATGGAGAGTAAAGTCATAGGCGGCTCCATAAACGCAGAAGGTGTCCTCAACATAAAAATAGAAAGAACGGGAGAAGACACCTATCTAGCCCAGGTAATAAAACTTGTAAGACAGGCCCAAGAAAGCAGATCGAAAACCCAAGATTTGGCAAACAGAGCCTCCGCTCTTCTCTTCTATATTGCTCTTGCAGTAGGAATAATAACTTATGCAACATGGTTTATTTTCCAGACTCCTGCCTTTGCACTCGAAAGATCCGTAACAGTTCTGGTCATAGCATGTCCTCATGCACTTGGTCTAGCAATACCTTTGGTTGTCGCCCTTTCCACTTCTATCACCGCCAAAAGCGGAATACTCATAAGAGACAGACAAGCCTTTGAGATGGCCAAGGATGTGGATGCGGTTATTTTTGACAAGACTGGAACACTGACAGTGGGGAAGTTTGGGGTTACCGATGTTATTTCCTTTGTTCCAGAGGATGAACTCTTGAGCCTGACCGCAAGCATCGAGCGAAATTCAGAGCACATAATAGCGCACGCTATTGTCGAATACGCAGAAGGAAAAGGAGTGTCTATCCCCAAAACCAGCAAATTTAGGGCAATACCGGGGAAGGGTGCCTATGGAAAGGTCGAAAACAGAGAAGTGTACATAGGGGGTCCCAATCTTCTAAAGGACATGAAAATAAAACCTGAAGATGAGAAAATAAAGAAGCTTCAAGATCAAGGAAAAACTGTTGTCTTCACCGTAGTTGATGACAAACTTGCAGGAGCATTCGCTCTGTCCGATAGCATAAGAGATGAATCCTTTGAGGCAATCAAAGAACTCAAAGAGAGCGGAACTAAGATCTACATGCTTACAGGAGACGCCCAAGAGGTTGCCAGATGGGTCTCAGAAGAATTAGATATAGATGACTACTTTGCCCAAGTTCTGCCACATGAGAAGGCAGAAAAAGTCAAGCTCCTGAAGGAAGAAGGTTACAAGGTTGCCATGGTTGGCGATGGCATAAACGATGCCCCAGCACTTGTCACAGCAGATGTTGGCATAGCCATAGGTGCCGGAACCGATGTGGCAATTGAAAGTGCGGACATAATCCTTGTCAAGAACGACCCCCGAGACGTTCCAAAAATTACGAATCTTTCAAGCAAAACATACTCAAAAATGGTCCAGAATCTGTGGTGGGCAGCAGGTTATAATATATTTGCCATACCACTGGCAGCGGGCATTCTACTCAGTTTCGGCATAGTTGTGAGTCCCGCCATCGGAGCACTTCTCATGTCTTTGAGCACGGTATTGGTTGCCCTTAACAGCCAAACACTAAGGAAATACGAACCAAAAGGATTGAAACTTGAGGAGGAGAAATCCAAAAAACACAAACATCATCATTAATACCCAAATTGGAGTTGAGAAAATGTTCTTCCACATTCTTGATTCTAACGACTTCCATCATCACTTCTGGATGGTTGGTGGTTTTCCATTACTAATAATTATCCTTTTCATTGTTGGAGCTTTGGTAGTAACGCTCTTGGTCTGGATAGTTCTAAATGCGCCAAGATGGCGTCCTGAAAGACATTATAATGAAAAGATTTGGAAGGGCAACCGGTATTTTCTGCAACACTTCCGTACGGAGGAGTGTTGTTAATTCCTCTCTCCCCCTATTCTAATCATCTCTCTACCTTCTATCATCTATATGTTTATATATAACAGTGTTATTATCCCAATTATGATTTTTCCAATAATAGTGACCCTGCGAGAAGGCGTTGAAATCGCACTAATATTGGGCATAATATTAGGGTATATTGCAGAAATAGGGGCTTTTGGTCTAAGAAAACATGTTTATCTGGGATTTGCAGCAGCAGTGGTTGCCAGCCTCTTTGTAGGCGTTGTCCTAAACCTTCTGGGAGTAGTATTCAGTGGCCTTATAGAGCAATTGTACGAAGGTATAACATCAGTATTCGCAGCGATTGTGCTAATAACCGTGGTTCTGTGGATGCACAAGAAAGGCCCGACAATCAAACACGAACTCGAAGCAAAAGTGGATCTGGCTATGGAGAAGGGGGCAGCAAATACCCTAGCGATTCTATCCTTCGTAGTTGTCGTAAGAGAAGGAATAGAGATAGCATTATTCCTTCAACAGTCAATTATCCAGACAACGGTGGCTGAGACCGTCCTAGGGGCCATAATAGGTTTCACAGGTGCCTTCCTCGTCGGCCTAATCATTCTCAAAACTTCAGCAAGAGTCTCGACAAAAACATTTTTCCGAGTTACTAGCATAGTACTTATCTTCATAGCTGCCGGCTTGCTGGCTTATGGAATTCATGAGCTTCAGGAAGCCGGGATCATACCTGTGATAGTAGAACACCTTTACGATATCAACTTCATTCTAGACGAAAATAGTCCCGTAGGAAGCGTCCTAAAAGCTCTATTCGGATACAATGGCAATCCGTCACTAATAGAGGTTGCTGCCTATCTATTGTTCTTGATATCCAGCCTTTCATACTTGATACTCTCGAATCGTGGGAAGGATTATCTGAAAAGAATCGATCTGAATGAAAAGCCAAGAACTTAGAAACAAGAAATCAGATACCTGGAAAAAGGAAATAGTAATCGGAATTAGGAGAAAATAAAAGAAGCTCAAGAATCACTATCCTATCCAGAAAAATATATCCTTCGTTGTTCTTGTGGTGGACTCGTATAGAAAAATCATTCCTGCGGACTACCTACCCCTTAAGATCTTCACCCTACTCTATTCCCATGCTTTTCCTTATTTTCATTACCTTATTTGCTCTCTGTACGAATTTACTGATGGAGCTCGCCCCTCTACGATCTCCCCATCTTTCATATTCTTTGAGCAGGATTACCGCTTCCTTGCTTTTAATGCCTCTGCCTGATTCATAGTCAAATTGAAAGATCCTAAACGGAAATATACTCCCCCTGCTTCTCAACATCTCCACGGGGATGTGTCTGCGATCCCACCACCACCAATAACCGGGTTTATCGCCCGAAATGAGTCTATCTTCAACGAATGTCTGAACGCCGACCATTTTGCCTATCGGAATTGCCCAATTATATTTCCTAGACCTCTTAGGATTGAACCTAAACACCCTTTTTGATGTGACAACAATTACTTCCTCCTCATGTGCTAGGTAATAGGGCTTGCTCCCGTAGAAGTCTGCAGAATGATAGACCCACTCATCTAAATGAAGCTGTTCTCTCACCTGGTATGAAAACTTCTGTCTGAGTCTCTCTTGTTCATCAAAAAGAATTTCCTTATACTCATATGTGATCTCATACTGCCCCGAATCTCCATCTATGAACTCAAACTCCAACCCACAAGTCCGGCAGGATCCCCTTTCTGACGTTACACCAGAACCACAAATGGGGCATCTGTTGGATCCTAACAGTTCGGAGGCTATATTCCCACCAAAGTTCATCTCAAATGATGTTATAATGTCTTCTCTTAGGAGCTTTAGGTCCTCTGGCAAGAGTCTTTTTCCCAAGGCTACCTCTACTCGAACTGGATATTCTGCGATATGCTGAGGCCCTTCCATTCTCCACCAGGCCTCAAATTCTTCCTTGGTAAGATTCAGATAGACTGTCCCCTTTCGAATTTTTGCGATCATACCCCTCGGAAGAATGAAGGTTCCTCTTTTTCCCACATAGCTATCCATGGCAATATCATTTCCAAAGATATCGTAAACAATCCCCAGCTGTTTGCCATCAGAGCTTTCTATCCCTTGGGTCTTCCCTGTCAGTTTAGAGATGTCTTTCAACCAAACTCCCCCCCGCATGATACCCTAATTTCAGTTGTAACTGAAAAGTTTTAAGCTTTATCTCGCAGGTTGCCTGAAAAATCAGAAAAAGATCAAGCGAAACTGCTCTTCAGGTTCCTGCTAGATGCGTTCGATGCTGAATATTACCGGTCTCAATCCGTCTGTACAACATCTCACCTTGGGAGTTTCCCTATCCCCCTTCTTCGGAACCCTTACACCATACCGCAGCATGGTTACTACTGTGAAGAGGTCATTCCAGGCCCAGTAGCAGAACCCCTCTGGCATCGCCCCGTCATCGCCGACGACAAACTCTTGCCCCTCTTCAAACGCGCTGCAAACCTCTGAAAACTGTTCCGGTGGAGGATCGTCGCCGAATACGTCCCTTGTATTCAGCTTCTTTAAGACCGTTATCTTGACTTTGTATTTCTCTGCCATAAAATCACCGATCCTTCTTTTACCTAGATTCTAATGCCATCCCATATTAAGGTTTCAAAAAATCTAATGGCATCCCCCCAAACATTTAAAATGTCAAATTGTGAGTATGGCTCAGAAATGAGGTTTTCCCCTTATGAAACGGCTGGTTCACAAGGGCATCCGGGTGGCTGATCTTCCTGCTCCCACGGGAATGGTGCTTCCCATTCGGGGCACAGATTACGAACTCGATGTCCATCAGGAACAGATGGCAATGGCGTTCGTCTCCAAACGACACCTTGGCTACTGGGAAGACCAAATCTTTGTCCGCAACTTCTTGAAGGACTTCAGTAAGGCCTTGGGTGTCAAACCAGTCCTTAAGCCGCAGGAGCTTGGCCTGGAAGACTTCTTTCGCGAAGGCATTGCACTGAGGGAACGTGAACAGCAACAAAAAGAGGCAATGACGAAAGAAGAGCGAAAGGTGTTGGCCGCAAAGCGTAAGGAAATCCGTGAAGCCCTTCGTGAAGAATATGGGTATGCAGATATCGATGATGAGCGTGTTGAAATCGCTAATTGGACAGCTGAACCCAGCTGTATCTTCATGGGGCGGGGTAAGCATCCCTTGCGGGGAAGGTGGAAGCCCGGACCAGAACAGGAGGACATCACGCTGAATCTGAGCCCGGATGCTCCCATGCCACCTGGAAAATGGGCCGAGCGCGTCTGGCAACCCGATAGCCTTTGGATAGCTCGATGGGAAGATAAACTCTCAGGCAAAATCAAATACGTCTGGGTGTCCGATACTGCTTCAATTAAGCAGGATCGGGAAGCACAGAAATATACAGTAGCTCAACAGCTGGCAAAACGCATCAAAGATGTGCGACGAGCAATTCAAGATGACATGAATTCTGCTCAGGCTAGACGACGGGAAATCGCCACAGCTTGTTTTCTAATCGATGCGTTAAGCCTGCGAGTAGGAGATGAAAAAGATCCTGATGAAGCTGATACCGTGGGTGCTACCACCCTCCGACCTGAACACGTCACCATCAAAGAAGATGGCGTAGTTGAGTTCCGTTTTCTCGGGAAGGACTCTGTGCCTTGGCATAAAACGGTAGAACTCCCTCCCGAAGTCATCGAACAGCTACAAGCTCTCATGGATAATGCTAGGGCAACGAGGCCAAGCAATCGTGGGGAACGTGGGCATCCAAGTCGAGACCTTCCCCAGATCTTCCCCGATGTTAAAAGCCGCAACGTCAATGCCTACCTTTCTGGAATTATGCCGGGACTGACCGCCAAAGTCTTCCGGACTTACCATGCCAGCAGTACTGTTCGCAAAGCCCTTGGCCACTTAAGGGTAAAACCAGCTGACCCAGGCTGGGTGAAGAAGAATGTCGCAAAGCGTGCGAATCTTGAAGCGGCGATCGTGTGCAATCACACCAAGCAATCACCCAAGGGATGGAACACCCGATTAGATCGATTCCGAGAACGGCAAGCCAAGGCAAGCGAACGCGTCACCAAGGCCAAACGTAATCTGGAAGCCCGAAAAGTCCGGCTACGAGAACTTGAAGCCAAACAACAGGCAAAGATCGATCAGTTAAAGGAAAAGGGAGCCCCCATTCCGCGTGGTAAGAACCGACCCTATGCTGGATCAATTGAAACTGCTCGAAGAAGCGTTGAGACCGCCAAGGAGCGTATTGCCCGTGCCAAGGAAGCCAAAGGCAAACTCGCCGCGCAAATCGATATCGCTAAAAAAACCCGGACATGGAATTTAGGAACGAGTCTCAAATCCTATATTGACCCACGAATCTATCGGGATTGGGGCCGCAAAGTGGAGTACGATTGGAAGGATTTTTACTCAAAAACCCTGCAACGCAAATTTGCCTGGATCGATACGGAAGATGCCCGTGCCTGATCAATCATAGAAAGACTTAAGAAAAGCTTAGAAAAACACTCATAATATGAGCCTTTACGGGGGGGAGTAGATGTCGAGGGTCAATCCTATCATTGGTTTCTTTTCTTGCCTAGCAGCAGCATGGATAATCACTTACCTAGTAGGCATCCCTGGTACCTTCGCACAATACATTTTAGAGGATTTCATAATGTGGGGGGAAAACCCTGTCTTGGTATTCATGAACGCTGTCTGTGACGTCCAAGCCACAGCATATCTTTTAATGACATTCGGGAGATTCGGGGCAATTGCGGCTCTCGGAGTAGGCGGTCTAGTTGCAGGTTTGGTTTCAAGAAGAATATCGAGCGCTATTGTTGTTTCGACAGCTTACCTTGCTTTCGTATTTATTTGCGCGTACCTAACAGGGTTCGCAATCGGCATTCATCCACTTATATTAACAGAATTCTTTTTTGGCGTATTTGATACGGTCACTATGAGTATTGTCATCTCAATTCCTGTCATTGCCATCTCGGTAGTAGTAAGCTTCTTGGTGTTGTCAATTCCTGCCGCAATAGGTGCCAGAATAACTATGAAAAGAGAAGAAGAAATAGAAAACGATATGCCATAGAATTCTCAGATTTCTGCGAGAGAACATGAATTCAATCTCAGCAAAACCAGAAATAAGAAGAAAAACGGGCTAAGAATTTACCCTCTTATCCAGACGATCCTGTTTTCCTCCAGCACGTAGAAGCATCTCAAGCCATACTCAACAGCTAAGCTGTACATTGCCAGCACCGAGAATCGGGTGCCGTCTGTAACATCAAACATTATCTCATGTTCCCCTATCAGCCTATCGACAACGTCCTTTATCGCCTCATAGACGCCGTCGAAACTGTTAGAAACGATCCTTTTAGGAAGGTACAGCAGCTCAACATCTTCTGTTATGCCGGCAACCCTTCCCCTCATCTCCTCATCTGTTAAGAATATGTACTTTTCCGGCTTGATCCTGCCTCTCCTATCGAGAAACGCCCTTATGCTACGGATAACACTCGGGTCTTCTGTAAGTCCGCCGATATATATTATCGGAGCTTTCACCCCAAGGAAGTTCCGAACAGCCTGTATCTTCTCGGGTAGAATCTCGGCGTACTTTGCCTTCCACTCTCTTCTCCGCTTGATAAGCCCTGCTTCCTCCAGCTGCTGCAAGTTAAAATAAAGCCGAGCGTCTGAGACGCTACCCATCTCCACGTTGAACTTTCGGGCCAAAGCGTGCCTGAGCTGGAGCCCAGTTTTAGTCCCTTCAAGCAGCTCTTCTAACAAAATTCTTCTTGCTTCTACGCCTCCGATGGCCTTCTCTACAGCGTGCACAACTTCCAATCATATACCCCCGCTGCGGCATAAGATAGCACACATTGGCATCAACATCGGAAAATTGTACCAATGCCGACACTTACACCAGTCGGTTGTCAATCCAGACCTACATTATGTATTACTTATATATCAATCTTATTAAGAACACTAATAACCTTTGCGCCCCTCATCTTTATCATCGCTATCACCAATATAGATGATATCATTTGTAGATTTCATAATGAAAAATGTTTATAAACTCAGAATATGAGATAATTTATAAGAATTAAATAAAACTCACTAGAGTAAATTGAGAAAATCTCAAAAAAAAGGTGAAAAAATAAAATGGCTGAAGAGCAAGTAACAACTAGACCAGCACCAGCACCAGAAGAGCTAGTTACCGGCAAGCCTATTGTTGTGGATAACGGAACAGGACTTACGAAAAACGGATACGCAGGCGAAGACCGACCAAGAAGCGTTTTTCCAACCATTATCGGGTATCCTAAGTATACGAGCATTATGACGGACGTTGAGCACTATACTAGGGAGTACTACATCGGTGAGGAGGCTCTAGAGCTAAGGGGTGTACTAAAACTAGTCTACCCTGTGGAGCACGGAATTATCAAAAGCTGGCCAGCTATGGAGAAGATCTGGCACTATACATTCTATACCGATTTGAGAATCGATCCAGCCGAGCACCCCGTGTTACTCACGGAACCCCCCCTAAACCCCAGACCCAACAGGGAGAAGATGGCCGAGATTATGTTTGAGACTTTTAACGCCCCCGCGATTTACGTGGCCATGCAAGCTGTGCTCTCTCTGTATGCATCCGGGAGGACCACGGGACTTGTTGTGGATAGCGGAGATGGGGTAACTCACATTGTGCCCATCTACGAAGGGTTCGCGCTAACCCACGCTATCAAGAGGATCGACCTTGGTGGACGTGATATAACCGAGT
>JBHLKK010000018.1:0-23614 GCA_048886745.1 Candidatus Hodarchaeota archaeon | reverse complement strand
GTAATCAGTATCTCAGAATCAATCCTTCTTCCAACTCTGTTAAGGAAAAAGAATATTACAAACGAGATAACGGCCGATCCTGCTGCCGTTATTAGAGCTAGAAGCGGCAACCTTAATCCGACGGGCTCAAGTATTTGTATTATACTTTCTCTAAATAACTCTATTCCGATAAAGACTATGAAAATGGATACTAGGAGGCTCACAAAGGTCTCCACCCGGTAGTATCCGTAGGGGAATTTTTCATCTGGACTTCTTTGAGAGATTCTAAGTCCAAACCACGAGGCAGATATTACAAAAATATCTGAGAAGGAATCGAATGAATCACCCATTAATGAGAGGCTACCAGACAGTATTGCGGCAGTCAACTTCATAATGAAGAGGCCAATGGTGGTGAGTGCTGTGTAAGCTGTTAGCTTCTCTCCCTCTTTGAGACGTTTTGCGCTTTCTTTTCGTAGTTTGTTTCTATTAGATCTTATATCCACCATCTTCCATCATCTTGATTCTTGTTGTCTTTTTATATAGCAGTTCCCTTAAAAAGACACGGTGGATTTAACCAATCTTCTATCTTCTATTGCTGTATTCCTGAAAAAATCAAAGAATAATCTAGATCTGGTTTCTTTTCGAGGTTGGAAAAAGAACTGACCTTATATGTCTTGTGCCCTTACTGCCAAATACCGCATTAGCTAGATCATTAATTTGCTTTGCTCTTCCCTTCACAATAATCACTTCTAGGCAGTTCTCCTCATCAAGATGAACGTGGAGCGTGGAACTTATGACGTCTTCATGGTGATGTTGAATGTGTGTTAATGTATCAGAAGCTCCCTTGATAGTATGATCAAAGAGAATAATTAGGGTACCAACTTTATCGTCTTTGCTTTCCTGTAATTCCTTGTATTCTGAGACAAAATTCCGAATGGCATCCCTGATTGCTTCGGATCTATTGGTATAGCTACTTTTTTCAATTACAGAGTCGAACTCACTCAGCAATTCTTTTGGCAGCGAAATGCCTGTCCTGATAACCTTTTCTTTCTTCATAGAATCACGGAAATACTATCGGCCTAGCAAGATTTAAAGATTCGTGTAAGCTCATATTTTCTTTGTTTTGGCTTCCGTGGTAACCCTTAAGAATTTCAGGCTGGGTCATGCGTAGATCTTAACTATTAGCAGTGTCTCTGTATAAAACATATTCACCATAGTTCTCAACACAATCTGGATTTTGAATAGGAAATGGTAATGATTCCACTACGGTCTTAGTGATTTCATGAGCGAAAATTCTGCCCTTTTCGGTTAGAGTATTACGTTTGATGTACCCCAGAAGTCTTAGGATTCGGATCAGGAATCTCATGAAGGTTGGCAAATTCTGTGAACTATCGATTTTGCCTTCATAAATCATTGCTGCAAACTTCCGCCAGTCGTCACTCGTTCTACTTTTCGATGCGACAAATCCCAATTTCTTTCCATCCTTGAAATTTCTCAGATAGACGTCCAATTCTGGATTCACAACCTTCCAATTACCGTATGTCGAAAACGCGGCAGGTCCAAATCCAACATAGTCCATAACCAGTTCATCCCTAGATGAGTCATAGACATCATTTTCAAATGCAAATGTCCATACACTCTTCCTGTCGTATCCAGGATTTCTGAGCATCTCATTAGCTTCTTCAATGAGTTCATATTGTTCTTCAGAAGTGCTACTAGGAGTAGCTTTCAATCCCCTTAGGATCATGAATGGATATATTGTGATCTGATCTGGTAGAGCGGATCTTACTTCCCTAATATCTTGCCTGAAAGTAGCTGCGTCTTGACCCGGAAGGCCAACCATCATATCCACATTTACAAATAGTCCAAGAGACTTGGCATACTTCAGGATCCTCCCAATGTGTTCATTGTTTCCAATCTTCCTCCCTGTCTTTTCCATTACTTCATTTGAATAGCTCTCTATTCCAATGCTTATCTTTGAGAATCCAAGCTTCTTCAATCCTCGTAGATAGTCATCTGTTATGAGGGTCGGAAGCAGCTCTATTCCCAAACTGTTGAGCTTTATCTTATGTTTGATCCGATCAAGAATACTCCGAATCTCTTCTATGTCCAACGTATTAGGTGTTCCTCCCCCGACATAAATCCACTTGGCCTGGTTGCATAATTCTGCATCTTCGATCTCTTTAAGAATCGCAGCCAAGTACTGCTTCTTTAGATTTTCTGAGTATATTTCCTTATAAAACGGACAAAAGGAGCATTTTGAATAGCAGAATGGAACATGAATATAAATTCCAAAATCTCCATCAAGTTCAGGTTTGGGTATGTCGGTAAACCGATATGAAATCTTTTCAAAGGATCTTTGCATCATTTTCTTACTTACTGAGACAATCATTATTAGACCCCAGCTGGTCCAATGTTTTTGGGGATGACACTCTATTTCTTAGATTCCCACCATACATAATCAAGAGGGAATAAAAAAGTTTCGATGGTAACACGTAGGACATAAAAAAGAGAAAAAAGTAATACTGCATAATCACTAATCTTCTGCAGAAAACATACATATTTATTAGCTCGGTCAGTATCAAAACTCAAGGACAAAGACCAAGGGAGCACTGAGGGATGTGAGATCACAGGAGGGGAAATTAGGATTGCGAATCAAAACATTCCCTCATCTAGATAGGATCCTTGATGAAGGGATCTTACCACAAAACATGATTATAATTAATGATACTCCGGCAGCCAATGGGTTTTTGCTCGCCGACCAGGTTTTCTTTCAAGAATTGGACAGAAACAAGTACGGCATCTTCATGGCATTTGATCATTCGGCAGACATGGTACGGCAGAAGTTTAATGCAATAGGATTTGACAGCCAGAAATATGAAGAAGAAGGAAAGTTATTCATCATCAATTGCTTCAAGTTTATTGAGAAGAGTGGTCCTTTTGCAATAACTGACCCCTCGAATCGCCCGGAAGTGATACGACCTTTCAGGGAAATCAATAAGGTAACCAAAGGGAAAATGAAGAATAACACGGTATGTGTGGTTGATTCTTTGGTATCTCTGGCCACCTTATACAGCGTCCAGCATGTAATAAGCTTTAGTCTCCTGATGCGCGAGATGTCCATAAAATATGGTTGCACAATATTCATGATAGCTCCTCAGGCCATTGACAAGATCTGTAGATGTCTTGAACTAATAGAGTATAATTCAGATATTGTCATAGAGTTTAGAATAAGAGAGCATGAGAAGAAAAGTCAACCTATGCTTCGGGTTAAGAGACTGGGAGGTTCACCGCCTTCAGGATGGTTGCCGTTCGTGGTGAAAAAAGGCGTCATTAAAAGCATAGGGATTTCCAAAAAGAAATCAGAAGATTAAACACCTTACTTCGGTATGTATCTTTCGACAATGTTTCCCGCTATCATATTAAATACATCTTTGACCTTGTGTCCGGATTTTGCAGATGTTTCCAAGAATTCTAATTTAGCCGTTTCAGCAAACTCTGAGCCTTGATTGGTTGAAATCTTTCTATCCGTATTTAGGTCAGATTTGTTGCCAACCAAGATTATTGGAACTTTTCCACAGTATTTGTCAAGGTCGGTGAGCCATTTTTGGAGATTCTTAAAAGAATTCTTATTCGTAATATCATATACAAGTATGGCTCCTCTGGCTCCCTCCAGGTAGTGTCTCCGGAGGATCTTGTATTTCTCTTGACCACCAATGTCCCAGATGATCAGGTTAAGATCTAATTGACCGAAAGAAACGAACTTTCCTGCGAAATCTATTCCAATGGTGGGCTTATATTCTTCTGAGAAGCGTTTTTCGGTGAACCTGACGATTAGAGAGGTCTTTCCTACTTTTTCGTCCCCAACTACAACGACCTTAAAAACGTACTGCTTCATGTTATTCCCCTTATTACATTCTTAATTGCCAATATATATTAAGTAGCAGGATCAAAATCACGGATTTCTCTCTTGATGTAAACTATTGAATAACTTCATTATATACCTATCTTTCCCTTGGAACCCTCTTGGTAATGTATGTAACATATCTAAAATATAGAAACACGCTTCACTCCTGCAATTCTGAGTAGTTTTGGAATCATTCCACCAGGAAGCTCTCTCTCTGTGATTATTGTAAGCTTGGGTTCAGGAAATAGCTCCGGATCTTCAGCCAAGATTTGTCTGATACTAATGCCTTCCTCCGCAATCAGCCTGGTAGCTCCTGCAACTACTCCGACTGCCTTTGGCTCTGCATTAATCACAACAACTCCAAATCCAAACTTCTTTGCAACATCACGGAAAAAAGGACCAGCGGGCTTGATGTTTTCGAATACTCCTTTCAATTCAGGTTTCGAAAGAATCAACTTAACGGTCTCATTGATCACTCGCCGATCGATACCTATTGCCCGTGCGATTTTAGTCGGCGGAATCTCGATATTACCACAATAGATCTTACCGTCTTCGTTGACGGAAAATCCAAGTTCGACAATTGTTCGCACGACTTTCAGCCTGGCAGGGCTATGTCTTAGGAAATCTTGTATGGTAGTCCACATAGAATCACTTGATTGGCTTTCAGGAGATATATATTGGACTGATTCACTATAAAAAGTTATGTATCTTTTTGTACACAAAAGCTTTAAATATAGCTATCATGTATGCTTATTGACATTATTCCACAAAATGAAGAGGGAGTGATACAAAATGGGATCATCTAAGAGAATTGAGCTTGATGAGGATGGTATACCTAAACAATGGTACTGTATATCGCCAGATTTGCCTAAGCCATTGTCGCCGCCTTTGAATGCAGAAACCAGAGAGCCCATTGATCCAGCAGCGTTGGAAGCAATCTTTGCAAAGGAACTTGTTCGGCAAGAAGTCACTCAGGAGCGCTGGATAAAAATACCGGAAGAAGTAAGAGAAGTATACAGCTTATGGAGACCAACGCCGCTTATTAGGGCCAAGAACCTGGAAAAAGAACTAAAAACGCCTGCAAAGATCTACTACAAATATGAAGGAGTAAGTCCTCCTGGAAGCCACAAACCAAATACTGCTGTTGCCCAAGCATACTACAATATGAAAGAGGGCATAAAAAAACTGACGACTGAAACAGGAGCTGGTCAATGGGGTTCAGCACTTGCCTTTAGCTGTTCGAGTTTTGGCCTTGGTTCAAGGGTTTATATGGTTCGGGCAAGCTACGATCAAAAACCCTATCGGAAGAGCCTGATGCAAGTCTGGGGAGCCGAAGTGGAACCCAGTCCAAGCGATAAAACAAAGTTTGGGAAATCGATCCTAGAGAGCAATTCCGACAGTCCTGGTAGCCTTGGAATAGCCATAAGCGAGGCCATCGAAGACGCAGTAACTCATGAAGATACAAAATATACTCTAGGCAGCCTCTTGAATCATGTTCTTATTCATCAAACAGTGATAGGTTTGGAAGCCAGGGAGCAGCTTGAGATTGTAGAAGATTATCCTGATATGCTTATTGGTTGTATTGGAGGTGGCAGCAGTTTTTCAGGACTCTTCTGGCCCTTCTACCACCAGAAGGTTTCAGGGAAGGCATTAAAAAACACAAGATTCATTGCTGTGGAAGCAGCCGCGTGCCCATCAGTGACAAAAGGGATTTACATGTATGACCATGGAGACACAGCACGAATGACTCCAATGATTAAAATGCATACTCTAGGTCATGAATTCATTCCACCGCCCATTCACGCAGGTGGGCTTCGGTATCACGGTATGGCACCGACTTTGTGTTTGTTAGCTGAAGAAGGCATTGTGGAAACAAGAGCCTACAATCAGCTGGATGTATTTGAGGCTGCTACGCTTTTCTCAAAAACAGAAGGACTGGTATCCGCACCCGAGCCGGCCCATGCTATTAAAGCGGCGATCGATGAGGCAGTGAAATGCACCAAGACAGGCGAGGCCAAGACGATTGTGTTCGCGTTGTGCGGTCATGGATACTTTGACCTGAAAGCTTATGACGACTACTTCAGTGGCAAGCTTCCGCCCTATGAGTACCCGACGAAAGAAGTTGACAAAGCAATAAAGAAACTGAAGGAACTATATCCGTGGATAGACGACCTACCATACTAATCTCTTCTTATTTCTACTAATGTGAGATATAGAAGTCAGACTCAGTTTTTTCCAGTAGTAAGTATCAACCGTTCCAGCTAAATCCTTATAGAGTTAAACAGTTCATATTCCTGATAGCATATGAAGTCTCGATTGGCGGTGGCACAGTGGTTGGCGAAAAACAGGTTTTAAGAAAGAGAATATGGGATAATATGGAGAAGCAAAAGATCGCGATATTCCCCCTGCCCTGCAAAGGAAGAATTCCAAACTTTAAAGGTGCATTACAGGCAGCTATGAACCTCAAAAAGATTGAAGAATATCAACAGTCGAAGATCATTTTTTCAAGTCCAGATTCCGCTCAATTTCACGTCCGTAGACTTGCACTGCTTGATGGAAAGACCGTTGTAGTGGCTTCCCCAAGGCTTAAATCCGGCTTTCTGATCATAGAACCCAAATCTGTTGCGGGAAAGGAAAGGAATGCCAGCACAATACGCGGAAGCTTCAAATATGGCACTAAGTTGAAGAATATTCCAAATGTAGATTTCGCTGTTCAAGGATGCGTCGCTGTTGATAAAGCAGGCAATCGTTTGGGGAAAGGTGGGGGTTATGGAGATAGAGAGATAAAGATGATAAGGGCAAAAGAAAATATGGTAAAAGTCGCAGTCACGTGTCATTCTTCTCAGGTTGTTGACAGTGTACCTGTTGAAGAAAAAGATGAGAAAGTTGATTTGATTATTACTGAGAGAGATATAATTCTCTGCAAATCTTATTGAATAGATACTATACTTCTGTATGTTCGAAAACCAAAAAACTGATGGTGTTTTAGATGGGCAGCCACAGATTGAAGCTTATTGATGCTCACTGCCATATTGATGCGAATGATTTTGATAAAGATAGGTTCGATATTCTCAGATCTGCATACAATAAAGGAGTTATAGCTGTCATTAGCAGTGCACTTGGTGTTGATTCAATTCAAAAGACTCTTAGGTTAATTGAGGAGATTAAGTCGGATACCATACCCCATCTTTATCCTTGTTTTGGATTAGAACCTTACGAGTTGGATGAAAAGGAGTTTCAAGCAGTGGTAGATATTATCAAAAGAAGTGTTGATGTAATTGTTGGAGTGGGGGAGGTAGGTCTTGACTTCTACAGGATCAGTAACCATAAAGAGAGAAAAACGCAGATAGCTAGATTCGGGGAGTTCGTCCACCTTGCAGGCGAAAATGAACTTCCTTTGATAGTTCACAGTAGAAGCTCTGGAAAATATGCTTTGAACATCCTCAAAGAGATGAATGCAGAACATGTGCTTATGCACGCTTTTGATGGAAAAACTCGTTGGGCTAAGATTGGGGTTGATTTAGGATACTATTTCAGCATACCTACAAGTGTAGTTCATAGCTCTCAAAAGCAAAAGCTAACAAAAGCAGTTCCTCTTGAGCAACTCATGCTTGAAACCGATTCTCCAGTTCTTGGCCCGGAAAAAGGCTCAAGGAATGTGCCAGGTAATCTGCCGATTGCGGCCAAGAAGGTGTCTGAGATCAAAGGCGTTGATATTGAAAGGGTTGCCGAAGCAACCTATAAAAATGCAAGGAATTTATTCAGTCTCAGTCTCTCATAGGTATCAGCTGATATTATTAGCAATAGACGCTGCTGATCTTTTTCCCCCACCAATTGCGGATATTACAGTTGCTGCACCCTCAACGATGTCGCCTCCGGCATAAACGTTCTTAATTGAAGTCTCATAGGTCTCGGGATTAACTTCGATTGTGTTCCATTTGGTGGTTTTCAGGTTTGGTGTTGCTTCCAACAAAATTCGATTGCTCAGTTGACCTATGGCGATTATTGCAGAATCAATGTCAACGTCGATAAACCCTCCATCTTCGATAGGAATTGGACGACATCTTCCACTTTCATCTGGTTCACCAAGCTTCATTCTAATACAGGTTGCTCTTCTTACCCATCCTTGTTCGTTACCAGAGAATTCTACAGGCGTAGCAAGAAATATGAATTTGACACCTTCTTCTCGAGCATTGACGATTTCATCATCTCTAGCCGGCATCTCCTTCTCCGTTCTTCTGTAGATAACTGTTACTTCGTTATCCTCACAAACCTTCCGTCCGCACCTTAGTGCACTTCTGGCAGAATCCATGGCCACATTTCCACCGCCAATAACTGCAACCCTTTCACCTCTCATAACCGGCGTATCCCATTCGGGAAATTCGTAGGCACTCATTAGATTTACCCTTATCAGAAACTCATTCGCTGAGTAAATACCATTGAGATTCTCGCCTTTGATTCTCAACATGCGTGGTGTCCCTGCACCTGTTCCAACAAAGACCGCATCATATCCATCTTCAAAAAGCTCTTCGATTGTAATGGTTCTACCAATTAGGGTATCTTTCTCAAGTCTGACACCGAGCTTTCCAATATAGTCAACTTCGACTCTCACGATTTTCTTTGGAAGTCGGAACTCAGGAATACCATACATCAAGACTCCGCCAAACTCATGAAGACCTTCAAACAGAGTCACGTCAAATCCATCTCTAGCAAGATCTGCAGCTGCAGTCAATCCAGCTGGGCCCGAGCCGACTACTGCAATATGTCTTCCATTGCTTTCTGAAATCTTGGGTATTGATATGCCGTGAGTCAATTCATAATCGGATGCAAACCTTTCAAGCCAACCTATGTTTATGGGTTTCCCTAACTTGTTAAGCAAACATGCTTTTTGGCACTGATCTTCTTGAGGACATACTCTTCCGCAAACCGCAGGAAGATTGTTTTTTTCTTTTATTACTCTTATAGCTTCAGCAGGATTATCTTCCTGTATGTATCGGATGAATAGAGGGATATCAATATCAGCAGGACATCCACCAATACATGGTGCATCCTTACACTGTAAACATCTTGCTGCTTCTAGAACAGCAGTTTCCCAGTCATAGCCCAGGGCTACTTCCTCGAAGGAAGTTCGCCTTTTCTCAATCGAGAGTTTGGGCATAGGTTGAGGCGGGATTTTTTTGGTTTGCCTACTGGTCATAACTCTCACCTTCTAATCTACCCTTAATTGATTCAAGGCCAGCTGCTCCTCCCTGTAATATGTACGCAGTCGGGCTAGGAGTTCATTGAAATCTATCTCGTGTGCATCAAACTCTGGACCATCTACACAGACGAATTTGGTCTCTCCACCCACTGATACTCTGCAGGTTCCACACATGCCTGTACCATCAACCATTATCGGGTTAAGGCTCACTATTGTCTTGATGTTGCGACCCCTAGTAACTTCGGCAACGGCTCGCATCATCAGCGCCGGTCCGACCGCGAATACGAGGTCTAATTCCCTCCCCTTATCTAGCAATCCTTCGAGGATCTGGGAAGTAAAACCTTTGAGCCCCTCGGTTCCATCATCTGTGCAAATGACAAGTTCGTCACTTATGGCTTTCACCTCGTCAACAAGGATCAGTTCTGATGCGGTCTTTACACCATAAATTGTGACTATTCGGTTGTTTGCAGAATTTAATGCTTCAATTCTTGGGTAGGCAGAAGCAATCCCCACTCCTCCAGCAATAACAGCAACGGCACCATAGTGTTTCAATTCGGGAACAAGACCTAAGGGACCAACAACATCCAAAATATAATTACCTTCCTTCATCATACCTAATCTCCTAGTTGTGACTCCTACTTCTTTAAAAATGAAGGAAATTGTACCCTTAGTTGGGTTCCATTTATAGAGGGTAAGAGGAATGCGTTCTCCTCTCTCATCTATTCTTAGGACAAAGAACTGGCCCGCTTTGGCTCTTTTGGCAATTCTAGGTGCTTCTATTGTAAATAGCTTGACTTCAGAAGCTAGTTCTTCATTTTCCAGTATTTTAAACATGATCGGACCTTCACAGATTGGTCAAGAGAATAGGCTTCACTGTCGGTAAGTCTGCTGAATGTAGTATTTAACGTTTGGCATTTTAATCTATCTCCTTGCCTATTTACTCTTGCCTGCTTTCTTTTGATCTTTCTAGATCTAAATGGGAATTGA
This sequence comes from Candidatus Hodarchaeota archaeon, assembly GCA_048886745.1. Classification (GTDB taxonomy): domain Archaea; phylum Asgardarchaeota; class Odinarchaeia; order Odinarchaeales; family JBHLKK01; genus JBHLKK01. The sequence continues at coordinate 13,541 of JBHLKK010000018.1, read as the reverse complement.
GCATATTGGGAATATGAAGATATGAATTGGTCTCCAAGACAAATTTCTTCACTACTGCCTTTCATTTATGGCCAAATCCCACGCGTTTTCATTGTCTCTGCAACTCTTCCGACACCCAACATCAAGGCTGCTGTCCTCATGTGAACCTTGTGTTTCTGAAAAATTTCGTAGGTATCATTGAACGATTTTACAATTTTTGCCTCGAGCTTTGCATTTATCTGGTCCTCGGGCCAGTACTCTCGACATAGGTTTTGTACCCACTCAAAGTAGCTGACAGTTACACCACCGGCATTCGCCAGAATATCTGGAACCACCAAAGCTCCTCGTTCATGGAGTATTTGATCCGCATCTGGTGAGGTAGGTCCGTTAGCTCCCTCAACAATCACCTTCGCCTTAATTTTATCTGCGTTTGCTTTGGTTATTTGATTCTCGAGAGCAGCTGGAACCAAAATGTCACAGTCCACCTCAAGGACTTCTTCATTTGTAATTCTTTCAGTACCAGGGAATTCCACAACGGAGCCTGTCTCCATTTTATGTTCGTAGACCTTGATTGGATCAAAGCCACTGGAGTCGAGTATTCCACCTCTAGAGTCACTGGCTGCCAAAATCTTGGCACCTTGCTCATGGAGTAATCTGGCAGCATTCCATCCAACGTTTCCATAACCCTGAATTGACACCGTCAGATCTTTTAGACCTGAATTCATAGTCTTTCTAGCTGCTTCCCTTGCACAAAACAAGGCACCACGCGAAGTTGCTACGTTCCTTCCTTCTGATCCCTGGACGTTAAGGGGTTTTCCCGTGATGATCTCAAAAACAGGTCTTCCTTTAACCATACTGTAGGTATCCATCATCCACGCCATGATCTGTGGGTTTGTGTATACATCAGGCGCAGGAATGTCTCTACGAGGACCAATTATATCCATAATCATGTAGAAGTATCGTCTGCTCATTCGCTCAATTTCGCTCTGAGACATTTCCTTGGGATTACAAATTATTCCTCCTTTGCCTCCACCAAACGGAACATCTAAGACTGCACATTTCCATGTCATCCACATCGCTAAAGCCTTTACTTCACTGAGTGTAACATCGGGATGGTATCTTATTCCTCCCTTATGAGGACCTCTAGCATCATTATGCTGTACTCTATACCCAGTAAAGACCTTTATATCACCGCTATCCATCTTCACAGGGATGGATACTGTCAAGATTTTTTTCGGTTGCTTGAGGTTCTCATATATCCACGGTTCTAATCTTAGCTTATTGGCAGCTGTCTCAAGTTGCTCCAGGGCAACATCATATGGATCGATTTTGGTTTCAGACATCTTGTATCCTCCGATTTTTTTGATTCAGATTCGCTTGAAGAGAAAGTTGGTTATATACTTTATGTATATAAGACCTATGGTTTGATATCATAAATAACACTAGATTTGGCTATAAGAACAGAATAAACAAAGCATAATGGATTTTGTAGCTGGGTGTTCATAATAGTAACTAATCATACAGAAAAATATATAAAATTAACAAAATATATGCATCCCTATGAAAGAATTGCTAAACAACAAGCTAAACCTACTTCTATTAAAAGAATTGTGCTCCGGTAGAGGCGTAAATGTCAATCTTAGCTATCTCTCGAAAAAGCTTGGCCGACATAGAAATACAATAAGACATAGAGTTGAAGAGCTTTTCTCTCAAAGGATATTGGACAGACCTATATGTCCATTCATGGGACTATACGAAGAGTACCCGCTTCTAGTTGTCGTTCGTGCAGATCTACCAAGCGAAAAAAGAATTCATGATTGGATAGTGACGGATAAACACATTTTTGCCGCTTTCAAGTTCAAATCGGAAGAGCATAACACCATTCTTTTTCAATTCCATAAAGACATTCATCATTACATGATCTGGAGAGAATCACTTATTGAAGAAGACAGGATTCCATCAAGGGCGACCAGAAGGCCTTCATTTCCATTGTTCTTCACCACCAGAATGATGATAAAGTATTCACCTAATGCTGCCATCAAACTCATTGAGGAAAGGTTCAATGAAGAAGGAGAGCTGAGAATAAATGAATTTGGATTGGATGAAACAAGTATTCAAATATTAGGAACTCTAATTCGTGGTGAAGGAATAGGCGTAAATGAAAGCTATCTATCGAAAACGTTGGGGGTACACCGAAAAACGGTATTTAGGAGAATATCCCAACTGATAAATGGGAGGATCATCTTAGCACCTGTGTGCAGATTTCCTAATTTCTTCGTTCCCCCAAACTATCTATTAGTATATGCATTGGTTTCGATAAAAGATTATGAGAAAATACTGATTGAACTAAAAAACGACCCTCACATCTCTATTGCCCTGAAAATCAGTCTGGGCAGATACAACACTCTGCTCTTTGAGAATCACCTAACAGTTGAAGACCATATTCGCTGGGAAGAGTATTATAATAGGCGCTTTCCAGATGTTTTTGAACTGGCAAACATTACCTATTTGGCTCCAAAAATGGCAATCACCATTGATCAGCAAAAGGTATCTATGGGGATAATTGAAGATAAACTTGCCCAACTTGAAAAGACTAATAGACGTCATAGATACTAGATTAATTCTAACAATATATCGAGAGGGATTTCTTATGGTAGTTATTTTGACCAAGACTGAAGTCAGGCTGCTCTTGGAAATGAAGGAAATCATAGGGATAATTGAAGAGGCCTTTGTTGAACTGGCAAACAAAACAACAGTTCATCCGCTGAGACAGTCAATTGCACCGGAAAAACACAATGGGACAGTTCTATTTATGCCCTCTTACCTCAGCGGGATGGAAAGCTTGGCCATAAAAATCGTTTCAGTATATCCCGATAATCCAACATTATATGAAATGCCTACAGTCTCTGCTTTGGTCGTTTTGATTGATCCAAAAACGGGAGCTCCATTAGCAGTGATGGATGGTGGATATCTTACCGCAATTAGAACTGGAGCTGTAAGTGGTGTTGCCACAAAGCATTTGGCTAGAAAAGATTCTAAGATAGCTGCCATTATAGGTGCAGGCGTTCAAGCGAGAACACAACTTCAGGCTTTATGCGCCGTGAGGGACATCGAAGAAGCAAAAGTATTCGACATTCTGCCAAGAGCCAGTAGCAATTATGCAAAAGAAATGTCTCAAAACCTTTCCATATCTGTCAAGCCTGTAAGAACCAGCGAGGAAGCCATTAAAGAAGCCGACATCATTTGTACCGCATCAACATCTAAGGTGCCTGTTCTTGACGGGGATTGGCTGAATGACGGCGCTCACATAAATGCCATCGGGGCCTTTACCCCTGAGACCAGGGAGCTTGACACCAAGACTGTAAAAAAATCCAAGATTATTGTTGATTGCAGAGAAGCAGCGCTGGCAGAAGCGGGTGACATAATAATTCCCATGAAATCGGGAGAAATAGATGAAAAACACATCTATGCAGACCTGGGAGAGATCGTCACCAAGAAAAAGGAGGGAAGAGTAACTTTAGAGGAAATAACTGTTTTTAAGAGTGTTGGATTGGCGATCCAAGATGCTGCTGCGGCCTCGGTTGTCTATAGTAATGCATTGAAGGAAAAAAAAGGTGTAGAAATTAAGTTGACCTGATAATCTTTTTATAGGGCATGATTTAGTGAATTACAGTAGCTCAACCTTTGAAGGTGTGGAAAATGAGGGAGACCCTTAGGCCTTTTGTAAAGCCTCCGCGCAACAGAGTCGGTGAAAGACTAGGACGAGGATTCAGCCTAATTGAACTTGAGAAAGCAGATGTTACTGTGAATGAAGCCAAGTGGATGCTTATTCCTATCGATAGAAGAAGGAAAACCATTAATGAGGTAAATGTAAGGCGGTTAAAAGAGTATTTGAAGAGCATCAAGGAAGTCTTGGAAACTGAGGCTAGAAAGAAGATTGAAAAACCCAAACCGGAACCCAAGCCTAAGCTAAAGAAGAAACCAAAAGAAGTCAAGAAGGTTAAGAAAAAAGAGAAGGTAAAGAAACCTGAAAAGAAACCAACAAAGAAACCTGAAAAGAAACCAACAAAGAAACCTGAAAAGAAACCAACAAAGAAGAAGCCAAGAAAGGAAGAAGCTAGGATCAAGGAAACGATTGGGGAAAAGGAAATAGAGGCTGAGGCAATTGAAGAGCTTACAATCCTCAAAGGACTTGGAACAAGTATAGCCAAGAAGCTAACTGATTTTGGAATACTCTCTCTTGAAGATCTTGTTAATATGGATATGGATATAATAGCAGAGGAGACAGGTATTTCCGCGGAAAGATTGAAAGAGTGGGCTAAAGAGGCGAAAGGCTACCTGAAATGATTGCCTAAAAGGACTCCAACACATCGACAAGTTTCGTTACAATCAACTTCAGTATTCTTTTCCCTTTTTCTTCAGAAGCCATTGTTGCGTCACCCATGACACCTGATTGCATCCAAGGCTTTCCAGTCGTCTTAATTCTATACGGCGGTATTGGCGGATACTCTTTGACTGCCTTGTCCATCTTCACCAACTCAGGGCAGAGAACTAGCATTAATGATGTCTCAAGTTCTCCTGCATGGAAAGGTTTTGTATCAAGAATCCTTTCCGCTCCATTCCAAAGTTCAGAACTAACGATTAGATAGACATCCAAATCATGTTTTTTCAACTTCATTTCGAACGCGGCTTCTCTTAGAGCAGCGATGTGGCTTTTTCCTGCATGCCATGAGAATAAGATGATCTTCCTAAATCCTTGAGAAGCAAGTTCTTCCAGAATGTCTTCTATCAGTCTCTTAAGCGTGTCGAATTTCAGCGAGACTGTTCCAGGAAACATTCTGGTAGTTCTACAAACTCCTAGGAAAAGGGAAGGCATAACCAGAAATTTTGCTTTCTCTGCGGCGAGTTTGGCAATATTCCACGCCAGAGCAGCGTCGGTAATCAAGGGGAGGTGTGGTCCGTGTTCTTCAAAGGCCCCTATCGGAACTATGATTCCATTAGATTTCCTGATGGATTCCCCAACTTCGTTCCAAGTCATATTTCCTATCTCAATATTCATGCAAACCACCTCACGAAGACTTCATCTCATAATCATCTCTACAATAGGTAGAAGTAGTGTTGCCAAGGATTCCTAATTATATCAAATATCTTGGTTATCAAATTGAATTATTCTCCACACTTCACCAATCTTTATGATTGTTACTATGACTGTATCGCCGGGAGTTGTCTGAAGCAATTCATACCATTCGGTCGGTACTAGATCTTCCGCAGTACCTTCTATGTAAGGATATTGCGTGTTGTTTGTACCCAGCACAATATGAGTGTCTCCGTCTAGCTCGTAACTTGAGACATTATTCACCGTAAGGGCCAATGTTACATTGGTTGCGCTGCTGAACAAAGCAATGAATTCATTCTGAGTCGCGGTAACAACCTCCTCGCCATTCATGCCTTCAATATCAGTGTTCAGCAATATATAGCTGATGTCCTTTGCATCCACAAGACCTAAGCCGGCAAATATGATTGTATTACCTCTGATGAATTCCCCCTCAAAATAACCCCCCTCTTGCCAGTATAGGGGTACATACCAGACGAGTCTGCTTTCTGATGGGGATATGTTTAATGGATAGAGCATTGGCATGGCAGAATAATATCTGCCCTGGGCAGGCTGGGATATTTTGCCCTCTATCAGATCTTCTGCCGTAATTCCGCTTATGTAGTTCTCAAATCTGTAGTCATAATAGAAGATCCCACTTCTTGTTGCTTTGAAAACTCCTGCGAGTGTCCTATCAGAAGTTGCTGGATGAACAAAGATGAGGGCATTAACATCGTTTGTATCTGGGTTGACGATAAAACGGGGTGTCTCGGAAATGGCAACGCGATCTCTGCTAGGAGCTATAAAGAATAGAAAACCACTGGCCCAATAATCAAAATCACCATCTCTCTTTAAATCCCCCCATCTAGATACATGATTAACCAACCAAGATTCATCCCAAGGCTGTGTAATCCAACTTGGAATGTTGTCTGCATCATAATCCCCTATCTTGATTCCTTCTGTATCGTACACGATTACTCCTTTCGCACGAGTGATTAGATCATAACCAATCTCATATCTTGTTTGGACCAAAACAGGCTGATCGTTATGCCAAGTTGTGTAGGCTCTTCCATAGAGGAATTGCGGATTCTCTAGATAGCTTCTAAAGACAGAGTCCGCAGTCCAGAACAAATTCTCACCTATCCTAAACTGTGTATGCAAGACCTCAGGAGACGATGTTGGATCATTTGCATTAATAACAATCAATCCAGCTATGTAATTTTCGGCGAGTATATTTGTTGAACCAATAGCTGCTACCCAGACAAGGGCACTATTCCTTATAGCTATGTGGATCGATTTTACTTCCATATTGCTTCCGAACTCAGCCATCCTTTGCTCAGCGATTGACCAAGCTAGTTCGGGGGTTATCAGTCGAACAAGATTTGGGGATATTTGAGAATCAAAGAGATAGCCGGACTGCGAAACCACAAAGCTGTTTTGGAAATAATATGCGTTTGAAACCTGTTGAATCTGACTATACATTCCAAAAAAACCGATCGGAGAGACAATCAGCAATATACCAATTGCAATCACGGATTTTCTACTAATAATTCTTATGGAGTAGATAATTGCCCCAGCACCATATATGACAGCTCTGGCAGACAGAATAAGCAAACTGTACAGCGGGATAGTCATCATAAGAACAAAAATTGGTACTATGGCCATGAAGATAATGCCGAGGACAAGCCTAACAAGCCCAAAGGCTGAAAACATGACGTGCTTTATGGATTTGAATCTGTTGTATTCAAAATCTTGCTCCTGTCCTCTTGTAGATCTTGAAGGATAAACTCCCTTGATAAGTATTATCCAGTTAGATAGAAGAGTAGGGAGCCAGAAAAGAATAACACCTATGACTGCTAACACAACAAGGAGCATCTGTTTTCCTCCGTCCTCCAATAGGTTAGAAGTATGCACTAAAAAACTTAACGTGCTTTGTTAGCCAGCTAACATCAGCACATGACTTCTTGTTTTTGGTGGACAGCAAATCTATAATAAAACAGACTAATTAGAAAGCGTATTACAAAACCTTTTTATTCAAATACTATGATAATCAATACAAAACCGTTTGGGGTGAGCTAATGTCTCGTCCGAAGGAATATTTTAGAGGCGATGAATTGGAGAAAGCTATTGATTGGTACAAGCGCTATGAGGATAGGGCAAAATGGGATGTAGATGCAGAGATCGAAGGAACTTGGACTGAAAGCGGCGAACCGGTCGTTTTGCGTGGCGAAATCATTGATGCCCGGAAAGGCTTCCTAAGGAGTAAGAAACTTACGATCAAGTTGGACAAGAAACCACGATGGCTTACAGAAAGCATAATACACATAGGAAAACCTGGCTCAAAGAAAAAACATGCTGATGTAGCAGCCGAAGACATTTTTCTGCATGTTGACGAAATAGGCAAAAGAAGAACAAGAAAACGGAAAACCTATTACATCTATCGTGGGGACCAAATAATTAGAAGGAGACGACGAAGAAGGAGATAATCAGAACAATCTCTTTCAGCTCGCTAATTCCGAGGATCTAAATACCGACTTGAGGAAGGTGCCAATGATACTAAGCCTTCCCAAGGTACTACTTTTTCTGGATTTGAACCATAAAGGGAGACATGTAATGCCAAGCTTCTGCTCCCTGTCTGCAAATTCCTTTTTCTCGTATCCCTTTGAATGGAATCCCCTTTCTTGATAGGAATCAGACTGTATTTCGTCATAGTTCAGCCTTTTGCCCTAACGATTGAAAGTGTGCGATTTTTTCAAAAGTGAAATCTTGACTTTGCGATTTTTGTGAAACATATACAAAAGATTCAAGATTGCTATGGACTTACCTGAAGTTTCTACAAAAGAGTCGACCAATTATCGAAATACATTTATAGTTTCTCGCATAGATTCTTAATTATGAGAAAAGGATATTATGGCGCATTCTTGATGCTGCTTTTTGTATTCTCCTGTTCATTCATAATTTCGTCCTGTCCTATTGCCTTGGCACAAAACGGTAGCTTACCGAATTTCAACGGTGTTGGCGGCCCTCTCGACATTACAGAATATGCTGTTGGAGACTATGGAGAGAGAACTGTGGCGGCTACTACCTCCTGGTCCCAACTGCCGGAAACTGTGATAACACCTGGTTATAATGCGGTAGAAATTACACTGTTCTTCTTCACAGGCTTCAATATGGAAAACTGGACCGTAAACGAGAATTTTTCCATACCAGATCCTACTAACTCGTCACTCCCTGCCAACTGGACAGCATATGAGTTTAACAACGAAACAGGTGGCAAAAATGAGGTGGGATTTACCATTACATATGACAATGATACTGATACGATCGAGATCCAAGCCAAGGGAACAGGACTTTCAGTTGAGGACGCAATAGGAGATTACGGGGTATGGAGACAACTGGTTAACATAACTAGCGGCGGTATTGTGGGGGCCAAGGTGATTCTCAACTACAGCCGTGATTACCAAAGCCAGAATCCCAACAATGCACGTCTAATTGTGGAGGTCGGAAATCAAAGAGTCGAAATAGCCAGGTTTGATGACCCTAATGATTCCCCTACTCCTAACTGGCACATCTTTGAAGCCGATCTTGATCCTGAAGAACTCAATAGCAGTCTGCCCGGGTTATTGAATGTATCTTTAGGTGTTGAATACAGAGGAGGAAAATTGGCACAAGAAGTCTCAGCTTACTTCAGTTATATTACTTTGATATTGACCGTACCTGCGGTTGGTTCAGAGTATGACCTAAAGATAAGAGATGCGCTTCAACCGACGGTAGACTATTCGGTTCCTGAAAGCGGCGTTGTTAACATCGAAGGAAATTGGTCTGATCAGATTGAGATCGAAATCTGGTCCAATTCATCTGTCTCGGTTAATTTCGACACTCTTGTTGACGCTATTTGCAGCAAATCCATTAATCTGAATTTCCAGACCTTACCTATTTCAAAAGTCAATTGGACTGGTATTTTTGACGCAATTCACCCGTATTATCCATATGACTATAAACACTTCAACATCTCACTACCATTAGATTGGAATGTTTCCAGCGTCTTGGATCCATTACTGAAAGAGCAATTAGGCCTAAATGCTACCGTTGTTACTTCGTCTGGCAAAAAAGCAATAATTATCGATGCGGAACACGCCGGCAAAGACATGGGATTAACGGAAGCTTTGTTTGGTGAGTGGCAAATATTTGCGGAATCACCCAACTATGCATTAGAAGTCTTCACCCAGATTTCGCAAGGACCAGAGTGGGTTAATGCTTCTGAGGTACATCTGGATAATCTAGTTCGGGTAATTTTCGCCGTAAACTCAAGTCACATGGCTCTAAATGTAGGAAAAGCAATCCTCACAATCTATGATGCCCAACAATCAATTTTCACACAGCAGACAATTACACCTAACGCATCTGGTATTATTGAGTTTGATAATATCTCGTTTAATCTGACCAGCTCTCGGGCTGGGAACTACACTATTGATGTAGGCTGGGTAGGAAAGGCCGAGGTCGCAAACATTAGAACCCAATATCTTCTAGTCCGGCCGGCGAGTTTTGAAATTATACATCCCGTGGGTTCAGAAGCATCCGTCTATGAGGGTTCTTCTTTTATGATTTCGGTGAAACTGGTAGATAATTACACTGCTGAGGCCGTGACCGATATGCAAGTTCTTTATCACTTGAGTTGGGAAGACGAAACAATCTGGCACACAATGGGTGAATCAGACGAATGCTATGTTAGCACAATTTCAATACCAACGAACGTTTCATCCGGTTCCTATTCAATCGCAGTCAAGATTGGTAACCAGACAATCGACTACGAAGCCCAAAACCTGAGCTTTGGCATCAGTGTGGAAGCTCTGCCACAATCTGGTTGGCTCTTCCTTGATTGGATCACTCTGCCAATAGTGATTGCAGCAGTAGGTGGAGCTGGAGGATATGTCCTTTGGGGTCAGTATCTCAAATATCCCGCCATGGTGAGAAAGATACGCAAACTTCGTTCAAAAATCCGAAAAGGACGTACACCCTCAGAACCAATTGACGTAAAGAACGCTCAAGATCTAAAAAGAAGCCTGCAAATTGAATACAGCGAGTCAATTGGACAAGTATTGGTCTCACCTATGGGTTCTGAGGAACCCTCTGTAATGACAATTGAGATGCCTTCAGAGGAATCCCAGACAGAAGTCTCAGAAGCAGCCGTCAAACAAGTCAGTCCACCAAAGAAACGGACATCAAAAAAGGCACAGAAGAAGAAAGTACCAGGTCCCAAGAAGCGAAAAGGGAGACAAAGTAGAAAAAAGAAGACCGGCAATTAGATCGATCCACAATTTCCAGTCGTGTGGAAAGGAAGAATCTTTTGAACGAACCCCCCAGACCTAGACTGGCTGCCAGCATTTAACCCAAATCTTACGCTTTTTTCTGACCAATTCCCACCTCTCAAAAAATCAGGAATTCCTTTTCAGATTCTCTCCCTTTTCATTCCTCTAGTTTGATCCCTTCTTTCAATATCAGAAAGAGCCTCTTGGAGTTGACTTAGATTCGGTATTTGTGCGTCGGGTCTGATATCCGAATCGATTTCTTCGTTCTTTCTGTTCAAATAGATCGCATACATACCCACATTCTTGGCTCCCCCAATGTCTGCTGCCAAATCATCTCCAACGAAGACTGATTGCTTTGGCCCGACATCCAAAATCTCCAGAGTATGCGTAAAGATCTTTGGGTCGGGCTTACGTGAATCAAGGTCCGCAGATGTAACGATCAGATCAATATGCTGATCTAACCCCAGATACCTAATATCATCTCTTGCGAAGAATCCGTCTGAGCTATTCGAAACGATGACCAAATACCTATAGTGCTTCTTCAATAATTTCAGCGAATCCTCCACATCATCATATAGTGAAATTCTTTCCTTGAAAACCCGATGTCTTTCTTGAACTATTTCTTCGACAATATATGGGTTTGCCTTAATCTTCATTTTTGTCAATATTTCAAACCATAACAAGCGAGGATTCACTTCCACAAGATTCTCAACTCGGTACTTTCTCCACTTTTGATACACTCTCCCGATCACTTCAACAAACATCCCATAATCTGAAGAATGCCCAAGATTATGTAGGGTCTTCCAAGCAGCTTTGTGAAGATATTCAGGTCTTGCCTCTGATAGATCGATGAGAGTTAGATAAAGATCAAACAAAATTGCTTTTAACAACCTCTAAACCTCTTTATATTATACTTCATTGAGCTTTTGGGTATGATCCCAGAATTTTAACAAAAATGGATCTTTCTTCCAAGTTTCTAATAGCAGTCTGGCATTTCTTATCGCTTTTATGACCATCAAAATCCAGGTAGAAATTATATTCCCAAGGCCTTCTTTTCGTTGGGCTTGATTCAATTTTCGTGAGATTTATTTTTCTGACAGCAAATTCTCTTATTGCGTTGAGAAGGGAGCCAGGAGTGTTTTCTATGGAGAAGATTATTGAAGTTTTGTCCTTTCCAGTCGGAGAAGAATCAGTTTCAGATAAGATGAAGAAACGCGTGTAGTTGTGATCTATGTCTCCTATTCCCTCACGGATGATTTCCAATCCATTAATCTCTGCAGCTTTCTTGCTAGCAATAGCTCCAGCCTTCACAAGATTTTGATCTTTTACGATTCTTGCGCTATCTGCCGTATCATAAGTCGGGATCAATTCGCATTCCAGATTCTCCAGGAACTTCCTACATTGATACAAAGTCTGGGGATGCGAATAGATCGTTTTAATCTCGCTCAGTACTGCTCCCGGATGAACTATCAAACAGTGAACAATCTTAAAATCTATTTCGCCACAGACATGAAGCCTAGAGTCAAGAAGTAGGTCATAAGTTTCACCAACACTTCCGGCCAAAGAGTTTTCAATTGGGACTATCCCAAAGTCTGTTCTCCCCTCTTCAACGGCTTCAAAAACCTCAGAGAGTGTTTTAAGAGGCCTAAATCGGATTCGTTCTCCGAAGAAGTCAAAGGCAGCTGCCTCGCTATATGCTCCCCTTTCTCCTCGAAATGCAACTCCAACAACTCCCCTATCTTCCTGCATATTGTAATACTTTACATAATATGGATTTAATTCTTGTCATCTCTTTCTTGAGAAACAAAAAGCTCTTAAGGTTTTGAGAGTCTAACAGACCTTATAATTGCTTGGCAACTAGCTTTGGAATGTCTCTTTTATACTATTGCTGAATCTAGATTATTCTTATCCAAATCTGAATGGAGGTAGACAAATGGAAGGAAAGAGTATGAAGAAAAGAGAAATTGGAGCCAAGAATTTCTTGTATCCTATGCCCACAACACTTGTTGGGGCAAATGTGAAAGATAGGCCGAACTACGAGGCAATCGCATATTGTGGAATCGTTAACTTCAAGCCACCCATGATTTCGATTGCTTCAGCGAAAAGTCATTATACAAATATCGGAATCAATGAAAACAAAACCTTCAGTGTCAATATTCCATCAGAGGAAATGATAAAAGCAACAGATTATTGTGGCATAGTCTCCGGACACAAAGTAGATAAATCAAACATTTTCGAGACATTCTATGGAAAACTCACAACAGCACCTATGATAATGGAATGCCCCATCAATCTTGAGTGCAAACTTATTGTCAGCCTATTCTTTGGGGGAATAGATGAGATTTTCATTGGAGAGATTGTGGAAGTCTATACGGAAGAGAAATATCTTACCAAAGGTTTGCCAGACATAAAAAAGATTAAACCCATCATATATTCGCCTTATGATGATAATTATTGGAGAGTTGGCGAACACCTTGGTCAAGCGTTTCGCATTGGAAAGGAATTCAGATCTGAAAGAATGGAGTAAGTTGACCCGCATAGAGAATAATCCAGCTTTTTGAGTCTGATGGTTAGAGGAATTTGGTTTTCAGATTATACTGCAGAGACACGGCTGAGAATTGGAGCGGAAACTATTAAGGTGGTTAATCGGAACAGATTATCTGGGTCTGTTCATCTTCCTGCAGTTCTTAATCAACTCTTTTTTTGACTGCCCTATCATAGATGAGCCAGTTCTTCTCCCACTCCGGATTTTTTTCTCTGAGCATCTCCAAGATCATTCTCTTAATCTCTTTTGTAGATATACCCTCTGTTATTCTGGCTTCGACCTTCTTCGCTATCTCACGGGCAACATCCGCAGGAGCTCCGCTCTTGACAGCACTCACAACAACCTTCTCTGCTACGAAATCTTCACTCCTCCCATCTCTCTTCTCAATTCCAACCACGAGAATACCCCTCCTATGTACAGTAGTAGTTCCATACTCTTAATAATCTTACTTGCCGCAGAAGAGTGAAAAACCAATGAAATCAAGAAATCTCTTGGAACATATGTTCTAAGATTTCTGCATCTAATTGCGCAAAACAACACCTCTTATGGAGGTACCTGAGAAATGGCACCTGAGAAATGAGGACTTATATCTTATATGCAAAAAGCAAGCATATTG
>JBHLKK010000017.1:0-24998 GCA_048886745.1 Candidatus Hodarchaeota archaeon | reverse complement strand
ATAATGAAGAAAAATGCTAGAAGTATGGATTTTTCTTTAAGAATTGAATCGCTAAGAGAAAGAATGCTGAGAACTAAACCAAGCTTATGCATTGAAAGGGCCAGATACTACACTGAATCTATGAAACAGACTGATACGGAACCCATGATAATTAGACAGGCCAGGGCCTTTTCAAATATTATGGACAACATACCAATCGATATCTTTCCGGGAGAGCTTATAGTAGGAACTATGGTTAGTAAACCTCCGGGAGCAATTATATTCCCCGAAGGCATAGGTCTAAGAGCTTTTCCTGAGTTGGAGGATATCAGAACACGCGATATAAATCCTTTCGACATTTCTGACGAAGAGTTGAGGATTCTGAGAGAAGAAGTGGAGCCTTATTGGTCCACAAGATCAATACCTGAATATGCTGAGCATGTTACCCCAAGCAAGGTGATAGATAGGCTTTATGAAGGTGCCTTTTTTGTTCTAACAGAGCTGGCAGGCATTTCTCATGTAAGCATAAACTATCCTCACCTCATTTCGGTAGGTTTTGAAAGAATCAAAAAGATGGCTAAGAAGAGAATCGCCGAATATGAGGAAATCAAAAAAGTAGATCCAGATTCAACAGATAAAAGTTTGTTTTACAAGAGTGCTGAGTTGGTTGCTGAAAGCATAATAAGATTTGCCGAGAGATGTTCAAAAAAAGCAAGTGAGCTCGCTAAGAAGGAAGAGGATCCTGGGAGAAGAGAAGAACTCCAGATTATATCAGATATTTGCAGAAACGTGCCTGCTAAACCTCCCAAAACATTTCATGAGGCACTGCAATTCATATGGTTTGTTCAGCTTGCACTACACCAAGAGAATTACGAACAAGGGATTTCAATGGGGAGAATGGATCAGTATCTTTACAAGTATTACAAGCAAGATACTGAAGCAGGAATTCTGGATTTTGAGAAGGCTGTGGAACTGGTTTCATGTTTGTGGATAAAGACCTGTGAGATTCTGCCGCTATTTGACTCCTTCTTAACAATGTATTTTAGCGGACTGCTCACCAACCAGGCGGTTACATTGAGTGGTATCAATGAAAAGGGTCAAGACGCGACAAATGAGCTTACCTACGTTATGATTGAGGCCAACAGAAGAGTTGCTCTAAGGCAGCCCAACATCCATGTTAGGCTTCATAGGGACTCCCCGGAGAAGCTGTGGAACACTGTAACAGAAATAATGGCATCTGGAACGAATAATCTAGCAGTGTTCAATGATGGCGTAATTATCGAGGCGTTATCGAGGAAAGGTATTCCTATAAAGGATGCTAGGGATTATGCAACCATTGGATGTGTTGAGCTTTCCCCCTTCGGGAAGGCATTTCCCTCTTCTGATGCGGCCTTGTTTAATCTGCCTATGTGTTTGGATTTAGCACTGAACAATGGCGTAAACACATCTTCTGGAGAAATCGTGGGATTGCAAACTGGAGATGCTACTAAGTTCAAATCAATTAATGATGTGATAGATGCATTCAGAAATCAACTCTCAAGTCTGATAAAAGAAATGGTTATCGGATCAAATTCAATTGAGATTGCGAACAGAGACCTTAAGCCAACTCCATTTCTTTCGCTTTGCGTGGATGGATGCTTTGAGAGTGGAAAGGATATAACAACAGGCTCCGCGATCTATAATTTCACGGGTGTCCAAGGAGTTGGGCTAGGTGATGTTGCAGACTCTCTGGCTGCCCTAGATCAAATGGTGTTCTCCGACAGCAGGGTGAGCATGAAAGAACTCTTAAAAGCTTTAAAGAATGATTTTGAAGGAAATGAGGAATTAAGACAGCTACTCATTAACAAATCCCCGAAATATGGCAACGACAATGATATTGCAGATAAATATGCTAAACTCGTGGCAAGAATGTATAGTGAGGAAATAGGGAAATACAAGAATGTAAGAGGAGGAGACTTCACACCGGGCATCTATTCACTATCTACACAGATCGGATTGGGGTTCCAGACAGCGGCACTTCCGAGTGGCAGAAAACATGGAGATCCCCTGAGCAATGGCATTTCTCCATGCATAGGATCAGAAAGAGACGGGGTAACAGCAGCCATAAGATCAGTAACAAAGATTGATCATGCTCTTTTCCCGAATGGAATCTCATACACAATAACGCTCTCTCCGACCTTATTTGAAGGTGAGGAAGGTCTTGGCAACTTGAAAGCCCTTATTAAAACCTATCTGGAACTCGGTGGTATGCATGTTCACTTTAACATCGTAGATGTAAAAGAGCTGCTGGACGCACAGAAAAACCCCGAGAAATACAGACACCTAATGGTCAGAGTAGGAGGTTTTTCGGCTTACTTCGTTGACTTAACCAGAGAGATGCAGAATGAAATAATCAGCAAATGTCTTGAGGAACCCTAATGAAAAGAAATGACACTCAAGCTAAGGGTCTGATATTTAGCATACAAAGATGTTCACTACATGATGGACCAGGAATAAGAACCACTATCTTTCTCAAGGGATGTCCACTCAGGTGCCTTTGGTGTGATAATCCTGAATCCTTGAACCCTTTTCCAGAGATTATGATTGATAATTCAAAGTGCATCAAATGCTATGAGTGTGTTGACAGCTGTCCTGTGAATGCAATAGCAGAATCGCTAAGCGGAATCATAATCAATCGCAGAATATGTGATGTGTGTGGAGAATGCACAGAGGCATGCAACAGCAAAGCTTTGAGCATTTGCGGGTTTCATTCCACGTTAGAGGGAGTCATTGATCAAGTAGAGAAGGATATCCCCTTTTTTAGGACTTCAGGTGGGGGTATTACAGCGACCGGTGGAGAGCCGCTCCTGCAGCCTAGATTTCTCAATGAGCTCTTCAAGGCTGCCCATCAAAAGGGAATACATACAGCCTTGGAGACAAGCGGCTACGCTCCTTGGAAGGTCTTAAAAGAAACGCTGGAAGAAACAGATTTGGTTCTTTATGATACCAAGATTATCGACTCTCTGCTCCATAGAGAAATGACTGGCGTGTCAAATAGACGGATTCTACAAAACCTTGAGAGAATTACACTTACGGGCACGGATCTAATAGTTAGAATACCGGTAGTCCCGGGCTACAATATATCTTCAGGAAAAGACATTCGTGAGATTGGGGTTTATCTGGCAGATCTTGAGGGCATTGATAGGATTGATCTTATGCCATACCACGAGCTTGGAATAAACAAGTACAAAATGTTGAATCGTCAATATGACATCAGGGCAAGCCCTCCCAAGAAAGCCTTTCTAAACGAGCTCAAACGAATACTTGAGAATTTGGGATTTATGGTAAGCATAGGAGGGCTCATGTGAATGAAACGAGATGATAGAAGCGTAAGTCAGGTTACAGGTCAGATTCTATTATTAAAAGGATAAAAAAACGGCAAGTTTCCTTATTCTAATTCTGTGTTGATTCTGGACGAGCAGACTGTTCTGATAGATACAGGTTGTGGAGCTGAGACCCTGAAAAAAATGAGAAAAGAGTACGATATCAGTTATGTGATCAACTCTCACACGCATCCAGACCACTCAGCGGGTAACTGGATGTTCAAGGACAAATCTATTCACGTTCCTCAGCAGGGATTTGATACAAGTGGAAACATGATTTTGCTTTCAGAGAGATTTGTCAGTCAAGAACTTGCTCCACTCTGGAGAGAAACGATAAAAAGGTTCACAGGGTTTAGGGATTGTATGCCAACCGACAAGTTTGATGAAAAGATGGTCTATAACTTCGGGAGAACAACCCTTAAGCCTATTTATACGCCGGGACATACGAAAGATCACTATTGCTTCTATGAGGAAAGGGAGAGAATACTCTTATCGTTTGATTATGATCTAACACGATTTCCTTGGTATGGCCACAGAGAATCCAGTCTTCCAGAATTCAAAGAATCAATAAAGAAAATCAAAGCTCTATCTCCCAAAGTTGTTGTATCGTCTCACAGGGATGTCGTCAATCAAGATATTGACTTCGAATTTGATCAGTTCTACAGAAGAATAGAAGAAAGGGATGAAAAAATACTTTCGCTATTGAATTCAAAGAAGGATATTAACCAGCTCGTGGAATCTGCCCCAATTTATGGGAAATTTCCCTATGCTGAGCCGTTGCTTCGCTATTGGGAAAGACAGATGATTATGAAGCACCTAGAGCAATTAAAAATTGAGGGAAGAATAAAGATAGATGGTGACCACTATAAGCTGGTCTCATAGACAGAAACCAGTTATCCGACTTAATTCGCATCAGCATAGAGGAAATGGCATGAACTTACTCTCTTACTGTTTCAACAAGGAAAGCTATCTTGACATTTGCACGGTATTCAATTATTTTTTTGCCTTCAACTCTTCCTGTCCAGCCAATGACATCGATACCACGGATATTTCGAATCGTTTTGCTTGCTTCTATGATTGCATTGTCAACAGCTTCCTGCCAGCTTTTCGTTGAAGCACCCACAAGCTCGATTATCTTGATAACAGGCACAGTATCACCCTCCAATCAATAATCAACTACCAAATTAATATAGATTTCTGTTATGATTACCTAATAGCTATTGTAGGATGATGGTCATGGATTTGGAACTGGATATTGAAATTTGTGAATTAGCTCAACTCATCAGGAAATTAGGATTTGATACTATTGAAATCAAAGAAAAAAGGCTTGAGGCCAGAAAAAAATGGGGATGGGGGAGAATCCACATCCTTGCCAAGCAGGCAAAGAATAGAAGAACCTACATGGATGTTCATTGGGATGCGTTAATCCATTTCTTTTTTTTGGGTGTAGATTACTCAAGAAGGCCGGATAGAATATGTAATCTCATAATCAAGAAAGCAAAGGAGAACGGAATGAAAGTGAAGATAGTCGGCGGAACTAGCTGGTTTAATAGAAGAAACAAAGCAAAATTATCAGGAATGAATCTTTAGAACATATGTTCTAACTATTCGAAAAGATTAAGTGAATTCAGAGAGATAGGATCACAGAGGTGAAGATCTTGGCTACAGACCCGGTTTGCAATATGAAGGTTGAAGAGAAAACGGCGAAATGGAGGAGTGAGTACAAAGGAAAGATCTATTACTTCTGCGCGGCAGGATGTAAAAAGGCCTTTGATGAGGATCCGGAGAAGTTCATTGGTAAATCACATTAGCAGAACATCAAGCATAATAAAGACGAGAGTCCCAAGTTATTCCTTAAGATCTCTAGCCAAATGTTTATCAGTGGAGTAATAGAATCACTTCTCAACGAGCAGTTTTGAGGTGAGACAAATGCCAAGAGTTGTTCATTTCGATATTGACGCAGAAGATACAAATCGAGCTATGAAGTTTTACAGCAATGTTTTTGGCTGGAAGTTCAATTACTGGGAGGGACCCACCGAATACTGGTTGATTAAGACCGGTGGAGAAGAAGAACCTGGCATCAACGGCGGTTTGTCAAAAAGGGAAGAGGCGTATCCCAAGGTCATTCTAACAATTGGTGTTCCTTCCAGAGATGAATTCGCCAAGAAGATTGAAGAGACTGGGGGAAAGATCCTAGATAAGATGGCAGTTCCTGGAGTAGGATGGTTTGCCCTTTGCAGTGATACTGAGGGAAACGAGTTTGGCATTATGGAAGATGATGAGAGTGCCAAGTGAACTACCCCCAGCCTTAGCAAAAGGCGTATGTGATGTCAGGAAATGACCTGAAGTCAA
The DNA here is from genome assembly GCA_048886745.1 of Candidatus Hodarchaeota archaeon. Lineage (GTDB taxonomy): Archaea > Asgardarchaeota > Odinarchaeia > Odinarchaeales > JBHLKK01 > JBHLKK01. The sequence goes on along the minus strand of JBHLKK010000017.1, from coordinate 19,305 downwards.
GTAATTTGAAGAGTCATCTCATATACTTTCCTGAAGCCAAAAATCCTGTCCCAAGGAAAAGGTATGCTATGAGTCTTTCCCTCTTTGAATCCTTTTTTCTTGTAAAGCTTTTTGGCTCTCCAGTTTTTCTCCATAACCCAGAGTTTAACCCTCAAATATCCTTTTGATCTTGCGAAGTCAACTATGGAATTTATCATAGAACTCCCGACTCCTTTACTGCGCATGTCTTTTGCAACTGCCAAGGAGTCAATAAAAAGCTCGTTTTCCTCAACTCTGGCCAAATAGAAAAACCATCCCATGATCACGGCCCTGGGAGTTCCCAGTTTCAGAATTCGCACAATAGTCGAGAGGTTTGGATCAATGAATCCTTTCCGTCCAAACTTGAGCCCTCCAACACCAATCACTGTTCCTTTTTGGAGGGCCACTATCGTTCTGTCTTCCCTCAAGAATTGCACTAGTGCATAGATGGATCTCTTTCTAGGTCCGAAAATATGTTTATACTTGTCTTCAAAGGCATCAAAAATGATTTCAGCCACTCTTAGTTTTTGATTTTCAGGAATACCATGAGCTATTTCTATGAGCACCATGCAATACTCTCCTTAGTCTGATTGCTATCAGTAAAGGAAAATCTCTCATCAGGACTGTTAGGATATATTAGTTATTATTCATTATCCTGTAGGGCGATTTCTTCTTTCATCGATATTGTTATATTATAGCAGATGAATAATGAAGAGTCTGGGTGGTGTAGGATATTTGGATAGGGAGTTGGTGTTTCAACATATCGAGGGTGCCTTTGAGAATCACCTTGGTCTTCTTCAGAAGCTTGTACGACAACCATCAATTTCTGCTGAAAAAAAAGGGATTTGGGAATGTGCTGAGCTCATTAAGGGTTATATGAAGGATTTGGGGTGTCAAGAAGCTAGACTTGTCGAGACATCAGGGAATCCTGTCGTTTATGGCTTCTACAATGCCCATGCGGATAAAACGGTCATCATATACATGATGTATGACACTCAACCAGTAGATGAGCCAGGCTGGACTGTGGAGCCTCTGGAGGGACGAGTTGTTGACGTAGATCCCTTTGGTAAGTGCCTTGTAGCTAGAGGAGCATATAATACAAAGGGGGAGCTTGGTGCCTTCATCAATGCCTGCAGATCCATAAAAGCGGTTGGTGAAGAAATCCCGGTGAATCTGATCTTTGTAGCCGAAGGCGAGGAGGAGCTGGGGAGTCGCCATCTGCATGAATTCATTAAGAGATACTTGGATAAGCTAAAAGAAGCCGATGCTGTATTCTTCCCGTGGACCTCTCAGGATCAAAAAGGCAAGGTTCAGATGTATCTCGGTGTGAAAGGGATAATATACTTTGAACTTGAACTTGAGGGAAAGAGTTGGGGATATGGACCAACGGAGTTTGACATCCATGGAAGCCTTAAGGGCTGTGTTGATAATCCTGCCTTACGCATGATACAGGCCTTGAGTACATTCACTTCAAAGGACGGGAACAAGGTTGTTATTGATGGTTTTTACGACAACGTTATTCCACCCTCTGAAGAGGATATGGAGCTTTTGGAAAAACTTGAGAAGACATTCGATGAAGAATCAATGAAGAATGATTATAGAATCGAACGTTTCGTTGACGATGTCCATGGAAAAGAAGCACTACTGAAATATCTTTATACGCCAAGTTTAAACATAGATGGCATTTGGAGTGGTTATACTGGACCCGGTACAAAGACTGTTCTGCCCCATAGAATAACAGTGAAAATGGATGTAAGGCTAATTCCGAATATGACGGTGACTGAAGTCCTTCCCAGAATAAGACAACATCTTGATAGTCTTGGTTTTAATGAGATCAGAATAAGAGATCTTCAGGAAGGGTATGATTGGGCCAAGACAAGTATTAAGGAACCAGCTGCCCAAGCAATAGTTGAGACCTATCGAGAGTTTGGATTCGAGCCGGAGATATGGCCCCATCTTGCTGGAAGTGCACCATTCTGCATGTTTAATCGTGACCCCTTGAATTTGCCTTTTGTGATGGGGGGCTTGGGACACGGGCTAAGAGCCCATGCCCCCGATGAGTATTTGGTCGTGGGAGAAGATGGGCCGACTGGGGGCCTCATAACTCTTGAGAAATCGTATGTTGCATTCTTAGATAACTTCTCTAAGATGCTTTGAGAACAATCAAAGGGGCAGATCACCCATTATGGACTGGATTTTGAGAGATTTGATAAGATTCCCAAACAGATTTAATAATGCAATAGTCTTGAGATTTTTCTGTTGGTTCTCAATTGGCTAAGAGTAGTGACTAATACTTTTCCTCTGTTTTCCGAGTCTACTTAAGAGCAAACCCAACTTAAGTGTACGCCCCAAATCTTAAATTAGGTTTATATAATAGGAAAATAAACGAGAATCCAGTTACATGTAGTCCCAGTGACTGTCATGATGTTGGTGTTGCGTTGATTCCTCATATCGGAAATCCGGAAACCCGATCTTGGGTTCTGGTTTGAGAGGTGAATTCCGCTTTGGAAAAAGAAACCATAGAAGAGAAAAAGGTAAAAAGCCTTATTGAGCTAAGAGGATATAAGCTGCTTGAAAAAGAGAGACAAGAAGGAATGACAAGATACATAGTTGAGGTCGAAAAAGGAAAGAAGGCAGCCATTTTTGCCGTTCATAAGAAAATAGTCGGAGTTGCCAGTATTAAGAAATTATATAAATTCATGGAAGAAAAGGGTGTTGAAAAAGGTATTATTGTAGCCGAAAAAAAATATAGTGCCGCCATTAAGAAAGAAGCGAAAAGTCAAAATATCGAGCTAATCCCCGGCCGCCTTCCACCATCAAACATATTCTTACATGAATTAGTGCCAGAACATACAATACTTTCACCGGATGAAGTCGAGGAATTACTGCAAGAATATAAAATAGGTCTGAATCAACTCCCCCAAATAAAAGTGACAGATGTGGCCGTTATTGCCATAGGTGGGAGAGTGGGGGATGTTATTAGAATTGCTAGAGAGAGTCCAACTGCAGGGGAGCATATCGTATATCGATTCGTAGTTCCTTAGCCGATTTAGATAATATTTCTTGGGGATCAACTGGAATATCTTGGCAACTACAGAATCCAGAAAAGACAGAGCCTGAGCACTTTATTTATGACCCGCTTATTCTTTGAAAGACACCTTAAGACTCTTTTCGATTCTTTTCTTCAAGCTCTTTGTATATCTCTCGCTGAATAACGAATCTCTGGACTTCACTTGTACCTCCACCAATTCGCATGAGACGAGAATCCCTCATAAGCTTCTCCACCACTGCTTCGTTTGTATATCCGATTCCTCCGAGCACCTGCAGGGCATCATCACATACTTGAAAAGCCATTTCTGTTGCAAACAATTTGGCCATGGATGCTTCTTTAGTAGCTCTCAAGCCTTTATCTACCATCCTTGCTGCCCTGAGTGTCAAAAGCCTCGCTGCCTCAATCTTTACACCCATATCAGCTATTCTGAAACTAATAGCCTCAAATTTCCTGATCGGGCGTTTGAATTGCACTCTTTCTGTCGAATATTTCACAGCAGTTTCAAAAGCGCCTCGTGCATATCCTACAGCTTCACCTGCAATTGCTACTCTTTCAGAATCCAGCTCATCCATCAAGATTCTGAATCCTTCATTTGGTTCTCTTAATATGTTCTCTTCTCCGATCCGATAGTCTTCGAGAGTAAAATGGGTATTTCTGCATCCTTTCATGCCCATTAAATCATAATCCTTTATGACCCTAAAACCAGGCCTGTCACATTCAATAATAAAAGCAGTCATACCTTGTCTTGGATCCACATTCGGGTCTGTTATAGCAAAAAGAATCATATAGTCTGAAACACTGCCATTTGTTATGAATCGCTTCTCCCCATTAATAATCCAGTCATTTCCATCTTTTTGGGCCGTTGTTTCCATAGCTGCAACATCTGAACCAGCGTTGGGCTCCGTTATCGCGATCGCACCGATTTTCTTCCCCTCAATTATCGGGGTTAGGTATTTCTTCTTTTGCGCATCCGTCGCGTTTCTATTAATGGATATGCCATAAAGCGTTGCCGAAGTCATTCGTGACATATCTAAGCTTGGTACAACAGATGAGATTTCCTCTGCCAAGATGATCTCGTATACCATTCCCTTGTCAGATCCACCATATTCCTGAGGATGCATTATTCCAAGGAATCCCTCTTTTCCAAGATTTCTGATGATATCTTTGGGAAATACATTATCTTTCTCTATTTCATCAACCTTCGGCACGATCTCTCTACGAACAAAATCCTTTGCCTTCTCTCTGAACTCCATTTCCTCATCAGAGAACAGTAAAGCCATATCGCTTACCTCATTTCAAAATATCCTTTTTAATGAGAGTTGGCTATTAATATGCACTATAATAATTTAACATTTCCCTCTTTCTGAGGGTTGATATCTTAGGAAGAGAATTCGAATGCTAACCCGCTAAAATAGAGGAAGAACTGGGATGAACTGATATGTTAATCTGGATAGTCATACTTTTCGTCCTTCTATCATTAGCGATCCCACTTCTAGGTTATCCCCAAATGAATCTTCCTCATCAACCCTGCGATGAGAGTATGGAGGATACTGAGGTGGTGCAAGCTTTTGATAGAGTCAGTCAGTGGCAGGGTTTTGAGTTCATACGTCGAGCAATTGTGAGACAACTAAAGAAATTCGATCCTAAGGGAGTCTTAGTGGATGTCGGCTGTGGTCCAGGTTATCTGATTATGAGAATTTCCAGAGAGATTCCTCACCTGAAGATTGTTGGAGTGGATATATCTGAAGAAATGATACGGAGGGCATCTACCAACCTAATCTCTCTCGGACTAAGCAATCAGGTAGAATTCAGGAAGGGAGACATCAAGAGAATGCCCTTTAAAGAGGGAACAGTTGATTTTGTAGTAAGCACCTTTTCTTTGCATCACTGGTCCCGCCCAAAACAGTCATTAAAAGAAATATATAGAATTTTGAAGCCCAAAGGAAGATTCCTTTTATTTGATTTTAGAAGGGACGGTCGCAGGTTATTTTACTGGTTTCTAACATTCGCCTCAAAAACGGGGCCCGCGAAGCTTAGGGAAGGTAATGAGCCAATTACATCTTTTTTGTCAAGTTATACGATTTCTGAGATAGAACATTTCCTTTCCCAAGCACAATTTGCATATTGGCGAATCAGAGCAGGACTCGGATGGATGTATGTGTGGGGATGCAAGGCCTAAGATGAATCGCCATCTCTTTGATTCTATTGGAAAGGAATTGACAAGGCAAACATTATAAGTTTCCTTACATCATAAGTCATCTTCACTCAGTCACGAGAAATCAGCTTCAGGAGAGCGAAAGATTTGAGGAGAGTAGCAGTTGTTGGTGTAGGGAGTACCGAGATCAGATCAACGACACCGGATGTTTCTTTTAAGGAGATGATGTTTGAAGCAGCGACCAAAGCATATGAGGATGCAGGAGTAGATCCCAGAAGGGATGTTGATAGCTTCATAGCAGCTTCAGAGGACTATTGGGAAGGTTATAGTATATTCGATGAGTTCATTCCAGATCAGATTGGCGGAGTATTGAAATCCGTCTGTACCGTTACAGATGGTTTGTTAGCCTTGATAACTGGCTATATGCAAATATGCACCGGATTATTTGATATTGTGGTGGTTGAGGCCCACAGCAAAGCTTCCGACATCCTGACTTTTGAAGGCATAGTAGCATTTGCACTTGATCCCGTCCATCATAGACCCTTGGGCGGACATCCATTCTACATTGCTGGACTCGAAATGACACGATATCTAGCTGAGACTGATACATCGTTGGAGGAATGCGCCATGGTTGTCTCGAAAAACAAGAGAAATGCCCTGGATAATCCGTACGCTGCATTTGGGGCAGATTTATCAGCAGAGGATGTGCTAAGTTCCAAGACCATGTTTTATCCCTTGAAGGATCTTGAGATCAGTCCGCTGGCAGATGCTTCCGTAGTAATGGTTCTGGCCTCAGAAGAAATGGCAAGACAGTTAACAGATTTGCCAATATGGATAGAAGGTGTGGGATGGTGCTCGGACACAATTCAGCTAGAGTCTAGAGAATGGGGCAGGGCGATATATGCGGAGAAATCAGCAAGAATGGCATATAGAATGGCGAGAATCACAGAACCCCAAGAAGAAATAGACTTCGCTGAAATCGATGATAAATTCTCCTACAAAGAGCTTCAGCATATGGAAGCCTTGGGTCTATGTGAAAGGGGAGCTGCAGGTATGCTGGTTAGAGAGGGAGCAACGCAGAGAGACGGGAGCCTTCCTATTAACCCTTCTGGAGGTTCAATTGGATGCGGTAACCTTCTTGAAGCAGACGGCTTAAAGAAGGCAATGGAAGTAGTTCTGCAGCTTCGCGGAGACGCTGGGAAAAGGCAAATACTGGATGTAAAGACAGGCATTGCACAAATATGGAGAGGAATTCCGACAGCCACAGGAGCTGTAGTGGTCTTTGATAACGAGATTGGGAGGGAAGATTATGATTAAGAACCGTGTCACAGCCATCGGTGCCGGAATTACGTTGTTTAGACGAAGAATGCTGGAAACAGGAAGAGAAATGTGCTGGGAAGCAGCAAAAATGGCATTGGATGCATCAGGACTGACACTTAAAGACATCGATTGTGTGGTGCTGGGGACAGCTCCAGACGCTTTTGATGGGCAACACATGAAATCAGAGTATTTGGTGGATGGTGCTGGTGGATGGAGGAAACCTTACTACAGAGTGTACGTTGGAGGAGGAACCGGAGTATTTGCGCCAATTGCAGGATGGTGGCATGTAGCTTCAGGCTTATTTGATACATGTCTTGTTGTTGCAGAAGAAAAGATGAGTCCAACCCACCCGCATCCGCAATATGCGTTTTCAACAATCTGGGATCCCATAATAACTCGGCCACTGGAGCCCAATTTGATTTGGATATTTGCTCTCGAAATGCATAGATACATGTATAAATATGGCATCAGGAAGGAAGACATTGCAGCTGTTGCGGTCAAGAACAAAAGAAATGCTATGGATCATCCTTGTGCCCAAATACCTGCAGAGATAACAATAGAAGATGTTTTAAATTCGGAGGTTCTTGTTTGGCCAGTTCAAAGGCTTGACATTAGTCCTGTCTCTGATGGGGCAGCAGCGATCGTTCTAAGCTCTGAGGATGTTGCTAAGAGGCAGACCGATTCTCCTGTTTGGATAGATGGAGTAGGATGGTGTCTTGACTCTACCCACTGGACAAATAGAGAGCTTGCTTACCCAAAATATGTCGAATATGCCGCCAGAATGGCATACAGAATGGCAGGAATCAAGAACCCACCAAAAGAGATTGATCTGGCAGAGGTGTACGACCCCTTTGATTATAAGGAACTCCATCACATGGAGGGGCTTCAGCTTGCCCGAAAGGGCGAAGCACCAAGATTGACAAAAGAAGGTATTACAGCACGAGATGGGGATCTACCCATAAATCCCTCAGGTGGCTTACTCGGAGTTGGCAATCCAATAGCAGCAGCAGGCATGATGAAAGTTTGTGAGATATTCTGGCAACTTCGTGGAGAAGCAGGGAAAAGGCAAGTTCAAGACGCCCGAACTGGATTGGCACAAGCCTGGGGAGATTTGATGCAGGTAGGTACAGTAATAGTCATGAGGAGTTGATGGAGGAGGTAAGAATGAGTGAAAAGATAAAGGATTATCCGGGTCACCCCCTAACGTCTGAAGATTTCAAAGAGAAGAAAGTACTAACTTCCAAGTGGCGACCAGACGCTAAATATGCATGGAGTGCAGGAATTGCCATAAGCAGATTCCTAAAGGAGCTGAAAAATGGGAGAGTTGTTGCCAGGAAATGCAACAAATGCCGTAGGATAATGGTTCCGCCAAGAATGTATTGTGAGTGGTGCTTCCGACCTACAGACGAGTGGGTATTCGTCAAGGACACAGGAAGAATTGTAACATATTCCGTGAGTTACATTTCAGTTGAAAGGGAAAGACTTGAGAAACCACTTGTAGTTGCCGTAATAGAGTTCGATGGAGCATCTGATAACATGGGTATTATGCACATGGTAGACGGAGTTAACATCGAAGAAGCCAAAGCTGGGAAACTCTTTGGACTGCGGGTCAAAGCAGTTTGGAAACCTGCGAAGGAGAGAGAAGGTTCGGTAACGGACATAATTCACTTCAAGCCAATATAGGAGGAGGATTGGTGTGTCAATTGAAAAAATTAGAGATCCACGCGACATAAAACATTGGTTTGGACACATGGAGACGGATTATATATACACGTTGGGAGTTGCAGGAGAGAGATTCTTCAGGGAAATCAAGGAGAATGGCAAGATCTTTGGAGTAAGATGCAAAGATTGTAACATTATGTTTGTTCCACCAAAGATGTATTGTGAGCGATGTTTTGGGAAATGTGAGGATTGGGCAGAAGTAAGCGATGAAGGGATAGTTCACACTTTTACAGCGGCATATCTTGATGAAAAAGGTAAGCCTCTGGAAAAACCAACAATCTTTGCGTTCATTGAGATTATGGATGCAAAAGGTGGTTTGATTCACAAAATCGACGAGGTAAATCCAGAGGATGTCTTTATCGGCATGGAAGTTAAGGCAGTTTTTGAGGAGAAAGATAAACGAACTGGATCAATTAACGACATAAGATATTTCAAACCCATCTAACCGACTTTCTTTTTTTTCACCGATAAAGCCTATAAGTCATAGAGTCAATATTATGATTTCACTCAAGATTAGGGGAGGTTGAGAAATTGTTTGAATTTCCTTCAGCAGAATGGATCGAGGAATTTCACAGAATATTGAACGAAAACAAGGCATATCAAGAAGCCGCAAAGAATTGGGAAGGAGACTTTCTCTTTATAATTACACCGGATGAGGGATTAGACAGAGAGTACGTTTACTATATGGACCTATGGCATGGGAAGTGCAGAGAGGCCAGCCTTCTGAAGAGTAGAGACGAAAGGAAAGCTGCGTTTGTTTATGAAGGCCCGTACTCAAACTGGAAGAAGCTTCTTCAAGGGAAAATAGATCCAATCAAAGGCTTGCTAACAAACAAATTCAAACTAAAGGGAGACATGGCGAAGGTAATGAGAGCTACGAAAGCTGCCAAAGAACTCGTCTCAACGACAATGAAAGTGAAGACGCAGTTCAAATAGAAATGGTGTGAGATGGTGTATTATGTGGTTCTTTAGCTCACCTAGGACAATCGTCTTTGGTGAGGGGAGCTTAGAGTATTTAGGTGAGCTCGAAGGGGAGAAGGTTTTTATTGTAACTGACAGAGTATTGAAGGATTTAGGCATAGTCGATAAAGTAAAGAAGCAATTAAAGGAGAAAACTGAAGTCCATGTTTTTGATGAGGTTGAGCCAGAGCCATCAAAGGAGACCATTAGAAGAGGTAAAGCAGTCATTTCCGAATTCAAGCCAGATTGGATCATTGGTCTTGGCGGTGGATCGTGTATGGATGCAGCGAAAGCCATGTGGGTCTTATATGAAAGACCTGATTTGACCATAGAGAATATTGATCCACTCAAAAAGCTTGACCTGAGGAAGAAAGCACGTCTAATAAACATCCCCACTACTTCTGGAACAGGTGCAGATGTGACTTGGGCGATAGTGATCACTGATCTGGATATGGGGGTAAAACTCGAATTAGCTTCAAGAGAAGTGGTTGCAGACATTTCTATATTAGATCCCTCTTTGGTTTCAAACCTACCTCCGAGGCTAACAGCAGATACTGGAATGGATGTTTTAGTTCATGCCATTGAAGCCTACACCGCTCAGTGGAAGAATGATTTCAGTGATGCTTTTGCTTTAAGGGCAGTTCAGTTTGTATTCAAGTATCTGCCGAGAGCATTCAGGAATGGCAAAAACGATCCAGAAGCACGAGAAAAAATGCATAATGCCGCTACAATGGCCGGGCTAGCTTTTGGAAATTCACAAATATGTATCGCTCATGCAATGGGACATAGTTTTGGAGCTGTTTTCAATGTACCCCACGGTAGATCCGTGGCAGTTTTCCTGCCCTACGTGATGGAATATAACCTATCTGAGGCAGCCAATCTATATTCTGAATTGGCTGGAGCAATAGGCATTACCAAGGGGGCCAATGAAGATAGAGCCAGAAAATTCATTGAATCCGTGAGAAATCTAATGAAGGAAATTGGTTCGCCACCAACAATAGAGAATATGGATATTCCACGTGAAGAGTTTGAAGGGAGACTGGATGAATTAGTTAACAAAGCAGTAGAATCGACAGGGACTGTTGTTAATCCTCGTGTGCCGGGCGAAGAGGACTACAAGAAACTCTTCCTGTACACATACGAGGGCAAAAGCGTGGACTTCTAAACGGGGAATACAAATGGGTTACACTGGGAGGATATTAAGAGTAAATCTATCAAAAAACAAAACATCTGAAGATAAAACAGACAAGAAACTCGCTGAGAAGTATCTTGGCGGGAGCGGTCTCGCGTGTGGAATCCTCTATGGTATGATAGATAGGAATATTAATCCTCTGGGGATTGAGAATCCCCTCATTTTCATGACAGGTCCATTAACCGGGACTCTGGCACCTTCATGCGGGAGATATTGTGTATGTGCAAAATCCCCTTTGACAGGGATTTGGGGTGAGTCAAATTCTGGTGGAAGATTCGGTCCAATGCTTAAGTTCTCAGGATTTGATGGGCTAATTGTTATTGGAAGATCCAGTAAACCAGTATACTTGCTGGTACTTGATGGTAATGCAGAATTAAGATCAGCCGAGGGCCTCATGGGCAAAACCACCTTTGAAACTCAGGAATCGATAGTCGAGGAAACCGGGGAAAAAAGAATAAGTGTTGCTTGTATTGGACCGGCAGGAGAGAACTTAGTTAAATATGCTGCAATCGTCAATGATGGCAGGAAAGGGTCCGGCAGAAAAGGAGCAGCAGGGAGAACAGGAATGGGCGCTGTTATGGGGTCGAAAAACCTCAAAGCCATAGCTGTTATTGGCTCCAAAAAAGTCCCGCTGGCAAGAGAGGAAGAATTCAGGGAGGTTGCCAAAGAAGCAAGTACCCTAATTGGAGAATCCACGAGTACAGCTATGTATAAACAGCTTGGCACTGGCGGTTTTGTTGAAATGTCGCAAGAAATGGGTAGCATGCCAAACAGATATTTTACTTCGGGCACTTTTGAGAACGCAGGAAGAATAAGCGGATCAACAATGGCTGAAACAATTCTTGTTAGAAACTCAGCATGCTACGGATGCAAAATCGGCTGTGGCAGAGTGGTTGAAGTAAAAGACGGAAAATATGAGCTCTCTGCAACGGATGGACCAGAGTATGAAACTCTCTGTGCGTTTGGATCACTTATTCTGAATGATAATCTAGAAGGTTTGGCTTATGCAAACTATCTCTGTAACGCTTATGGTATTGATACGATCAGCTGCGGTTCAACAATAGCATTTGTCACTTATCTGTTTGATGAGGGAAAGATTTCCAAGAGTGATACGGAGGGGGTTGAGCTCAAGTGGGGTGACATTGACACCCTTATTCGACTAATAGGGATGATTGCTCAAAGAAGAGGTTTTGGCAATGTCTTGGCTGAGGGAGTAAGGAGAGTTGCTCAGAAATATGACGCCCTAGACTATGCTGCTGAAGTTAAGGGACTCGAAATGCCTTTTCACGATGCCAGAGCCTTTTTTGGGATGGCACTATGTTATTCAACTTCGCCTCGAGGTGCTTGTCATCTGAACGGGGATATGTACCTAGTTGATCTCGGACAAGAATTCCCCGAATTGGGAATAGTCTCAGGAGATAGATTTGATGAGAAAGATAAACCCTCTGTTACAATGAAGGCGCAGAACTGGAGGACTGTCTACAACTCCATGATTATGTGTCAGTTCTGCAATCCGCCATCAATAATGATTGCAAAACTATTAACATATTCGATAGGGCAGAAATACGATATTGAAGACCTAGATATCCTCGGTGAAAGGATCTTCAATCTGAAGAGGTGCCTAAACATCAAGCTTGGAGTATCTGGCAAGGATGATTATCTGACTAGAATCGTTTTGGCACCTTTGAAAGAAGGAGGAAGTAAAGGCAGAACGCCAGATCTGGGAAAAATGCTTGAAGAATACTATGAATTAAGGCAGTGGGATCATAGCACCGGAAAGCCGACAAAAGGGAAACTAGAGCAACTCAACATTGCGAACCTGATATAGTCTTTGTATAATGACAGACTCTCCATAATAGTTAAATACTTGTCTAATTCTAAGCCCCTCGTGATTCATATGAAGAGTCTTGTCGTATATTATTCGAGAACTGGCAATACAGGAACCGTTGGAAAGGCCATTGCAAAGGAATTGAAGGCAGACCTAGACGAGATTATTGATTTAAAGAAGAGATCAGGACCCATTGGATGGCTTCGAGCAGGATATGATAGCGGAAGAAAGAAATTGACAAGTATTAGCGTCAAAAAAGATCCTGACAGCTATGATCCAGTTATCATCGGGACTCCAATCTGGAACAACAATATGACACCAGCGGTAAGGACATACATTACAGATCATGATTTGAGCGGTAAGAATCTGGCCTTCTTCTGCGTGGGAGCTGGCTCTAGTTTCGATAATACAATTGAAGGAATGAAAAAGCTAGTACCCAAATCGTTTGTGGTCGGAACTTTGGGTATATCTAGAAAGGAAGTGGAATCAGGCACTTACAAGGAAAAGATCGAAACGTTAACTAGCGCTTTGAAACCGTAAATTCCTAGCAAGATGGAACACAGAATAATCATATCCTCTTCATAAAAAAGCTATATAAGCGATTGGACTTACATTATTGAACACTTCATAGACGGGAGGTAGGAAATTGGTTAGATTTCCATCCAAAGAATGGGTAAAAGAGTTCCACAAACTTATAAACGAAAGTGAAGCTTATGCAGAGGCTGCGAAGAATTGGGAGGGAGATTTTCTGTTCATAGTGACACCTGATGAGGGGTTGGACAAGGAATGGGTTCTATATGTTGATCTGTGGCATGGAAAATGCAGAGAAGCTCGTCTCTTGAAAGGCAGAGATGAAAAGGAGACCGCGTTCGTTATGGAGGGTCCTTACTCCAACTGGAAGAAACTGATTCAAGGCGAAATCGGACCCATAAAAGGGATACTTACTGGCAAGTTTAAACTAAAGGGAAGTAAGATGAGAATTCTCAAAAACCGAAAAGCTGCAGGAGAACTTGTGGCAACTGCATCGAAGGTTCCAACAGAATTTGTCTAGCAGAGAAAAAAGCTGTTTGATTATCTCTCCCGTTTTCTTATCTCTTTGGGAAAAGATTGGGGGAAAATGTATTATTTTTTGAGCTCGCCAAGTAAGGATTCAATCTTCTCCTCAGGTATGTGTTTAAACCCTTCCTTTGTTACAACTGCAAGATTTAGTTTATTTCCTGAGAATACGTCCCGCTGCATCGCGGACCATACCGCACGAACTGCTATTCTTACTGCTTCTTCTTCAGCCAGATCTTCTTTGAACGAATCCTCGAGCACACCATATGCAATTACAGATCCAGAGCCAGTACTGACATACTTATCTTCGATGAGAGATCCCGCTGCATCCAAGCTGAAGAGATGTGGGCCTGTATCGTCAACTCCCCCTATTAAAAGACTTACACCCATATAGTATGGCCTTTGGCCAAATAATATGTTCGAGATGATTTTGGAAACAGCTTTAACGGGAATGGCTCGACCTTTATCATAATAATAGAGGTTTGAAAGCGCTTTTGCTTGGTCTACCATTGCTTGGGCGTCTGCAACAAGCCCTGCAATGGTCATACCAACCTGATTGGTAATCTTCAATACCTTTTGTCCTGTTTTGCTTGCCACATAGAAGCCTTCTGAGACCCTGCTTTCGCTACTCAGAACAACACCATCCTTAAAGACCAGCCCCAGCGTAGTTGTGCCGGTTCGGAATGCAGATTCCCTAGGATCTTTCTTAAGCATCATTCTCATCATCCAGCAATCTTTAGAGACTGATGATATAGAGACGCTTATAAATCTTTATGATACCGCAGTCAACTAGGCTGTGAATGAAAATGCTTTTTCAATTGCTCTTCCATCAATTTCCAAGTTTCTTCTGACACTTCCTTTTCTAAGGGCTTTCAGTCTGATTTCTCCAGTGGATAGCTTATCTCCGGTCTCAGGAAGGGCTATTTCTGATATCTCATAATAGTTCTTGAGATCAAGCGTTGAGAAGGGGATAGCAACCTCTTCGCCGAAATCCGGAGCTGCCAAATGAACTAGCTTTCCGAGAATATCATTTGCATCAGAAACTGGAATTACAGCTGAACAGAAAGAAGGTTTTTTTTCGCTTTCCTCCAGGGAAGGTTTGGGAATCCTGGTTTTTGTCTTCAATTGACCCTTCCCACTTAGTGGTGTTAGGCTCAATAGTAGGAAACATTCATCAAGAGCAAGGTACATCTCTCGCAGACTATCGGAATCTACGTTTATTTGCTTCAGCTGGACTTCATACAGTCGCTTTGATTTCTTCATTGTAGATTCCACCCCTAAATCATTCAGGGTCTTTGATCTATTCTCGCGGCAGATCACCTTTCCATCAACTTTGAAGCTTCTCACTTCCATATTCCAAAGGAAGAAGCTTCCCACCAAGGATTCATACTCGAAATCTCCATGAAGCCTGAGTGTCTTTCCCCTGAATGCAGCATTTAGTCTAGGCCCCGGAAATATCCCCTTGCTATATTTGACCATCCTTCTATGTACGTCACTGTCAATATTCCCTTGCACAAGTTTGGTTAGGAAGTGTTTGGGCATTATTGTAGCGCACATAATTGTTTTTTGGATTACTGCTTATTTTAAGTTTTTCAATCCTCAAACTATAGTTGTTTCTAGATAGTCTGAGACTATTGCAGGAATTCCGGCTCATATTTAATAGTCGATAACCAACTATGTTATTGGAGTGAATGTGCAAATGCCTATCGAATATGAGCTCACCTATCCATACAAGAAATCAAAAGAGAAGATTTTGAAGGATACTTCCGAAGTTGAATTAGCAGAGATAATGGAATGTGGATCTGAGATGCTAGAGAAAGAATGGTCTAACATGTTAATACTTGGAGATTGCTTATCTGTTTTGAAAACCTTAATGTCTGATTCGAGAGTCAAGGGAAAAATCAGGCTCATATATATCGATCCTCCGTTTTCAACAAATCAGAATTACAGATTGGGGCAGCCTAGAACCTCAACAATAAGCCCCAGCAATAAAGACAAGACAGCATATGAGGATAGATTGAGTGGAGACTCATATTTTGAGTTTCTGAGAGAGAGGCTCATTCTAATGAAAGAAATCCTAGCTGATGATGGATCCATCTATCTTCATATTGACTGCAAGATAGGACATTACGTCAAAGTAATTATGGATGAAGTCTTTGGCGAAGAGCACTTCATCAACGATATTACAAGGATAAAATGCAATCCAAAGAATTTTCCCAGAAAGGCCTATGGAAACATGAAGGACATAATACTATTCTACTCAAAGACTGCTGATTACACCTGGAATGATCCCAGAGAACCTTTTACCGAAGAAGAGATTCTCCTACTATTTTCAAAAACCGATGAAGACGGGAGGAAATATGCTACCAACCCACTTCATGCTCCAGGTGAAACAAAGAATGGACCTACAGGCCATCCTTGGAGAGGGATCCCTCCCCCTAAGGGCAGACATTGGAGATATTCTCCTGATATATTGGAGGATTTAGATAGGAGCGGATTAATAGAATGGTCAAGCAAAGGAACCCCTCGCAAAAGAATATACGCTGAAGAATTCATGGAGAAGGGAAAGAAGATGCAGGACATTTGGAAGTTCAAGGATCCTCAATATCCGAAGTACCCAACGGAGAAAAATCTGAAAATGGTCAAAAATATCATAGAGACCTCATCTAATCGGGGAGATATCGTATTGGATGCGTTTTCAGGTTCAGGTACAACAATGGTCGCCGCCGAAAAGCTAAATCGCAGATGGATTGGCATTGATAACTCCCCACCGGCTATAGTTGTATCTATGAAAAGACTACGAGAATTGAAGGATTGTGGAAGCTTCAGAGTATACGAGTCAGAACCCTACCAATTCATGGCAGAGCCCTAGATTCCGATAGGAGATGCCGTCGATTATTCAAAGGGATATTCCCCACACTTCTTTGAACGCAAAGCACAATTAGCAACTCTAGGTCTTTTCCAAGAATTCCAATACATCAAAAGCCAAAAGTCTATTTCTAACCCACTATATACCTTGTTCCAGACCTATTCTTCGATCGATCCCAAGGTCCCTACCTGCTTTCTGTTTCAGTTTTTCATGATTTTCCCTAATCTTTTCAAGCAACCTATCTGCTTTCTCGGATTCATTTAAAGTGAGAGCTTCAAAGAAATCCTCAACATCTGAACTATGTTCCGACGGTTTGTATCCAACGAATTCCAGTAGTTCAGCTACCGAATGCAAGGTTTGATCATGCCCTTCAACGATTCTCCTGACCATTGGAAGAAGGTCTCCGATTTCTAAGGCGAACTTCTTCAATGTATCAAGGGCTTTTATGATGTCCTTAAACAAGGGTATAACAAAAAGCTTGATTCTGGGTACAAAGTCATCTTCTCTATTTGACGATTTGCTTAGATTCTCCAGGAACGCCCTGATATACTCGGCTATCTCCTGATTTGCCTTGATCCATTTTCCGAATTTGTCAAAAGCTCCCTCGGTATCACCCATTGATTGAACAAAGCTGCTAAGGCGAGCATTTCTGGTTTGACCTTTTGGAATAAGTTGATTTGAAAATCTCTCCGAAATTAGGGTTAAAGCGTTATTAAAGATCTTAACAAATTCAGAGATTTTGTCGCTGACGTCGTCACCCAAGTCTTTCAACTCCAAAAGATCGCTATTTAACATTATGACTATATTTACCTCTTCTAATATACATTTCGAAATCCTTATTAGATTAATAGTAGCTACCGCGATCAATATTCCGAAATGTGTGGTAATGTTTTTGCTTCTTCATTTGATTTAGCTGCCTAGGATTTACATTCAAAAATCCTTCTTCTCTGGGAGTTTCTACTTCAACATAAACCGCCAACAATATGAAAGATATTTAAATGATCATGCAATTATCAGTGACGCGTTTACTGGAGTGGTGGGAAGGCGGGATACAGCATATGAGCACGGATTATTTATGGAAACCTCCCGAGTCTCTTGTTTCAAATAGCAATATCAAGGCTTTCATGGACAAACATGGTTTGAAGGATTATGGAGATTTAATCAAAAGATCAACAGAGGACATTGAATGGTTTTGGAAATCGGCGACGGAGCATTTGAGAGTCGAGTGGTTCAAGCCCTATGAAAAGCTTTTGGACATGACTAAAGGTATTGAATGGGCTAGGTGGTTCGTCGGGGGGAAGATCAATGCAACTCACAACATTCTCGACAGACATGCAAATACTGCAACCAGGGATAAAGCTGCATTGATCTGGGTAGGGGAGAATGAAGAGGTCAAGAGATTTACTTACGGAGATCTACACTATGAGGTGGGTAGATTTGCAAATGGTTTGAAGTCGCTCGGTGTGGATAAAGGTGATACTGTAGCCCTTTACATGCCCATGTTTCCAGAAACAGTAATTGGAATGCTTGCAACGATAAAAATCGGCGCAATCTCAGTGCCGATATTTTCCGGTTTTGCTCCAAGCGCAGCAGCAGTTAGACTGCTTGATGCTGAGGCAAAAGTCTTGGTAACCGCAGATGGATATCTCAGAAGGGGGCGAATTGTTAAGCTTAAGGAGATAGCTGACACTGCCATCAAGGAATCTGATACTGTTGAAAGAGTAATTGTTCACAAGAGAATTGGCATAGATAGTCCTTGGTCGACCGAGAGAGACCTGTGGTGGAATGAAGTAGTTTCGGCCTTACCTGGTGAAGCTTCGTGTGAGTGGATGGATGCAGATGATCCTGCTCTATTACTCTATACATCTGGAACCACAGGAAAGCCAAAAGGAGCCATAATATCCCATATTGGAGCTTTGCTTCAGACTTCAAAAGAGATATACTTCAACCTTGATTTGAAGGATGATGATGTTTTTGCATGGATAACGGACATTGGATGGATGATGGGACCGTGGCAAATCATAGGTGTTCAGCACCTTGGTGGTACACATTTGATATTTGAAGGAGCGCCAGATTTTCCAAAGCCCGACAGAATATGGAAAATGATTGAAGATTTTGATATTTCGATTTTGGGGGGCTCAGCGACTGTTTTTAGAATGCTCAAGAAATATGGCGACGAATGGATAAAACTTCACGACTTAAGCAGCCTAAGAATGCTTGGCAACACCGGTGAACCCATTGATCCCGATACCTGGATGTGGCTTCTTGAGGCTGTTGGCAGTGGACGCTCACCGATAATAAACCTCTCGGGAGGGACTGAAATCTTTGGCTGTTTTCTGTTGCCACTACCTATAATGCCGCTTAAACCTTCTACTCTGGGGGGACCAGGACTTGGTATGGACATAGATGTTTTTGATGAAGATGGGAAACCAATTGTTGGCAGAATTGGCCATCTGATCTGCAGGAAGCCAGCACCATCCATGACAAGGGGATTCTGGAAGGATCCAGAAAGATATATTGAAACCTATTGGTCGAAATGGCCTGGAATCTGGCACCACGGCGATTTGGCCTACATTGACAAAGACGGCTTTTGGTTCCTCCAAGGAAGAGTTGATGATGTCATAAAGGTCGCAGGGAAGAGAGTCGGACCGGCTGAAGTAGAATCGATCTTGAATGAGCATCCAGCTGTCTATGAATCTGCCTGCATAGGGCTACCGCACGAAGTTAAAGGAGAAGAGATTACATGTTTTGTGGTTTTGAAGCCCAAGACCAAGGCCAATGATCAGATAAGAAACGAACTGAGAGAAGAAGTGGCAAAGCAGCTGGGCAAACCCTTTAGACCAAGAGATGTCAAATTCATAGGAGATCTTCCAAGAACAAGATCTGGCAAGATTATGAGACGACTAATAAAGGCTGCTTTCCTTGGAAGAACACTTGGAGATATCTCCGCTCTTGAAAATCCAGAATCTTTGAAAGAAATACAAAAAGCCAAGTGATTCTCAGAGTGAGGCCAAGGCTAACCAGATGGTATAGATCAACATTCCTTGAAAGAGAAAAAGAGAGGAGAATTTACAGAGTTCTTCTTTTATTTATTGTCCATAATGCAAGTATGCCGGTTGCTATACCCACTGGA
>JBHLKK010000016.1:0-26103 GCA_048886745.1 Candidatus Hodarchaeota archaeon | reverse complement strand
AGCGATGCCACCGTCATGATGATGCCAAACACCAGAAAGCCAATCAATCCAAAGCCGTAATGGGTCATATCTATTGGAACCCCACCAAAGACTGCGATAAACAAAGTCAATGAAACTGAGTACCATAAAAGCGAAAAGGTTGTAAAAACCGTCCCACCAAAAATGTTCTTCCTCTTGAAATCAATAATCCCTGCAATGAGCTGGGCGGTAGCTCCAAGACACACTGTCCAAGGAATCATGAGAGACTTGGCTGCAACAGAAGCCAATCCAAGATCGGTTGAAGCCAAAACGAGCGCAGCAACGGCCAGTCCAAATAGTCCCAGTGAGGCAGGTTCTGCTGCGAATGGGGCAAGCTCCTTTGCAATTGACTCAGTTCTAGTAGCTTTTTCAGACATAGCTCCCAGTAGCATTTTTATCCTTTAAAGCTTATTCATTTAATCACTTCCCAACAATAAAATTGTATTGAAACCTAGTTTCCATTATAATCTGGTAGTATTGGAATAGCCAACTTCTCTTGTGTTGGTGTGAGAATATGGTTGGTTATCGCAATCATGTTGACCCAATGTCTGCTGAAATGGCTAGCAGGAATCTGCAAATCTTGGTCTCCAGTTTATTGGATAACTTGCCAAAGAGAGAGAGGAAGCTATTCGCAGCATTCTACACAAATTCAGCAGCTGCTGACCTACTGACAGGGCTGACTATTGACAAATGGGACAGCAGTGTGATAGACCCTGCCTGTGGCGCTGGATCACTGCTTACTGCTGCATATGATAGAAAAATGGATTTATTCAAGGAACAGCTCGCCAGGAAAAACTCAACTCAAAAAGAGATGGATAAACTGCACAGACTGTTCATTGAAAAACATATAACGGGAATTGAATTAATGCCTTTGGCTGCAAGAGCTGCTGCGGTCAGGTTAACTCTACGACGTCCACAGGCAAGACCTAACAAGGTTCGAGTTGCGATTTGTGATTCTTTAGAATTATCAGAAAGAGTTGCTGAATTGACTGCAGAAGGAATTGAAATAAGAGGTATTTCCAAGTCCGCCTTAGAATCCTTCGACAGAGAAAGGGAACTGGCTCTTGTCGATGAAAATAATCCAGAAGTTGGGGAGCAAAGATTCCATTTAAGCCAACATGACGTTTTGATAATGAACCCTCCTTTTACCGACAGAAAGAAGATGCCGCTCAAATATAGGGAAAAATTAGGAAAATTCGATAAAATAGCATCTAAATGTGGCCGTCAGGTAAATCTATGGGGCTCATTTCTAGCACTTGCTGACGAGCTGGTCAAGAAGGGGGGACGAATAGGCGCTGTTATTCCAATAAATATCGGAAGGGGTAAAGCCACAGAGAAGATTAGAGAATTCATACTTGATAACTATCGCATATTGTATATCGTAAAACCAACCAAGAATGTTGCATTTAGTGAGGCCGCAGCGTTCAGGGATATCCTTTTGATTATGGAAAAAGCAAAACCAAGAGACAATGACAAAATAACCTTTGTGCTGTTGAAGAAATCGCTGGAAGAACTAAAAAACAATCAGACTAGGCTTTTGGTTGATAAAATACGCTGGACCAGAGAGAATATTTGTGAGATTTTCAGTTGTGAATCATTGGAAGTAATGTCAATCAAATATAGAGAACTTAGGCAGAGAAATCTGATGGAGTTAATATGGGGTTTCAGTGCACAAAATATGAAACTTATTGATGGATTCATAGGCTTGGTGAGAGCAAGAAGCAGAAACAAACTGATCAATTTTCCCACCAATCAAATGATGGAAGGATTTCACACTTCGCCCGACAAACTTTCTCAAGTTCTGTTCATTACAGATCCCTGCAACAGAAGTAGGATTGGGCGATCCTCTCTGGTTTTTGTTGCGAAAGATGGAGAACGCCTCTTCTTTAGGCTGAAAGCTACCGAAAGGATTCTAAAAGTACCAATCAATTCATTGGAGAAAGGACTAAAGACAATTGTAGGATTGAGAACCATCGATATAACTGATCTGAACGATTACATTATAGTAAAACCTCCTGACAAAGAAATCTTGGGAAGGATAATAAAGGTCTCAAAGTATGGGATGAAAAGAATCCCTTGGAAGAAGATTGAAAGGGAAAGGAAAAAGAAAACCCACGTAACCGTTTTTAGAAGATTCAGTCCAACATCAAGAAACACTCATTTTTTGTCCGTTTACTCTGAATCGGATTTCATTCCCACCGATGCTTTTAAGATTTTTAGAGCTCCAAAGAATGAAAGCAAGATCGTCTGTTTGTTTCTCAATTCATTAATCAGTATAGTTAAGCTCCTTCAGAATATGCAGCAGACTACAGGTCCTTTCATAGACATAAAGGAAGAGGATTTTGAAAACTTTGACTTCATTAACTTGCAATCATTGAATGAAAGAGAGATTGCCAGTCTTTTGCTTCTTTTTGAAAGACTTAAGGGGGTTGAATTTCCCTCGATTCTAGAGCAACTCGAGAAGGCTTTCTGGGGAAGAATAGAGTTAGACCGGACCCTCCTAAGGATCCTAGGTTTCACCGATAATGAGATAAATAAATGGCTCCCCCGCGTCTATAAAGCGATAATCGATGAGCTGAAAACTCTGAAATCAATCCATTAGGTTTGCGGTGATCCACTGATAGTATGAAACAGAGTTTCATCAAAACCATTCAAAATCTTCACCGCAATCATTGCAGTGATAATTCAACAGAATTTGGTCATCGGTAGAAACTTCATCTGTCCATCTTTCTACATTCTTGCTACCACAAATAGGACATGCTGGTTCTTCCATTTCTATCACCAGAGTTTGATATTGTTTTAACCCATAGCTGGTTCTTTGGTACTTAAAAAGCAAGTGAAATAGAAACATATTTGAGTTGGATCGAATACATCCTTTGAGCTGTTGGGATGAAAAATGATCAAAAAGAAGTCAATGAATATGGATCGGCTAAAGCAGAGGATATCCAAGAAGGCATCGTCATATTTCAGAAGAGGCTATAATTGCGCTGAAGGCGTTCTTATGGCAATGCAGGAAGTGTGGCAGATGAACAAGAAAACGCCTAATATCGCTACTGGCTTTGGAGCGGGAATTGGAAGGCAGGGATCTGTTTGTGGCTCTGTAACAGGTGGCGTAATAGCTATTAATCTGAAATATGGTAGATTAAAGGCTGAGCAAGAGGAAGAAAAAGAAAAAACATATGATCTGGCAAGAAACTTCTATAGGCGGTTTGAAGGAGAATTCGGAAGTGCCTTATGTTGCGATCTCATTGAATGTGATCCTGCAACCCCCGAAGGTCAAGAAAAATACAGAGAATTGGATCTAAAGGAGAAAAAATGCGTGGGTTTTATTGAGGGGGCAGTAAGAATTCTGATGGATCTGGTTGAATAGTAGGTGAACGAAGAGGTTCAAGATTAAATGATGTTTACCAGGAAGATGAATACTATTTCCCCAAATTGAGCTTGAGATCAAAAAAAGGGGGGATTGAAAAAGCGAGTTCATGACCTTTCTCAGTTACTTAGAACAGTGCCACCGGATCACAGAGATTTTCTGCCTCTCTTGCTGCTCGTCCACATAATCTGCAAATCCACTTTGGATTAGAAGTAACAAGCTTTCTATATTCACCTATGGTAACCCCATGCGCGATTTTTTCACACAAATGTTGGTCATGGTCATGATGAGGGTTTTCATATAATGGCATAGTTTGTTGTACAGTCAAGCAATGAATTTAAAAGTTGTGGTTAGAAAGCCGGTAGATGCTTCTGGATGCATGAAGTTGAGAACAAGTACCGCTTCTGCATTCCCGTTCTGAATATGAATGACTTTTTTATCGCAAGGTTTTAATATGCCTTGGTTTTAGGTGATTTCACCACGAAGTAAGGTAGGAGGTAGAATGCCAGTCCCTGATACTCCTGAGAATTTGGAGATTTGCAAAAGATTCTGTGGACCTTGTCCAACATTTAAACCGAATAAACTGAATCAACTTGAACCTCATGCTCTTTTCTGTGCCCGTGGGGCATCAGAGAAACCAGCAGATCAGATTGAAGACAAAGGCTGTTTCTGCCCTGGGTGTGAAGTCTTCAGAAAATACAAATTAGAGGGCGGCTGGTTCTGTATGCATGGCGTAGAAGGTCGATAAACGACTTCAACCTCTCTTTTTTTGACAAAGCTTTTGAGAATTAGACAATCTATGAATTCCTTGTTGTCTGAACTGGCCACTAAAGATACTGGGATCGAGAGCTGCAGCAAAAAAACTGACAAATACTCTTTTGCTAATACTTACTAGTTGTGGAAAAATCGAAAAACTTGATCATAAAAAGATATTGGATTTTTGGAAAATAGTTAGCTCCATATGTCGATCTTGCTTCAGGTCTTAATCGATTCTGATCTCTATCTCCAGAATATCGAAAACGAATATTGTTACATTTCTTCACATAATATATCGAAATATCACACTAACTACGAATTTTGTTCTATTTCTCCCATAACTCTTTTAGGGGACTTGATCAATATTCTAACAATTTTCGAAGGGTTCCAAAGCATACACCTCCATTGCAAATACCAATTGTCAAAGGTTAGGGAGGGAAGGTGTTTGAATAAAGCAAGAATCATGGCTTTTGCAATAGTCTTGGCTTCCACATTATCGATCGTGGTGAATCCTTCTTTGCAGACTCTCCCTCAGAATCAGTTCCTTATGGCAGAAATCAATTTTTCTTGGACAATGCCCTCAAACATATCTGAATCCAATATGATTGGATTTACTGCAGAGGTTGATAGAGGTCTATGTGTGGATTCACAGGAAAATACACATATTGTCTACCATGGAAGTAATAACGCTTACAACTCCGATACCTATGAGATATTCTATGTGAATAACGAAAATGGCTCATGGAACACGCCATATCGCCTGACTACAAACAATGGAACAGATAGTCATTCTACAATTGCTGTTGATCACCAAGGCAATGTTCACATTGCTTATAGAGGATCGGATTCAAACGATCTGGAGATAATCTATGTCAACAAAACTATGAGTGGATGGAGCATTCCTGAGAATGTATCTAAGAATGACAAAGACGACGGAGTAGTTTCCATCGCAGTTGATGATAATGGGTATGTTCACCTAGCATGGCAAGGGAATGATGGTGAGGACAACGAGATATATTATTCAAACAACCTGGGTGGCTTCTGGGGTTCTCCTGTCAATCTCACGCAAAATGAACTGAATGAAGATTACCCCTCAATAATTGTGGATTCTCAGAATGTTGTCCATATTGTCTGGGTAGGACGGGACTACAGTCCAGGCGGAGATGTGGAGATATTTTATGCAAACAACGCTGGGGGCTCTTGGGTAATAGAAAATGTCACCAAGAACGATTTGGATAACACTAAACCTTCAATGGGCCTGGATAATGAAAGTAATGTATACCTGTCCTATATAGAGAGCAATAACAGCAGTTATGAATTCGGTGTGTTCTATGTGTGTAGAATCAACGGCATATGGGAAACGCCTATAAGAATTAGTGCTATTTCGAGTATTGCTCTTCATACTTCGTTGGCCGTGGATGGTGAAGGAGGAGTTCATGTTGTTTATACCCAAGACGATGCTGGGGATTCATTGAGATTTCCTACAGATTATGAATTGTTCTATACAAGTAATGTTGCCGGCTTCTGGGCAGCGCCTATCAATATCACTCAGAATACGCTCGGGGATTATCGCCCAGGCATATTCATCGACAAATTGGATTATGCTCACATAGCTTATCACACTCTTCCGTGGGCATATTTCCCTGGAGATCCTAATGTCGTTTACATTAAAAGCACCAACCCTGTTGTGGCATTGGGTGGTGAAGGAATTCCTATCTTGGTGTTTATAGGAGTATCATTTGTGGGAGTGGCGGCCGTGACTGCAGTTGCAGTATGGCTACTCAAAAAACGTGAAGTTCCGTTCCCCTAGACAATCCATCCACCCTGCATGGTTCCGCGAACGATACTCAAGCCACGGTTAGAGAAGAGTTCCATCTGTTGCAAGAAATGTAAATCACGTTCTATTTATGAACATCAAGTTCTTGGATATTACAGGAATTATGTTTTCATTCGTTTTTTTTCCAATAATCTTTTATGACCTTGGCCATATAATACTCTTTTCAGAACTCGTGAGGTCGGTCTACTCATTGTGGTCGGATATCGATCTCTAAAAATCATGAGAGGGAGAGCATCTGAATAAACCAAAATCTCTTATCATTGCACAAGTCCTGATTCTATCCGCATTAGTTGGCATGCTACCCTCAGTATGGGCGCACACTCAACCGCTATTTTCTGCGATAAATCCTGTTATATCTTGGACAAGACCCACGAATATCTCGAGGACAAACATATTCGGATTCACTTCAGAAACAGGCGGGGCACTGGCTCTAGATCCAGACGGAAACTTACATGTGGCCTTTCATGGCTTCTCGCGTGGCGGTCCTTATGTGGAATATGACGTATTTTATGTAAATAATATTAGCGGTTCCTGGAGTGTTCCCCACAATGTGACCTGGAATGGTATTCTCGACAGCTTTGCCACGGTTGCAGTCGATTACAAAGGTAATATTCATATCGCATATGCTCGTTTCGATCCTTTTGATATGGAGATTTTCTATGTTAACAAAACCGCGGGTGGATGGAGCATACCTGAAAATGTCTCAAAGAATGATAAAGAAGATACACTCGTCGCAATAGAAGTGGACAGCCAGGGGTATGCTCACATGGTATGGGAGGGTGGCCACGAAATATTCTACGCAAATAATATAGGCGGTTCCTGGAGCTTACCTCTTAATATTTCACAAAGCAGACTTGGTGATGATTACCCCTCACTCGCACTGGATTCTCAAGATAATGTTCACATTGTCTGGGAAGGCAGAGATGATAGCGCGACCGGGGATAGGGAGATATTCTATGCAAATAACATCAAAGGAGAATGGGTCAAAGAAAATGTTACCAAGAATGATTTGTTTGACATTAAACCCGCTATGGCATTGGACAGTGAAGATAATGTTCACATATCCTATATACAGCTTGACACAGCAAGCTATGAATTCGGTGTGTTTTATGCTGGTAGGATTAATGAAGACTGGGGAACACCTGCGGAAATAAGCTTGTCTAAAGAGGTTTCCTATTCTACGTCACTGGCAGTAGATGGAGCAGGCAAGATTCACGTGATATTTTGTCAACTGGAAGGCATCGGTTTTGATAACGAGATATTGTACACAAACAATCGGCTAGGCGATTGGCAAGAACCCACTAATCTGACCCAGAATAGTTGGAATGACAATCGACCGAATATAGTTATCAATGATTGGAATTACGCGCATATCGTTTACTATGTGAGTGGATTCAATAACATTCTCTATATCAGGAGCACCGAACCTGTCGTATCGCTTGCTACCCAAGGATTCCCAGTAATGCTGATGCTAATTGCAGGAACACTTGTGGTTATGGTAGCTTCAGTTGCGATATGGCTATTAAGAAGACGTGAGGTTCCATTCCCTTAGAATCACAGCAAAGGGGGAATTGATGAGAGTGGAAAAAAACATAAGAATAATCATTTTCGTAAGCGTAGTTCTCATGATCCCAGTCATCCCTATGGTAGTGTATTCACCTAGGGGCCTCGAACTTTCCTCAACAGTCAACATACATCCCCTAAGCTTGAATGTTGAGCTCCCGGAGAGCAAATTGAGGATGGGAGAAGCTATGAACATAGCATTGACTCTAACAAACATTGGAGACCATTCAATTGAATTGGCTTTTCCAGATACTCAGATTTTTGACTTTTCAGTTGAAGCATTCAAAGGTGGAATAATCTATGTGTGGTCTTGGGATAAGGTCTTTGCTCAAATGATATTAGAGGTTGAGCTTAGTCCTGGGCAATCACTGCAAAGAACTCTAAGTTGGACCCCAAGTGCGCCGGGCTGGTTTGAATTAACTGGGTATACGGTTGCCTTCTGGATTGGTGGCTGGGCTGATGGTGCACTTTTCAATTTGAGGGCACAGCCCATAGTGTATGAAGTCTTTAAATGAATATGCCTGGCTATAGGAATCGTCGCTGATTTTTCCTTTATCAAATATGGTTATGGACCCAAATTTCATAATATTGCTTTGATTGGTTCCTAATTCAAGCAAAAGGATTTATGTTGAATGCACTACATTTTCACTCCTTTTTGCTGCTCACAAACCACCTTTTCGCCCTCATATCGAATTTTCAATCAAATCTTCATTTCTTCCAGAGACTACGCCATCCCTTAGTAGTTGTCCAAAAATCGAAGGGTCTGTACTCTGAATCATACATAAAAAAGTGGAAAGCAAGAAGGGCTACCAAAGCCCGAAACGAACAGCCAGAATAATGGCTGCATCGCCATACTCCTTTGCATCGAATTGTGGTTTTTGTGATCCCATAAGAATTTCAATAATGGGAAGAGCTGCAAGTAGTCCATCGATTCCTTTCTTCCAGTTGCCTTTGCCTATCCAACTTCTCAGCCTATCAACATGTGTTCCGAACATGTCTTGCTCCAGAGGTCCTGTGAAATTTGTCAGAATGATTGAGCAACTTCGCAGAATACGCATCAGGTCTGACTCTCTTTTGATCTTGAAAACATCCATAAATTCTGGGGAGAGTTGGAAGGTGCGTCCATCAGGAACATCTATTTTATACGGACGCGAAAGTTCTGGCTTGTCTGCAAAGAAGACAAATCCTGGACCAACACTTACGAATTTTGGTTTTCCTTTTGGATCAAATTGAGGCTTGCCTTCCGAATCGAGAATAGCTTTCCCTTTTGAATCAAGTTTGAGGGCAGGCAGCTGCAACATCAGGTTTGTGCCAGTCTGCTTCAGGTAGTTGATGCCTTTTTCGTATTCCTTCAATGGATCTCCAGACATGCTTGCGTAATATGTCTCACGAGCTTTTAAGATTTTCTAAAGCTTGGTCTTTCTCCTCCGTTTGCAGGCTGTTGAAAAAGTCTCATATAAGCTTATTTAATGAAATATTTGCTTTACTAAAATTATTACGCTTACTATTAGTAGCTCCCGAAATATCGAAAAGCTTGTGCGTTAACGCTTAATAAGCTGTATAGCTAATATTATTACGTATTGACTAATATTTTAATAAACCACATAAACAAAGTCTACGCATTATGTCTCGGTCAAAGCCACTTTGATATGCATGCTAGGGTGAGGGGAGAGTGATCTGTGATCGCCTATCTAAAAGTGGATCTAGAGGGGTGTCTGTTTAGGTATTTTTGACGCTAGAGGGGCCCCCTTTTTATCCAAAATTAGCCAGTTAGAAAGGGGTATCTTTTTGCGACGTTTAAACATCACTGTTTTTACCTTATTTTTTGTGTATTGAACAATCACGATGCTTTGCTCCTGGGGGGTTTAAGTGATGTTTAAACATCATAAGGCGATATAACGTGTATGACATATTTGAGATATTTAAATGTCACTGAATAGATAGTGTCATACCCGGCCAATTGTGATGGAGAAGAGCCTCGATGAGTGTGAACCTAGCCAATATATTTCTTTAGCTTCCCGCCAACCAATCATTTGAAGAAGATCTTGGAAAATCAGGATTAGCCCAATTACATATGGATATCTTAAATAAAATTTATAATTACTTAAAAATATATCAATATTACTATTATTATATAAGATTATTAAACTAATTATTCATAGTCAGGTTTGACGATTCTTGCACAGCTTCTAATTGATGAGTTGGAAAAAAAAGTGTTGAGGCAAAATAGCAAAAATACCTATTTGGAAATTAAATAAAAAAAGAAGGTTTATTAGGATTCTATTTTTGATTTAAGGTAAAAAGAAGTCTTATTTCTCATTAACCCGTAATTAGTTTTACAACGTTTTGTGGGCGGCCTTTCACGTACGCCTGTATGTTCGCAATGGTGGTGTCCAGGATCCTTATTTCCGCCTCCTGGGTGTTAAAGGCTACATGAGGAGTGAATACAACATTCTCTCTCTCAACAATGGATAGGTTGCGTTCTATTATTCTCTTTTCCTCTTCTGTAAGTTTCTCTTGGGGTTTCTTTGTTTCTTCGATGATGAGATCTTCTCCTTCTATAACATCAAGTCCTGCTGCACTTATGATTCCTTCATCTAACGCCATTTTCAAAGCATCAGTGTCTATGAGGCCACCTCGTGAAGTGTTAATGAGGATGGCATCTCGTTTGATAAGCCTGATGTTGTCTTTATTGATCATATGGTGAGTATACTTGTTGTATGGGGCGTGAATCGATATGATGTCAGAGTTCTTGAGCAATTCCTCTAAGGATACGTATTTATACCATAGTACTTCGCGAGCAAAATCGTTAAAGATAATGTCATAGGCAAGCACATCCATGCCAAAACCACGTGCGAATTTTGCTGCATATAGCCCAATACGACCGGCCCCCACCACACCGAATGTTTTACCCTTAAGGTCAATTCCTTTGAGCCCCTCCATTGGGAAGGTCTTGTGTTCGGTCATACTGACCTTGTGCATCTTCCGTGTTAGCGTTAACAGTAGCGCAAAAGCATGCTCAGCTACAGTGTTATCGCCATAAAATGGAACGTTACATACCACAATGTTCCGCTTTTCGCATTCTTTTACGTCAATGTGGTCAAATCCTGTGGTTCGTGTTGCGACGAGTTTCAGATTTGGCAGTTTTGATAAAGCAGCTTCATCAAGTTTCGAGAAGACAAAGAATGAGATTCCTTCAACATCCTTCACTTTGTCTGCGTTTTCGGCATCTAATTCTTCTGAGTAGAAAACCAACTCATGGCCCTGTAGATTGTCCCTCAGATATTTCTCTTTCCAATCTTCCATCTCAAAAAACGCGATCTTCAAATCCTTCACCTTCCGAAATATTATGATAATGTTTCAGACCGGGATGACTTATTTTCTTTCTAATATATTAGATTTTCATTTTAGGACGCAGAAATTCTTGTTATAATCCCCTGCTTTCAACATAGGGATAAATTCATTTTACTCAAAACGCTTATTAATACGTCACCCGCACTATTATCCTTATTCCAATCATTCCTAATCCAGGAGAATAAAACGTGAAAAATACTATCTTAGCCTTAAAATTGAGCCGCCTTATCTATGTAACTACTGAATTAATTTTTGTTCTTTTAATGTTAATTCTGCTAATTATGCTACGTATATTTTCTTATCTATCTAGACCACTTATGTGGGTTAAAGGTGTTCTCTATGATTTGGGCGATATCTTAAGACGAGTGCATAATGAAGCCGGTATGGAACTTGAAATCGTAAATCCTCAGGCTGACGAACTCATATTGGATGCTGCATGTGGAACCGGCATGTCCTCGTTACCTTTAATCAATAGGGGGTCTACTGTTGTTGGCGTTGATATATGTGCACCATTTCTTCATCGGTTTAAGGCAAAAATCTGTGGAAACGGATCCAAAACCAATTTATTACTAGCCGATGTAGCCCATCTCCCATTACGCGATGGAATGTTTGATAAAACAATTTGCTTTGATGCTCTTCATCACATACAAACTGGCGCATGGAAAACAGTAAACGAGTTTTTGAGAATCTTAAAATCCGATGCCAAAATAGTATTTAGAGATATATTAAAAGATAGAAAAGGATTCCATTTTTATCGTCTAATTGATTTAACAGACTTTTACTACCAAGAAGATATGAAACTTCAAGAATCTAATCCTCAGAAATCTTACAGAAGAACATATTTCTCAGGAAAAGAATATGTAGGATTATTAGAAAGAATTGGATTCTCCAACGTACGAGTAGTAAATGACATGCAATTTCTAAAATTCGGAACACTCTACTTTGTAGTGGCCCGAAAATGAACTGCAAACTTCTAAGAATAGAAACACTCTTGGCACTTCCACATGTGAAAACAATCTCATTAATCGTTAAGCATGCCATTGATGAACTTTTTGCAGCAAAAAGGTATACCCTTCCAACGTCAAAAACTGCCTTTCGATTAGGGATTCTTATTACTCCTTTTCATTCCTTTGTGTTATTAATGAAGTTAAAACGGGCATAACTTCTACCATAAGTTTATAAGTCCATATGCCGAACAAAAGAGCACGTAAGAATTTCAGAATTCCCAAAGAATGCTAATTCTTCGTTAACCATGATGTGGAGGTGTATCTTGCTTGTCGTACCGAGGACCCCGAGAAATGCACAAGGCGACCTGTTCCGACTGTGGAAACGAGTGTGAAGTCCCATTCAAACCCGATCCAAGCAGAGCAGTTTATTGTCGAGATTGTTGGAGTAAGAGAAGAAGAAGATATTAATTTTCATCTCTAGTCGTTCATTTCTTGAAGTATTAGTCTTTTTTATAAATACATTCCCCCATTTCTTTTGTAGGTTCAAAAGAAAAAAAGCCCCACGCTGCATAATTCAAGAACCGTTGGTGCCTGTCCTAGTTCTCTTTGGGAGTCCACTAGGAACATGACAGTCTCCAGATTACTCGAGAACTCCCCCAAAATTCTTAACGCAAACCAAATACTCCTCTGATCCCTGCTCTCACGACATCAATGGCTCCATAGGGGCATAATTCAAAACAGCAAAGACAGTTGACACACCCCTTTCTGTTAACCTCCGGATAAGGTGAAAGTCTGATAACACGAACCGGACAGTTTTTCGCACAAGTACCACACTGCGTACACTTATCATGCAGAAACAGTGGTATTTTCTTCATATATCTGTGGAATAATTCGCCAAAGAACGTCGAAGATATCCCAACTATTCCTCGTGAAGGCAGGCTAAGTTTCTTTCGTTCTTCCGGGAATCCATCGCCTACGATTTCTATCCTTCTGAAATCGCCGATTCCCAATCCTCGTTCGTGACATATTCTTATGTGTGGAACGGCCGTCAACGGATCATAACCTGCCATTGCAACTGCCACCGCGTCTACAGCAACAGCATCGAACCCTGCGATTATTGTGTTTATGGTTACCATCTTTCCAGAGGAAGGTCCCATACCTACCATTGCCTGAATTACATCCATTACATTCAAGATAGGTCTGTTTTTGACAACTGAATATAAGTCAGCTAGAACCTCTGAGAATTCCTCCAGCGTTCGTCCCTTAAGATGATTCAAGACTTTTCGGGCACCGGGTTGAATTCCCCAAAAGTTCTTTATAGCTCCCGTATAAACAGTTTGCATGTGTGTCTTCCATTTCGGTATGTTGATTACGGCATCCGCTTCAAAAAAGACCGGAGCAATTAACGTTTCTTTGAGTCTAGATGCATTCTTGATTTTTGTTTCAACCGGATGAGCTGTTTCAAACGATGAAAATCTCGCTCCTGCTTCGTCAATAACCTTTAATATTCCCGCATCCCTAAACTGATCTTCTGACTTTGCTAATGCTTCCTCTCCTCCAGGAGAATCCCCCACAAAAACTTCTGCACCACTTTCTCTTGCCAGAAGTATTAGTTCTCTGATTAGTCTTGGATCGGTAAAAACTCCCTCTTTGGGCATCAGCATATTTGGTTTCAGGAGTACTCTTTCTCCTCTTCGAAAAAGCCTTCGGAATCCTCCCACAAGATCTATGGCTTTTGAAACAGCATCTTTAAGTGTTGCATGTTTTTTGATTTGAACAACTGAAACCTGGGCATCACTCAAATTCCTACCCTCGCTTGGAAAGCAGATGGTCATTAGACTATCAGTTTTTGTTTAAAACATTATCGTTGCGTTAATTTACAGAAATGGCCTTCGTTAAGGTAATTATAGAGCTGTTAAGATCCTCTAAAATTTGGTCAGTACATCCTTGGCAAATATCTCAAGATTCTCTGTATTGGGAAGCTCTGGAAAGACTGCATAAAACTTGGTAAAGCCTATATCTACAAGTTGTTTTATGATTTCGAAGCACTGTTCAGGAGTCCCATGGATTCTTCCTTTCTTATATTCGTCTACTGATCTGTTAATTCTGAGAGCTCGAGCTTTCATTCTCTCGTGAATATCTTTTTCATCTTCTCCAATGAAGACTGCACTCATGTATGATTTAGCGATTTCATCGAAATCCCGTCCCACATCGTGGCAGTGATTGGCCAAAACCGCAAATTTCCTTTTCAAAACTGAAGGGTCATCAGCAATAGCATTCCACTCATCAGCAAGTTCCGCCACTACTCTGAGTGTGTATTTTTCTCCACTTCCACCAATGGCTATCGGCGGATATGGTTTTTGAATTGGTTTTGGATAACATCCTGCGTTGTCTATTCTATAATACCTCCCATGGAATGTAGCCTTGTCCTCAGACCAGAGCTTTTTTATAATCATTGTGCCTTCTCTTAATCTTTCTATCCGAGTTTTGGGTTTCTCAAATGGAATCCCAAATTCCTTATACTCCCTTTCGAACCAGCCAGCCCCAATCGAAAAAAATAGCCTGCCTTTACTGATTACATCCAACGTTGCCGCCATCTTGGCCAGGATTTGCGGCAACCTGAAGGCTACGCAGAATACAAGTGGACCGATTCTTATCTTCTTAGTATCCATAGCCAATGCTGTAAGAGTCACCAATGGTTCCAGCATTTGCTGAGAAGGAGAGTATCGTTCTTCATCGGACATTGGCTGGGTATGCCTCATTGGATATATGTGGTCGACAAGTGTGAATTGATCAAAAGCCAATTCTTCAGCTTTCAAGGCCATATTCTTCACAAAATGGTAATCTTGACACTCTTGAGACAGGTGTATCCCGAAAGAAATATTCTTCATTCTTTTCACCCGTACCATATTCTATATAGAGCAATAAAGCGAATTACAAAGCAAATATGACAAGCACGTATGTAAGTGCAATTGCAAGAGTTATCGGGAGTATAATCCCGCTATATTTAAGAAATTCCGTTGTTGTCAGCTTAATTCCCGACTTTTTCAGGATATCCATTGCGATTATTGTACTTGGTGATCCTATTGGAAGCAGATCGCCACCTATCAAGGCACAAGAAAGGAGCGACCAGTGCAAAGGATGAGCGTTGGAAAGACCCATAACGTTTACACCCAATTGTTGAGCAACTGGGATAAATGTCAAGGCGACGGGTATGTTATCAACCAAGCCTGATAATAAACCACCAATTAGACCTATAAGAACAATTGCCAAGGGAAGATTCGTTCCAACTATGAACCCTAATCCGAGAGCAATTGCATCGAGGACTCCTGCTGCCTGAACTCCACCTACCGTTATGAATAGACCTATGAAAAAGAATATGGTCTCCCATCTGACCTTTCCTATCGATTCTTCCACTCTGCTTGTAAAGAAGAGCATTGCTATTGCTCCCAGGAGGGCAGCAAAGCCTATGGTAATTCCGAAAGATCTTCCTATTACAAAAAGTATTATCACACCAGTTAGCACTGCTGCCGAACTATAGAAGAAGTAAATGTTTTCTACTACGCTCCACGCATCAAACGCATCTAGCTCCGAGCGGATAACTGAGACCCTCGACTCAGAGGGAGTAATCAACTTCTCTCTATTCATTCTTCTTAGCATAAAGATGAGGACCAAACCGAGGATGGTTGCCAGGGGGAGTCCGGTAATCGCAAATTCACCAAATCCTATCGCAGGAATAACGCTCGGATGCGATGCAACTGTGATGCTGGGTATGGAAGATGTGACCAAAGCCATTCCCGCTGCATCCGCCACAAAAACCTCCGAGATTATATACGGCAAAGGATCATATTCCAAAACATCACAGGCTATCATTGTTAACGAACCAATGATCATAGTTGAGACGATATTTCCAATTATCGTCGTGAAAAGGAAGATAAGTGTGCACATAGTAGTTAAGAGCTTTGCAGGACTATCTCCTACTCTCTTAATGACCTGAATGGCGATGAATTGGAAGAGCCCGCTTTCTCGTGCAACTTCCACTATGATTAGCATTCCTACGATAAGCATTATTGTTTCTAATTCGATAAAATCCAGCGGATTGACATAACCGACCGGAGTTGGATGCTCAAAGGAAAACATGCCCAATGCAATACCGGCGATTATTGTCACTACTGCTCCAACCAATGCTGCAAGAACCCTAGGTATTTTTTCGGTGAGAATGAGAGCGTATACGACAATTAGAATCCCTACAAACACCCACATCGACATCGATTCTCACCGGCTATACGGATGCAAAAATGAATACGACTGCTAATATATTGTGAATCATAATTATATTCTTTTCTGAATATGAATAGAAAGAGCAATTCCTCAGTAAATCATGTTTATGTCGGTCTTTTTGTGCGAATAGGGTGGGGGTTTTAGTCAAAAAAACCATGTTCACGGAAAAGGTTTGGTCATGATGGTCTGTTGTCAAATTTTCTGGTTTAGCATATGTGGAATTAATCCTTCAAGACAGAAAAATCAGAGAAAAGATGAAAGTAGTCAAATCTTCGTAAGCTTTTCATAATGTCCTTTCATCGAATCAAGCAGTCTTTCAGCATCATCAGGTTGCTTGTTGATCAACGATTCAAAGAAGGATTCTATTTCCGTTGTTTGCTTTTTCTTGTCGTACCCAATGATTTCAAAACATACTCCTATTCTCTCACGTGTAGAGCTACTCCCTTTTGAAATGTTGATAACGGTTGGCAAGAAATCAATAAGCTTGGAACAGAGTTCTCTGTCTCTATGTATAGCCTTTAGCGTTTCCACGAATTTCGGGATTATGAATAGTTCTATTCTTTTTGATAAATCGCCTTCTTCCAGACTAATTTTGTGAAGGCTGTCAAGCAGTGATTTTATGTTAAAATTCGCCTCTCTTCTTGCATTGATCCACCTTTTGAATAGATCCAATCCTTTTTCTGCCTGTGTTAGTTCATCAACAAATCGCTGAACCTGCTCCTCAATAGGTTTAACCTCTTGAACCAATGGATCCGGGAATCTTGTTAAAGCCATTGATAAGGAATCTTTGAATAACTTGGCGAATTCAGTTATCTTCTTTCTTGCGAATTCATCACTCATCTCTCTTTTTCACCGCCTGACCCCTCTCGAATTCATGTTTCATCTTTTCGAATTTCTTGCCCATATTTTCCAAGAAAACGTCTGCAATAGAGAATTGAAATCCAACTAAGGCCTTAAAGAACTTTTCAAAATCTGAGCTTTGTTTTTTCGGGTCGTAGCCGACGAACTCAAGATACGCATCTGTTCTCTCTAAAACAACTTTGCTTCCTTCAGCAGATTTCTCTATTATTGGGAGAACATTTTCGAGGTCCTTTACTAGATCTCTGTCAGTCTCCAGGGCTTCCAGCATTCCTTTCACTAACGGGAGAATGATAAGCTTTGCTTTGAGTGTTAGATCCACGCCCTCACCAGTTGTGCCGTCCAGGGTATCCATTAGAGACTTCATATGGTAGAACGCACCCCGTCTTGCTCTTATCCATCTTCCGAATAACTCAATTACCTCATCTGCTTTTGTTAGGTCATCGGTAGTCTGTGAAATCCTTTCAAATATTGTCTTCCCGACTGGCCTTAATGGATCTGGGAAACTCAATGAAATGAAAGTGAGCGTATCTTCAAACAGTTTGGTAAAATCCATAATCTTCTTTTTTACCGGATCAATGATTGTGTCGTCTCTTTCCATTTTACTTCTCCAAGATAGTATTTGTATCCATCTGAGATATAGTTACCGCTTTTGTGATCAAATGCTATTCTTCTAACCAAAAGAAGTTATTAGACCGTTTTTTGACAGAAGACCATAAGCTCCCGGGGATGAAAGGATCTCGAATGCCTCACAAAAAGAGATCTTTCTTTCAACGACTGTATCTCTCTTCCTTCCAAGGATCCCCGCGAATGTGGTATCCATGGGACTCCCAAAAACCTGGTCTATTCTCTTTTATGAATTCTACACCGGTAACCCATTTGGCACTCTTCCAGAAATAAAGCCTTGGTACTACAAGTCTTACCGGATATCCGTGCCCTGGGTCCAGCAATTTGCCGTTGTGCTTTAAGGCAAACAAAACATCTGGTTCGAAGAAGTCACTCAATGACAGATTTGTGGTGAAATTTACCATCGCATGAACAATAACGTAGCCGGCTTCAGGAAGAATCTTGACAAAATCCTTGATTACCCCTGAACTTACTCCCTCCCAATGATTGTCGAGTTTTGACCAGCCGGTAACACAGTGAATATCCGAAAGTACCTTTGTTCTTGGCAGTTTCATGAATTCTTCGAAGCTAAGTTTTCGCTCTTTTTCTACCAAACCTGAAATTGTGAAAACCCATTTTGAGGTATCGATTTTTGGCACTTTTCCATAATGAAGTATCGGCCATTTCTCCACAACTCTTTGGCCTGGCGGAACCCTGTTTTCTCTCTTTACATCTGGGCTTATGATTGGTTTTTCACTATTCACAGATACACCATCCAATTTGATTCATAGGTCGGGAAGTCCCTAATAAAACCATTCCTTGGATGTGTGCTGATATCCTATTATGCAAGAATGTCTATTCAGAAGCATATCATCTTCAATATCTATTATGTAGAAATAAAAAAGGGAAGGATTTTAGGTTCCTTTATAACCTTTGTAGAGTCCGCTAGCAGTTACTATGACGCCGATTACGGTGAGTACAAGTGTCATTATTTGGAATGTTCCAAGTAGGACATGTGGCATGAAGCTCAGAAATGCTCCTAGTCCCAAGAATAGCACCATCAGACCTGATTTCAAGGTTGAGTTTGGGTTTGGTACGCTGGCAGATAGAAGCGTATTGAGGCCAACAGCGATCCCTGCGAAGATTATCAGCATTCCGGGAAGAGCCCAGAATCCGAATCCTGCGAAGAAGAAGAATAGTATCAGTGTGACTATGAAGCCCACTATTATCACTGTGATTGCAGATGCATACCCTCCTAAGGCACCCATTTCAGTTGAGACTTTTGGTTCCTTTTTTGTCATGGCTATCACCTTACACGAAAGGTCCTCCTGGTTCGTAGATTGTTGCTTGCCATTCAGCGAGTGCGTATGCCCAAGCTCCTACTTCTGATGCTACTACGAAGTTTAGGAAGGAACAGACTTCTCTTACTCTGTCGCCTATTGTCATCATGTTTAGCAGGTGTGTGTCTATTTTGAATTGACAGATGTCAAGCGTATGGTATGCTAAATAATATAATCTGTACATTGGTCCGGCTGGCCATGATGCCGTAATATTACTGTAAAATGCCACAAGCAAATCTGTAACGTTTGAACCCGCGTAAAGCGTAAGATTGAATCCCCATCGTGCTAAGGTTGCGTTTGTAGGAATACTGCTCGGAACTGTCTGGTTCAGCAGGAAAATCTCATTGTAGACATTGTAGTAATCTCTGGTATAGTTGAAAGCCATATCATACGTTAAGTTTCTGGTCTCATTCTCAACGAAAGTGATCAATCCTACAAGGCCTGTGAAGTTGGTAGCATCGCCCACTGCAGAATAATTGCCAAAGACATTACCTGTCCAATCACTGTCTGCAATGAAGTGAGGTTCTGATGGAAACGATTCAGAGTAGTTGAAGAACGAATCCATCAATGCCATCGCATAATCAATAAGGCTCTGTGTTGATGCTGATACGCCGGCCCTCAAGAGGCTGAGTTTATAGTACTCATAACGGAACTTAACAGCATCACGCTCGAGATCGTTCAAGTGTTTGCTTAGATGCATTCCATAGAATACATGGACTTCGTCGAACCACCAGCCTATTGGGTTATAGTGGTCTCCTCCTCTGAAGTTGACTATTTCTGTTGCGATCCTGGTAAACGATTCAAGAATCGGTGCCATTGTAGCTGAGGTTGAGAGAATGGTGTTAACTCTTGGACTTAGAATCTCTGCGGGATTGTACGCTGTTGTTGCTGGATCCAGATTTGAGGTGTCTATGCGATTTTGAGCGATGAAGAAGAGTGCCTGAGCCCACATTCTGGTTCCTGGACCTGGCCATTCAGGATGAGGACCAAATAAGACAGCTCTACCTGCACCGTAGGTTGCCGTTACAATTGCTGGTTCATCCCAGATACTGTTTGTTACGCCCATTGCGTCCGTGTCTTGCGATATTGGAGAACTGTAGGTGCCTAATACTTCTATTCCGGCACTCATATTTACGAAGGCAGGTCCTCCGTAGTAATACAGGGGAACTTCAGGGCCATATCCGGGCCTTGCAGCCGTTGCCCCATATCCAAACATAACTGGATGATCGGGTCTGGTAATATTGATTCCAATGGGCCCAATCAAAGCTTTCCACTCGTTTGCCCCCATTCCAGCAGGTGCTATTGAACCGTCAAACCATTCTCTGTGATAGTCTGCATCGACCAAACCTAGGTGGTCATAAGGTGTTTTGTTCAGAGCCTCCGATGCTCCTGCACATGTGCCAATATAGCCGCCGCCATAATTGACGAACTCGGTTATGTTGCCAATAGCCTCCGTACGTGGCTGTCCCCACGGGAACTGCCAAAGATGTAAAGCTCCTCCGGGTATTAAGAAAACATTGGCGTCACTCAGTGGATGCGCGGAATCATTCCACCACAAGCCTACCATAGACATGGCTGGTGCTAGCGTTGCCTTGAATCCTAAGCTCCGTAGCCTATAGTAGTGATTTACACAGTTATCATAAGTTGATTTATCATAGAATATGACAACTCGAGGGAGTACAAGGGATGTCGCATTTGCTGTGACATTGGCTGTCGTAACATCTATGTGCCAAACTCTATTCATTTTCGCTTGCCACATAAACCACTGCATCATTACATCACTGCTTACGCCGTGTCTTGTTGTGAACGGTGTTTCAATATACATCGTTCCTGCGGGATAGGTTGCACCACCTACAGTGAATGACTCCTGAGCCCACATAACGGTTACATTCTCTTCAAGCAATTGAGTAACCAGTTTTATAGCTGCTATGTCATCGTTCAAAATCCAGTCATCTAGAGGGATAATATAGGTAGGATCTGTTTGTGCGCTTGCGAACATCAAAGAAACCGAGACCAGCGGGATTGATACCGCTAGTGCTAGAAAAAGACTTACCATGATTTTGTTTTTAACTTTTTGCTTCACCACTCTTCCCTCCAATCCTGCCTCTCAAGAGAACAGCGCCCATAAGGGCAGCAAAAACCACGACCATTCCGATTGTAGCTGCAATGGCGGTAATATCGTTCAAGGCATATGGGGCAATTATATGCCACCATTCAATGCCGCTACTGTAGAATCCTAGCCAGAGGCCAAATGAGAAAACAACGAAAATCAAAAGTATTATTGAGACTATCAGTCCCACGGCGGCTCCTACTGGAACTCCCTTTCGCTCCTCTCCGAATGCTTTGGGCCTTGCAACCGCGTTTATGAATACCAGTATTACTCCTACCAGTACCCACATTACTAAGATCCATTTTAGGTGTGCTGGAATACCGACTAATATGAACCAGGCGCTTAGAAAGACTCCTAACCATGGCAGAATACCATTGAGCACAAGTCTTACCGGGTTGAGGAGTTCTTTCCTATAGTGCCAGAAAGACAAGAGGTTTGTTATGATGAAGGCCGGTAGTGCTCCAGCAGCTATCGTGTAAGCGATGACTTCCCATGGTGCAAAGTTTCCAAGTACCAAAGTGATAATTGCAACGAGGCTGATTGACACGACAGGAGCTGCAACCTTCAGATCAACTCTGGCGAATGCTTTGGGTATGATATTGTCTTCTCCGAGCTTTTGAAGAACTCGGCTAGAAGCTGTTACACCTGCTAGTGCTGCAACAAGACCTGCTATCACACCTGCGAAGTTAAGTATGTTCCCTAGTCCTGGTCCCCAGATTGCATCACCCATCGCTGGAACTGGATTAACATACCAGAGAAGAGTGTGAAGACCCTTGGACGGTACTCCCAACACAAACGCCCATGCAAGGAAGAAGTACAGGGCTGTAGCAATAAGTGCTGAGCCGATTATTCCCCAGTAAACACTCCGCTTAG
Organism: Candidatus Hodarchaeota archaeon; assembly: GCA_048886745.1. Lineage (GTDB taxonomy): Archaea > Asgardarchaeota > Odinarchaeia > Odinarchaeales > JBHLKK01 > JBHLKK01. Next base: position 4,190 of record JBHLKK010000016.1, on the reverse strand, counting down.
GATTCTCAGCTTCCCCCGTAACAGATGCGGGAGCTTCGTATCCTAAGAACGAGAATATGGCCACCGTTGCTCCAGCTGTAATACCTGCAATTCCAAACAATGATGCGTTTGGTGTTACCGCTTGTATCGCCATGCTTGCAAAGTTCCCTGTATTTATTGACCACATTATCGCGCTTACTGCAAAGGCAATCAATATTCCTACTTGTATCAGGAACAGTACTGCCATGGATCCCACTGAAGTTCTGGTGCCACTTATCGCTAGAAGGGAAACCACTGCAACAAAAACGATTATTGTAACCCATGGAGGCACTCCAAGCCAGCTTTGTAGGAAGAAGCCGGCTGGAATGAGTGCGGCCGCTGGAACTACAAGAATTTCAAGTAAATAGATCCAGACTGCAAACTGCCCAAACTTTGCTCCTACAGCACCTTGAGCAAATGCCCACACACTTCCAGATTTTGGATAAGCCCTAACGAGTTGAGAGAAGGCAACTGCGGTAATTATGGCAGAAACCCCGGCTATCAGATAAGCTAGAGGTATTCCCATCCAAGTAAAACCTGCAACCAATACCAAGGGGAAGGTTGCCATTAGTGACAACGCGGGAGCCATGAATGCTAGACCGAATATTACTAGTTTCCAGGTGTTGTATCCTTTCTTGACTTCTATTCCTCCGACATTGGTAGGTTGTCCGCTTGGCGTCGCTTGCGTACTGATAATATCTGATTCACTCTCTTTAATTGCTTTTTTTTCTTTCATAGCTCTCACTCTTCGAAAAGAAGTGATTCCGCAACGATAGGCAATTGTCATATATAAGGTTATCAGATTTTTTAGATAACAAAAATGTACAAAAAGGGCGTTATATGTCTTGAACAATGTACATTCTCTGCTTAAGAATGTGTTAGTTCTTTATAACAAACGAATTGACAACTGACAGCCAATAATTTGCCAATCAATCACTAGCAAAATAATTGTCAAAAGGTTTCCTCATTTGGCTGGAATTACTGGATAGTTTTTGAACTAATATATTATAAGAAAGGGGTAAATCTGGGATCCCTTGTAGACCCTATAGAGTTCACTAACACTTACTGCAGCACCAATAATGATTAAGACAAGCCCCATTGTTGAGAGTTCGAAGTAAAACATGTGGTAAGGAGCTCATAGCTGAACACCAACCAAAAACTGAAACACTGGGAAAAAGAGAACCAGTTATGTTTTCAGTTGGAATTTCCATACCTTTCTGCAACACAGATTATTAAGAAAACAAAAGGTTTAAATATAACGCTGTTATGTGGAGTTATGAGACGAAAAAACGGGTAAACTAGTCATTCGCAGATTTCTCTCCCCTAATCCTTGGGATGCTTCCTTCTCAACTGGAAAGCTTTTCTCAACGTTTTAGCCATCGGATTACTTCCTTAGGGAATGTAAAGAATGATTAAGATGCATACTACACGCTTTTGATGAGTCTTGCTCGATGGCTTCTTTTTCTGAAAAATCGTCTCATCCACACTAGCAAGCAGAATTCAAAAATCCTGGTCTGCTTCTCGTGGTATACCTTGTAGGACTCAGCGGATGATTCGATCAGAAGTCGTGCCCACAGTACGGACAAAACTCCTCTCCAGGTTCTATCGAAGACTCACAATTAGGGCAGAAATCGATTTCTTCAATGACCTTCTCTTTATCTTTTGAGGTAAATTTTTGCTCCTTTATTCCCATTTTCTTCATTGCATCTATTAACTCATCCTCAGTCATGTCCTCTACAGTTTTTCCCATCTCTTCTTCGATCCTGTCAAGATCATCGGAACGTAGTTTGATAACTTTGGAGGAACCAGAAATTGCCACAACCACCATGGAACCGATCAATATTCTTCTCCAGACCATCCCAATTAATCCCTTTTTCAAGTCAAACCCACGTCTTGTTGTCATTGATCAAAAACCCCCCGGACTCATTCTAACACTTCTCAACCTATTCATATTATCAAAACACTTACTTATTCCTTATGTCCACAGTAAGGGCAGAATGCGAAATCCGGTTCCAAGGAAGACCCACATTCTGGACAGAATTTGACTTCGGCGTTGATCATTCTCCTATCCTCGGAAGTGAGTTCGCCCTCTTTGATTCCAAGCTTTTTCATTCCGTCTTTCAGCTCTTCTTCTGTCATTTCTTCAGCTGATTTTCCAACCTCTTTCTCGACGTCATCAAGATCCTTAGATTGAATCTTGACGACTTTTGGGCTGCTTGCAGCAGCGCTTCCAGCTATTAGAAGCACCCAAGAACCGAAAATCATACGTCTCCAGAATCTCCCCAGTCTCCAAGGTCTGAATATTCGACGTCTGAAGAATCCTCTTCTTCTCCATCTGGGGCTCAATTGTTTTTTCACTCCAAGACGCTAATTCAGTTATTATGCCAAATCTGGCCTAATAAACCTTAATATTAAAGAACTTGGAAGGTTTCAAATCCCAAAAAGAGTGTGTCAACACATTCTAGAATTCGTCAAAAAACGCAAAAGCCGTTATCTTGAAGAGATTGAGAAAAGGGCCTACAAACATATATCTGGATAATAATAGAAATTTCGAGATTTCTTGTCCTAAAGCCATGAAATTGGCTCACAACAGAAGTTTCAAAAAAAGGGGGGAAGATAGTTCTCTAAGCGCTTGCAGGACCGCCGATTATGCCCTTTTTATTCAACCAGTACATAACAACTAGCCCTACGCCTATGCCGACCGGTATACCTATTCCTAGCCCCAAAGGTAAGCCTATACCGACAGCACTGCCAACAATCTCTACTTCAATAAAGCCTCCAATTTCCCCAGGGAAATCATCGATGTATATGTAGACTGGACCTGACACAACCGGAACAATGTCAAACACTTGTTCGGTGTTCATCGAGCCAATTACTGGTGCTGGGTCAAGAGGATCAACGCCCGATACCTCTGGAGCTCTTGTTGGGCTAAGTCCTTCAGAATCAAAGATGATGTATCGGATTACAGGACTACCCGGTATTCCCTTGTTCCTTAAGTGGATGGTGTACCTTGACCCTGCTGCAACATTAAATCGAACCAGGTGAAACTTGAATTTCTCGTCTGCACTTCTATCCATCGGTAGTCCTACAGGAGTACCAATCGGAGCATTAGTGGCAGAAATGGATTCAACCGTTACATTGATAGCAGTTGTGTCACCGCCCGGAACAGTAGCGATCAGATATTGGTCGCCATTCTTAACGGGTACATCGATGAAATAATCTGAGTCGTTGACTCCAGAGACTCTTGGACCGTCAGGACCGGCGTCGGGTAGGCTAGGCCATAACCAATCCTTATGGTTCCCGGGGTCAGCTTCGAGCCGCCATTGACCGTCGCTGGTGTAAGCTGCAGGTGTTCCAGTTATCTTGTATGCGTTGCCAACCTGTACTGGGAGCCTGAATATGGCCTTCTGTGGTCCGGTTGTGTAGTTTAGTCCTGTGGCGGTTTTGGTTTGTCCTGGTGAAATTGTTTCAATGGTTTCACCAGAGCTCAACGAAAGCGTAACACTAGCTGAAGCATCGTTTCCACTGGTTCCCAGAGTGGGGTAGGCATACAATAGGTAAGCAATATCCGAATATATCAGATAGAAGTTTATGTTACCGTCAAAGCTCTTGGTTCCATTCACGTCCAACAGGCTATAGCCAAACGTCTTATAATCATACCAGTAATGTGGACCCACAAACTCCGCGTCGAAGGGCTCATACAGACCTACTCCGAAATCATAAGCGGACTTGGATTCATAGTCTGAGCTGGCCGGATAAGTTGTTCCCTCATAATACACACGTGATGTTGGCACTGAATGCCTTTCACCGTAGAGGACTGGAACGGCCCAAGCGGTCCAGTTGACGCCTGTGACGCTTGCACTAATGTTGTATAACGTGGTATCTGGTGCGAGGTTAAGTATGACTCCTTTAGAGTCGGTCATATATGTTGTATCATTTGTCGATAGGGTCACGCTGCCACCAGGGTTGAGGGTTTCTGTGGTTATTGATTCTATTGATACTGCAGTCGTTTCGTTGATTCTTGGAAAGTCCCTATCCCAGATAAGGTAGTATCTGCCGGCAGGAAGATGGAAATATCCTAGGCTGATTGCGGTTTTATCCCATGTTTCATTGTTTGTGAGTCTGAATGGCGGAACAACGGCGGTATCTAATTGCAGTACACCGTTACTATC
>JBHLKK010000015.1:0-26375 GCA_048886745.1 Candidatus Hodarchaeota archaeon | reverse complement strand
TTAGGCACGGTAGGTGAACCCATCAACCGAGAGGCATGGATGTGGTACTTCGAGAACATCGGTGGAGGAAGATGCCCAATAACTGACACATGGTGGCAGACTGAAACCGGAGGACTTCTGATTTCAGCACTACCTGGTGTTGGACCATTCATTCCAACAGTTGCTGGAAGGGGATTTCCGGGAACTGTCATGGAAGTCCTGGATGAACAAGGAAGCGCAGTAGATGTTGGTGACGGTGGTTATCTGGTTCAAAAAAGCCCATTTGCACCTGGTATGTTGCGAGGAGTCTACCGCAATCCTCAAAGATACAAAGATACCTACTGGACGGAATATGGCGAGAAGATATACTATACAAGTGATGGCGCGCGATGGTATGATGAGAAAAACATACGTATCACGGGCAGGGTTGATGATGTGTTGAAAGTAGCGGGTCACAGATTAGCTACAGCAGAAGTTGAAAACGCACTGACTGAACACGAGGGCGTTGCAGAGGCGGCAGTAGTTGGGACACCTCACGAAATCAAAGGCGAAGTTCCAATTGCATTCGTTTGTCTAAAAGGACTCAAGCCATCGGATGAGCTACGAAAGGAACTGATGAATAAAGTAAGAGAACTCATCGGTCCAACTGCCAGACCAGACAAAATCTACTTCACACCAGATTTACCCAAGACAAGAAGTGGAAAGATCATGCGGAGGATTCTGAAGAAGCTTTTGGTCGATGAGTCATTAGGCGATATCACAACGCTAAGCAATCCTGAGAGCGTAGAGCTGCTCAAAAAGGAAGTTGGATATTCAGGACCGAGCTGAATCCAACGCTTCTTCTTTTATTTATGGCAAGAGTATTCCTCTTTTTTTAACTCCCCTAATCAATGTCGTTTTTCTTATTCTATTACGTAAGATTTATAATCGATTGATCTTTATGAATCGGAAAAGTCTTCATAGAATAGCGGCCCGCCATTCGGTGGCCACAAACACAGGGCAAGCCAAGGTGTCAAAGATTGAAAGCCCGAGACTCGCGGAAAAATGCGGCGCTCGTACTTGAAGACGGGTCTTTTTTTATAGGACGAGGATTTGGCTCACCAAAGAAGGTAACAGGCGAGGTTGTTTTTAACACCGGAATGGTTGGATATCCCGAATCAATGACAGATTCGTCCTATTATGCACAAATCCTCACTTTGACATACCCCCTCATAGGTAATTATGGAATACCATCTTATGGTGAAATAGAGTATGGAATTCCCAAATTCTTCGAATCAGATTCTATGAAGATAAATGGACTTGTCGTCCACGAGTATTGCCATTCACCAAATCACTGGTCGTCTGTGAGAACCCTTGATCAATGGCTGAAGGATGAAGGCGTCCCTGCTATTATGAATGTTGATACCCGAAAACTCACCAAGAGCTTACGTGAAAGAGGTGTAATGTTAGGTATTTTGCATGTGTGTAGTGGAGAAGAGGAGCTTGATATTCCTAGACTTCGTGAAGAGGCAAGAAATATCGAAGATCCCAACGAGAGGAATCTTGTAGAAGAAGTTGCGGCAGATAAACCAACTGTCTATGATTGTCGTGGCAAAGCAACGGTTGCAGTCTTGGACTGTGGCGTTAAGTATAATATCATAAGAAGCTTTCTGAAAAGAAATCTGAATGTTGTTCGAGTTCCATATAATACATCGATCTCAAAAATCCTTGAGCATGAGCCAGACGGGGTTGTTATAAGTAATGGTCCTGGTGATCCTAAAAGAATTCCGAGTATTACTCAAACAGTTGCTGAAATAATTAGAGAAAACATTCCTCTTCTTGGAATATGTCTTGGAACCCAGATCCTGTCTCTTGCCTGTGGTGGGGATACTTACAAACTAAAGTATGGCCACCGTTCTCAAAACCAACCATGCATAGACCTAGAGACTGGTCGGTGTTTTATCACAAGCCAAAATCACGGTTATGCTGTGAACGCTATCTCTCTGAAAAAAACAGATCTAGGAATCTGGTTTGTCAATGCAAACGATAAAACCATAGAAGGGATAAAGCACAAAAAGGCTGATGCCATCGCAGTCCAGTTTCATCCCGAACATACGCCAGGACCTATCGATACCGAATACATATTCGGTCAGTTCATCAAAATTATGGAGGGTCAAAGGTCTGCCGAGATTTGAATGGATACGCAAAACCTTGATACTGGGAAGTGGAGCGATTCAAATAGGGCAGGCGGGAGAATTTGACTATTCTGGAAGCCAAGCGCTCAAGGCCCTTCGTGAAGAAGGAATAGAGTCCATTCTGATAAACTCAAACATCGCTACGATCCAGACAGATCCAAGATTGGCTGGGAAAGTGTATCTGCTACCTGTGACCCCAGAATTCGTTGAGAAGATAATTCAAAAGGAGAAACCAGATAGTATTCTCCTCGGTTTTGGTGGTCAGACAGCTCTAAACTGTGGTGTTGAACTTGCAGGAAAAGGCATCCTAGAGGAATATGATGTAAAAGTATTAGGAACGCCAATTAAGGCTATTGAGAGAACGGAAGATCGTCAATTGTTCAAGCAGTCTATGCAACAAGCTGGTGTTGATGTTTTAAGGAGCAAGACTGCAACAACCGTCAAAAATGCTCTTTCCATAGCTGATGAACTTGATTATCCGGTGATTATTCGGGTGGCTTATACGTTAGGTGGCAGAGGATCAGGAGTAGCGCGGAGCAGAAAAGAGTTGGAAGAAATAGCCAAACGGGGTCTGGCTCAAAGCATGATAAGTCAGATTTTGATAGAAGAGTATGTCGAGCATTGGAAAGAGATTGAGTATGAGGTTGTCCGTGATTACGAGGACAATTGCATTACTGTATGTAATATGGAAAATCTGGATCCTATGGGTGTACATACTGGGGAATCCATTGTTGTATCCCCTTCACAGACATTAACCAACCGAGAATACCATATGTTGAGAGGTGCTTCGATAAGAGCTGTGCGCTCAGTAGGGGTAGTTGGCGAATGCAATATCCAATACGCTCTTCATCCCTTCTCAGAATCCTTTCGGGCAATAGAGATTAACGCACGCTTATCGCGTTCTTCTGCTCTTGCCTCAAAAGCAACAGGATATCCTTTGGCATATATCGGGGCGAAGCTAGCACTTGGCTATACTCTTCCTGAGCTCATGAACAATGTAACTCATGTTACAACAGCCTGTTTTGAACCGGCCTTGGACTACATAGTAGTAAAGATTCCTAGATGGGATCTGCAAAAGTTCCAAAATGTTAGTAGACGCATAGGAACGCAGATGAAAAGCGTCGGTGAAGTGATGGCCATTGGTAGATGCTTTGAAGAAGCCCTGCAAAAGGCAATCCGAATGCTTGACATTGGAAAAGCTGGCATCGTAGGGAATGAAGAAGAAAACGACACAATGGAAAATCTAAAAGATGTATTAAGAAGACCAACCGATGAAAGGCTATTTGATATAGTTAGAGCCATGAAGGCCGGCATGTCTATTGATGAAATCCATGAATTTACTGGGATTGAGAAATGGTTTTTGCATAAAATCCAGAATATTGTTCGTCTTGAAAAGACTTTGATGGAAATAGGCAAACAGATCGTGGTTGATAGAATTGATGAGGATTATCTAGATAGTATCGTCCGAGAAGCAAAAAGATTGGGTTTTTCTGATGCTCAAATTGCCAAATATCTGGGAAGTTCACCCTCAGAAGTACGTGAATTTAGAAGGAAGCGGAAAATTGTTCCTGTGGTCAAACAGATTGACACTCTAGCTGCAGAATGGCCTGCCCAAACAAACTATTTGTACATGACCTATGGAGGGGAAGAGAACGATATATCGTTTGAGCAGGAACAGTCAAAGAAGGTTATGGTACTGGGCTCGGGATCCTACAGGATTGGAAGTAGCGTTGAGTTCGACTGGTGCGGTGTGAACATGGTATGGGCTCTGAAAGAAGCTGGAATAGAAGAGGTTGTGATGACAAATTGCAATCCTGAGACTGTCTCAACCGATTTCGATGTTAGTGATAAACTGTACTTCGAGGAACTATCTTTAGAACGGGTCTTAGATATCTGTGAAATGGAGAATCCTTTGGGAGTCGTGGTTTCTGTCGGAGGACAGATACCGAACAATCTGGCATTGAACCTTGCAGGAGCAGGAATCAAAGTATTGGGAACATCGGCAGATGATATTGATCGTGCAGAAGATCGATCCAAGTTCAGCCAACTCCTTGACGAACTCAAAATCCCTCAACCTAGATGGAAAAAGATAACTTCAATGGCTGATGCAGAAGCATTCTCAAAGAGTGTGGGCTATCCAGTGCTCATACGCCCATCCTACGTGCTTTCTGGAGCGGCTATGAGAGTTGCTTATAATGAGGGACAATTGAGGGATTTTCTAGGGTTGGCTGCAAAAGTATCTGGGCAATATCCTGTAGTCATAAGTGAGTTCATAAGAGAAGCAAAGGAGGTTGAAGTTGACGGCGTCTCAGATGGAGAATCGGTGATGATTGGAGCCATTATTGAACATATTGAGCACGCAGGAACGCATAGCGGCGATGCGACTATGGTAATCCCGCCGCAGACGCTATCCAATAAAGTCTTGGTGACAATAAGGAAATATGCCAGAAAAATAGCCACTTCTCTAAATATTAAGGGTCCATTTAATATCCAGTTTCTTGTTAAAGAAGAATCTGTTTATGTCATAGAATGTAATCTCAGAGCATCTCGATCGATGCCCTTTGTTTCAAAGATTAGAGGCACAAATCTGATGACCTTGGCGGCTCCTGTGGTACTAGGTTGCAAGCTTGATAATATTCCGGAAGAGAGCTATTCAGATTTTGCTGGTGTAAAGGTTTCCAGATTCTCTTTTATGAGACTGGAAGGAGCCGACCCCGTTTTAGGCGTTGAAATGATGTCTACAGGTGAAGCTGCGTGTATAGGAAGAAGCTTCGAAGAAGCCTTCATCAAAGCGCTCCTATCAACTGACATGAAAATCCCGCTAAAAGAGGGAAGAATATTAATTACAGTTGGCGGGATGGAACTGAAGAGCAAAATACTTCCTGTTGCCAGATTATTCTCAGAACTTGGATATGAAATATATGCGACTGAACACACTGCTGAAGCTTTGGAAAGGGAAGGAATTAAGACAAAGGTTCTTTATAAACTCAGGGAGGACCGTGAACCCAACCTTCGTGATTTCATTCATGGAAGGAAACTTGATTTGGTCATAAACCTTCCCTCGACGACGACTCTTGAAAAATATGTTGAGATGCTTAAGGATGAGTATGATATGCGAAGAAAAGCCGTCGAATACAATATACCTGTTATAACCAACTTGGAACTTGCTAGAGCTTTGGCGATTGCTCTAGAAAGAATCAAAAAAGAGAAATTGACGATAATTTCTCTTAATGAGTATATGGATAAACTCCCTCAAAAAATATGGTAAGCTAATGATTAGAATGATCTTTCACGGAGCTGGTACTAAAGATGCTGCAAACCATCGAGCAAATCCCTGGATTGTTCCCTAAGGTCCTCCAAATCCCTTTCGACGATTTCCTGTGATTCCAGTGTTTTTGCTCTGTCTATCTCTTTTTCCATGGCTTTCTTAAGTGCAGGAACTGCCATAGGAGCCTCTTCTTCTGCAAAGGCCGTGGCAAAAATGAGCGATTTGAGTCTGCTATAGGCGTATTTTCTAAATTCATCTTCCTGTCCTTTTGATAGCCAAGCCCTCCCCAGATATGCCACAGTTTTTGTGGCTCCAAATATCCCCTCGAATTTATCTGGGTGTATCAAAACAAGTCCGGATAGCCTCTCATCTTCGATACCTATGAGGACTGGTCTTTCTGATGTTTTTAATCTGGCCACAGACAACGCGAAGCCAAACAGATCTATATGCTCGATTTCATATCCTATGCCCTTACGGCGTAGCATGCGGATTGCATCTTCAAAGTTTTCAGGCTTTTCTGACATCTTCCTCTCAACTTACAATCCGAAATTTCATAAGGTACTACTATCTGTCTATTTCCAACTAGTCTGTGGGCAAGTTTTTAGCCACTTCGACAAATACCTTCTGGATTTTTATCTTCTTTTCCTCACCGCCAAAAGTTGACTCGGGAGATATGACCAGTTTTGAGCCATCCACTTTGAACCTGCATATTGTACCATCGGGCGTTTCTAACTCATACTCTTCACTGTCTTCTCCAGATCGATGATTAACATGCAGCTCAGGGTATTCTTTCATCACGCTTGTTATGAGAATTCCTGTCTTAACGCTACCCAAAATATCCCTTAGATTCTTGTGAGGAGCAGAAGATGTCTCGGTAGATGCACTTACTTGGCTAATCATCTCTTGAGGAGTTATTTTTAAGGTTTCGGGGGTTGAAGGTTTAGGTTTTGCGCTCGCAATGACCTCTGCGGAGGGTTGTGGTTCAGGAGGCTGTGGAGCAGGTTGGATTATTATTTCCTCTGCGGGCAAGCTTACGGGTTTAGCTGTCACTGTTTTCTCTCCAAAAGATACAAGGAATTCATTGACAGATGAGAATTTTGATCTAAACAGTCCTTTCAGCTGCTCAAATTTCTCTCTTATATCTGGCTCTCCCAATAGGCTTTCCTCGATTGTCTCGAGTGTTCTAATGCCTTTGCCTACGAGGATATTTTGAATCTCATATCCGAATCTTTTAATAGAATTAGCAATCCGACTTGCTGCCCTTTTCCGGACAAAACTGATTTGCTTACCAATCCAAAGCCAGACTATCTCATTCTGCTCATCAATTATGATTACTACACTTTCCCCATTTAGGTTTTCCTCGGAAAAATGTATGGGTGAGCTTTCCCCGCTGTCATCCAAACCCAGCATTATACTGTATCGAGTCATCTTTGACACATCAATTCACCAGTCCCTAAATAGTTATTCCTACGTCTTCATTATAAAATGTTAAGATTGCTTCCTCTTTTCCAGCTTCATTTTATACATTTGGGCTATCTCATCTTCAGTAGTGGCATCTTCAGGGGCCTTATCTTGACGCCAATTGCCAGTGAACCTCGGAAATCTTATGGCTAATCCGCTTCCCTTCCTCATTTTATCAAAGCCACATGTGTGAGTCGGACTCGATGTAATTTCAGCCCCTTTGACCTCCAAAACTAAGCTGGGCACAAGCCAAACATCTGCATTCAGTCGTGAATCAACTCGGGAGTGTCTATGACCTATTCTGAAGCGCTTAAGCTTTGAAGGTAATGCACTAAGTTCCTCATCACTGAACCCGCTTCCGACCTTTGCCACGGTTCTAAAAATATCATTCTGAGGGTCATAGCATGCAAGCAGTATTGCTCCGTAGGTTCCAGCTCTCCTTCCGCGACCCATAAAAGCGCCAACAGCCACTAGGTCAACAGTGTCAGCCAATTCACTCAAAGCTTCCCTTTTGAATTTAATCCAAAGCCAACCTCTAGCACCTGCCTGATATATAGAATCTGAATTAAGTGATTTTGCCATCAGTCCTTCACAGCCTGCTTTAACAGCTTCATCAAAGAAAACTTCCAGACCTTTCGGAGATTCTACAATCCTCTGATCTGCGATTATTATCCTTTTGCTGGCCTTTACGATTTTTGCTAGCTCTGCTCTTCTCTTAGGGTATGGTTCTTCGATTAAATCCTTTCCATCTACGAAAAGACCATCAAAAAGGAATAGACTTACAGGATATTTTTCCATGGCTTTCTTAATTCCATATTTTCTTCGTCTATGCATGAGTTCTTGAAATGGCCTAAGCTCTCCGGTATCCACATCGATTGCCACAACCTCCCCCTCAATTATCGCCTCTTTGGCCTTAATATTGCTACGAGTTAAGGCTACTACATCAGGATATTGTTGAGTTATGTTCTCTAACCTTCTTGAGAAAATCCTTATAGTTTTTCCCTGTTTGTGTATTTGAAGTCTTTCACCATCGTACTTGAATTCCGCAGCAAATCTCCCTCCCAGTTTCTCCAATATCTCTTTAGGATCTGTAAGTCTCTGAGCTGACATCATACGTATTGGCTTACCCACTTCTATTGCGAATCTTTCTATAGTTTCGATTCCTTCCTTTGCCAATGTTTTTGCCACATATCCTAGGTCGGAACTTAGATTGTATGCTTTCTCGATTGGGGGACGATTTTCTTTACCTCCAGCAAAGGCTTTGGCTAACGTGTCTAGTATAGTCATATCGGCTATTCCAAGTCTGAGTGTTCCGGTTACAGTTCTTGCTAAGAATTTTGCCTCAATGGGTCTAGCGCTAAGTAGTAATCCTGAGAAGAGTCTCTTCTTCAATCCAATCGAACCTGGCCCACTTGCGGAAGCTATCTTATCTAATTTGCTATAGACATCATTGACGGTCAAGGGTTTGGCAAGAAATGACTTTTGCTTCTTCTCTCTAGTTGCATGTTCGGCAGTTAATCCAATATCCCCAGTTTTCAAAAGGTTCCGTTCTACCTGGCTGCTTGTAACTCCTACTGCAATTGATATGGCATCTAATACCATCCTTTCTGCCATGCCTATTTCAGGTAGCCCCATCCAATCCGGATGTAATTTCCCTTGCGTAAGATAAATGACCTTATCTATGATTTCTGTAGGAGTTTCTTCGAACAAGTTTGTCAGTAAATCAATCATTTCTAGCCTTTTTGTAGTACCCTCAATCTTGGTGTAATATTCACACAAAGTCTCGTATCTCATATCAGTTCCCTACAGCAGATTAACCTACTAACTCTTTATGAATCTACCATTAATTTAAGTTTCCAATTCTTAAGCATCCAACGTTAAAGATAAATAAGTTGTGATTCCAATAGATATGCGTGGTGATAATTTGGCCGATGAACCACCATCTTCTCTCTCCGAATCACAGGATTCTGAAATGCATGGCCTTGGTGAGGGCAAAATTGGCAAGGTTGAGATAGCCATAATCGTCTTTGTGGCGGCAATATACGCCTATCTGCGTTTCTTCTATGGTATAGATACCATTCTCGGAGTTCCCTTATATTACATTTTTCTCCCTCTAGGTTTTTCAGTAGGTATATGGCTTGCGCTCAGAATGAGTGAGTTAGCTATCAGAGGATTGGGTGCGGTAGCAATATATTTCGGTCTGAGTATGTACGTTGTAGGGGTTCTATCCAGCATTGCATCAAACACACCGGAGCTGGCAGTCGGGCTTTTGATGTCTTGGAGGGGCTACACACATCCAGATCCAGTTTTGGGTTTAATACTGACTGAAACATCTATCTTAACGGTTCTTACAGCTTCGGGTTTTAATACGCTTCTATTAAGCCTGATAATCATCATAGCTTCGAGTAGGAAAGGGCGTGTTAGAGTTCCTCGGGAAGTAATTCTTCACGAATCTGAACTCATAAGGAGTACTTTTGTTGCGATAATGATGCTTTTCATGTTTGGACTCATACTATTTGTCTTTCCGATAGCTGGGGGCGGAGGGGGAATCGGATATATTCCTCCCATAGCGGCATTCTGTCTATTATTGATCTATGTTTCCTATGTAATTCAGTTAACGAGAAAAGAAGGCAATCATCAGACTATTTCTCCAGCAAAGATTGAGCCTTCAAAACCTCCAGAAAATGAGCGTCGCGAACACACTCCTGCCATTTCCAAGAGATTGGCGCTTGTTTTCATTATTGTTGCCTTTCTCGGGATTTTTGTCGCTGGAGAGGTGATTACGAGCACAGTGGAGCTTACTATTGAGCATTTTGATCTTTCAATTCCTGTTGTCGCTCTCATAGTAGGCGCCTGTGGTTCGATACCTGAGCATGGCATAGCACTGGTAGCTGCAAAGAAAGGTCAAATTAATGTTGCTTTGGGCAATGTCATCGGTGGACTTGCACAGATAGTGCTGATGGTTTTGGGTGTTGTGGGTATTGTGGTTCCTATACCACTCGACGCCTTCGTTTTGTTTCAGTTGATAGTAACCGGTTGGGTACTATATTATGTTAATCGTGCGATACAGGATGATGAATGTCTCGATGTCTTTGAGGGCTTTATAATTTTGATCTTTCAAATACTTGCTTTCTCACTATTGCTAGGACTAGTATGATCTCAGATCGCTAAAAACAAGACTCTCATTTTTTCATCATAATTGCAATTGGCACGCTTGCTTCACGCCATCTAGCATACTTCCCCTCATATTGAATCTGAATCTCTCGTCGTCCGTGATCTCCAAGCACAATCAATAGAGTCCCCGGTACTGCTTGTTTAAAGAGCGACAGAATCCAGTTATCTGTACGTGTAATCAGTTTTTGGGCTATTTCTTCTGGTGGTCTGGTGCTGTATTTCTGATACATGGCCTCGAAATCCAAAAAGTGAAGCCAGATGAAGTCTACTCTATTGATAATTTTTATCGCTTCAATGTATGTTCTCATGTCATCCTCAGCTATCTTGGCCTCCGCCTTGCCCACAAACATCTCCAAATCCTCTGCTCTTCCTATCATAGTGACATGTTTCTTGCCCTTAGTCAGGAAATCCATCAGGTGGAATTTCTTCTTTTTAGTATTTCCATAGACAATTTCATTTAAAACATTGAAAGTATGCGGATCTTCTGTGTTTAGAACCAATATTGCTTCTGAAGTCTTTATCAGAAACTTGGGCTTATAATATGTACATTCAAAAAGCCCGAAGTTATCAAATATGGCCAATATTACCCGGTCTGATCTGAACCCGTCGACTCCCTGAATGGGTGGGGGGATTTTTTCTGGAGGCTTCAATCCTAGTAGATGGGATATAGTAGCAGGAATTTGTGTCATATTGCCTTCGAATGTAGGTAATTCTTCTTCTGCCATGATTCTTTCATCTACCAGTGACTGAATGACAAAACACATGTTTCTGCTATTTATCTGTTTTCGTAATCTCTATTAGCTTTAAATAATCTCTTTCATATATTAAATTAGACACAAAGAGGGGCGCACATGTCTGGAAAATGGAGAAAAATATTCGGACTCTTGTTTCTTATCCTCATAATGGGTGGATTCTTAACATATCTGCTTCTCTTGTTCTTATGATGCTGGCAGAATTTCGCTAGTAAGTTTATGAATTATAGTCCTGAATTGAGGTATTGAAATTGACTGAGCTTGAGATCACTTTGCTTGGGGGTGCCCGTGAAGTCGGCCGTTCCTGTATCCTGATATCAAAAGGCAGTTCACATATGCTGCTGGATGCAGGTATAAAACTAGGGGTGAATCCTCCGGAGAAATATCCCCTAGTTCCCTCCAGAACGCCAGACGCCATACTGGTTTCTCACGCACATCTGGATCATACAGGTTTTATTCCTGCTTTTGTGAAGAAGTACGACTGCCCAGTATATGCCACACCACCAACACAAGACATATCAGAGTTGCTATTCATGGACTCGATCAGAATTTCAAAGGAGGCTGATGAAGAACTCCCGTATGATGTGGATGATGTTATGGCCGTTAGAAAAAGTGCTGTTGATTTATATTATAATGTTCCTTTTGAACTGCACAATGCAAGAGTAGTCTTGTACAGAGCTGGACACATCTTAGGTTCGGCCATGATAAAGCTTGAATTCGGGGAGATTTCCGTTCTATATACCGGAGACTTCACCATGAGAAATACTCGAACGCTTCAAATGGCCGATATGGATGTGGGAAAAATCGATGTTCTAATAATTGAATCCACCTATGGGTCCCCCTCAGATAAGCATCCAAGCCATAAAAGAATTGGCCGTGAATTCGCTAATGCCATATCCAAGACAATAGAACGTGGAGGAAAAGTGATAGTTCCAGTTTTTGCTGTTGGACGAGCTCAACAGGTAATGCTTATGTTGGAGGATTATATGAGAAGCAATTACATCGGTCAGGTAAGCGTCTTTATAGACGGTCTTATTAGACGAGTAAATAGGGTTTATGAGCTCTACTGGGAGTGGTTGAAACCCGAAATACAAAAAAGGATACGCTATACACACAGTAGTCCACTAGAATCTGAGATTTTTTACGTCGTCAAAGATCGTGATGAGGTAATAGAGTCTGATGAACCATGCATTATCATTACTACTTCAGGAATGCTTGAAGGTGGACCGGTTCTACATTACCTTAAGGAGTTGGGTAACGATCCTACAAACACGCTGTGTTTAACTGGCTATCAAGCCCCCAAGACTCGCGGAAGAGCCCTTCTTGACGGCTCAAGAGAATTAACCCTTCATAACAACGATAAAATAGATATTTCTGCAGAGATCATGGCCTTTGAATTCAGCGCTCATGCCGATCAGTCAAACATTCACAGATTTATCTCTATGCTAGATGGAGTAAGACAAGTTTTATGCGTCCATGGAGAAGAAGCCAAAACGATAGCATTGGCAAAAAGCATAAAGAAGCTGAAGAAAATAGATGCATATGCTCCAAGGATTGGAGAAACAATTAATTTAGGGTGATTCTATTGGTTTTCTAATTGTAGCAATGGTCTTATCTGAATGACCATTCTTCTTCATTTCATCTGTGTTTAACCATACCTCATTATTCGGGACATCTAGATTACTAAGAGCGTTAAAGGAGAATCGCTTCTTATTAACGACGATCTCAATGGAATTGTTGACATCCACTTTTATCTCTTTGAGGATCTTGGTGTTTAGAACAGCTTCACCTGTCTTCACTTCTGATTTTTGCCTCAGTCTCATTCTCTTTTGCATACTTAACCCTCAGTCGAGTAGTATTATAGGAGACCTACAAGCTTAAATCTATATAGGTTTTCCGAGTTCTTCAAACTCAATTTTTTCCTTAAAGAACTTGCCGAAGAGCCCGTTCAAATCTTCTATTCTGTTTCGTAACTGCACCCAGCTATCTCGATTTCTTAACGTTACCGTATTGTCTTCTAAAGTTTGATAGTCTACTGTAACTGCTATTGGAACCCCAATTTCATCTGATCTAGCATATCTGCGACCAATACTACCTGAAACATCCAATTCCACTCTAAATCCATCTTCAAGTAGCATATCATAAATATCCGATGCAGCCTCGGGCAATCCATCCTTTTCTAAAAGAGGAAATACAGCAATCTGTATAGGAGCAATGGCTGGTGGGAGCTTTAATATGACCCTTTTCTCCTTTTCAGAGTAGGCAGATTCCAATACTGAATATACCACCCTATCTGCCCCAAATGAGGGCTCTATAACGTGTGGAACGAATCTGGAACCGGAGACTTTCTCAGTTTTTTGGTCAAAAGCTATGTGTTCCGAATCTATGCGATTTTTTCCTATTGAGTAAAAACCATCTTCTTTGATGGCCTTTCTTACAATCTCGGGATCAGCCTCTTTGAGAGATGATAGAATCTCTCCCGTTGCACTTCCAAATCCCTTTCTTATTGCCTTTACATCTGGCTTAATTGCTGTTCTTTTTACTGTCTTTGGCTTATCGTATCTTTTGAAGGCACTAAGGTCGGCTCCGCTAAATTTCATGTGTCTACCTAGATCCCAGTCTGTTCTATAGGCATGTCCTGCAACTTCGGACCAACCAAATCGCTCAAGTAAAACTTGATGGTCCATGGTCTGTTTAGAATAATGTGCCCTTTCCCAGGGGAGTTGTTCCCTAAATCGTTGTTTTTCCGACGGAACACCTAGACTTGAAACAAAAGATTTGGATATAACCAGGAAATATGCAATCCATTCACTGGCAACAATTCCTTTTTTGACAGCTTCTCGCGCTGTAACAATTTCGGCTTGACCTTCTTTTTGCTGGGCATCAGACGTCAAAATGGTCAGTTCTTCATCCTCCACATCACTTAGACTTGGGCATAACGCCAACTCATCTGGATCGATGAAAACTTCTACTTCCATAATGGTGAACTCACGCAATCGAATTACACCCTTTCTGGGCGAGATCTCGTTCCGAAATGTACGACCGATCTGAGCAATACCTAAAGGCAGTTGTTCACGTTTAGCACTAAATACTCGCTTAAAATCTACAAACATTCCTTGAGCTGCTTCCGGCCTAGCATAGCCAATGTTTCTTCTGTAAGGCCCAATTGTTGTTTTAAACATCAGATTAAAGAGATCAACCTTTCCTAAGGGGCCACCACAATCTGGACAGGTAATGTTGTTCTCCTTTATCAGTCTGTCAAATTCCTCTGTGCTTAACCCTTCGACAACCTTTCCAGTGGCGTTCTCGATCAAATGGTCTGCTCTATATTGTTTTTTGCATTCTAGACATCCTACCATTGGGTCAGTGAAGTGGTCTGCATGTCCACTTGCCTTAAAGACGACCTGAGGCATAATTACGGGAGAATCTATCTCTACAAATCTTTGTTTGGCTACGAACCATTCCCGCCATTTATCTTCAACATTTCTCTTGAGTATTGCTCCAATTGGACCATATGTAACAAATCCACTCAGTCCTCCATATATCTCGAAGCTCGACCAGAGTATGCCACGTCTTCTACAAAGCTCCATGACTTTATCGTATAGATCCAACACGTTCACATTCCTGTCGTTATTCAATTCTGTTGGAAAATTCTATCAATAAGGGTTTTGGTGAACTATATTGAGTCTAGATATGCTTCTGGATAATAAATCTTAGGTAAGCCAAGGCAATCGACATTTTCTCTAGCCGAATCGTGGAAAGCTCCTCCGAGAAACCTCATTTGGACCAACTCGAGGAGATTACATCAGTAGGGGGGAGTAGGTTAAGTAGTTGATCGCTTATTTTTCCATCTCACTCATTTGTGGCGCACATTTTGAAATTCGCTTGTTCTCTTAATATCAGTTTCAGGACCTCTGGTTCTATGTGTATCTCCACGATGAGCTGAGAAAACATGTTCCATAAATAAGCACGATCAGAGACTCTGCCTTCATATTTCGATGGAAGAAGACCGTATTCGTCTGCCTCCTTCAGTATGTAGTTTCTCAAAAATATGCTTCCCGAGGCAAACAGAAAAGACAAACCTTGCGATAAGAAATCTTGAATATTCTCCAGCTTTTTAAAGGCTGGCAAATAATTCTCTCGCAACCATGTGCCAAACTCCTCTAGTTTGATATGAATGGTTTTTTCAGACGACATCTTCGTTTCCAATCCTTTGACAAGTAAATCCACGACTTCAATCTTGGGTTCTTTACCACTATTCTAGTTCTTTGCTGGATTCACATATCCCTATGCAACTCAATTCCTATTATGGTTACTTCTATTGTATCCTGTTAATTGAGAATTGCTGCGAGTTTTAAACCTTTACCAAACTTACCAACTGAATCTATTCGGATAAAACAAGAAAGATTTTTGAATATCTGACAATCAAAATATGAGCCAATGAGGTGTTATGGATGCAAGTTTCGGCGCAAAGGTTGGAAAGTATCAGAAGAATCATGATCCGGGAGGGAATAGATGTTCTATTTTCGATGAAGGCGGAAAATGTTTTTTACCTAACAGGTCTTTCATTGCCAATACTTCACTCCCTTGCAATTATTGCGCCCGTTGATAATGAGGCAACTCTGATAGCTCCTTCTAGGATGTTGGGCCTAGCAGATGAAGCTTCAAAAATCAAAGATGTAAGACCCTACTTCCCAGATACAAAACAAAGTGAGAGAGACCAAAAGAGGCCAAATTTCCTGGATGCCATCAGAACCGTGATTGAAGAAAAGGAACTAGATAAAACGATTATTGGATTAGAATATGAAAACATATCGCTTTCCATGTTCAATGGATTGAAAGATGGGTTGCCGGATGCCGGATTCAAAGATACATCTCCTCTAATCTGGGAAATGAGAATGATCAAAGAGGAGCCAGAACTAAAGACAATGTCTAAGACCATAGAGATTGCTGAAATCGGAATGAGAACTGCCATTGAAATCATACAACCGGGGATTGAAGAACTCGAGGTCGCGCTGGAGCTTCAAAATACCATGGCAAAGGCTGGAGCCTCAAGAAACCTGTGCTCAGGTAGTGTGACATCCGGTTTCCGTGCAGGCTCTCCCTATGTGGCCACAGATACCAGGAAGATCGAGAAGGATGAGTTTGTCGCTGTTAATGTATGCATAATGTTTGATAACTACT
Organism: Candidatus Hodarchaeota archaeon; assembly: GCA_048886745.1. Taxonomy (GTDB): domain Archaea; phylum Asgardarchaeota; class Odinarchaeia; order Odinarchaeales; family JBHLKK01; genus JBHLKK01. The sequence continues at coordinate 10,383 of JBHLKK010000015.1, read as the reverse complement.
GTGGACAGGTAGCACGTACAATCTTCACAGGCACTCCAAGAAAAGAGTGTAGAAGACTTTTCAACGCATCCAAAACCATACTAAATGCTACTCTAAAAGAGGCTACACCAGGAGCTACTGCCAGTGAAGTTGCCATTGCTGTACGCAAGAGAGTTAGTAAATCGGGATATATTGACTATCACAATCATCCTATAGGTTATGGAATTGGCTTAGATCTACGTGAGCCACCGACTATCGCGCTGAATGACAACACGCTTCTTCGTCCAGGAATGGTCTTACATGTATATTCTAATATCTATATACCTGAAGTTTGGGGAATCAGAATCGGAGGACAGATACTTGTCGGCGAAGAAGAGTCGCAAATTATGGAAAAATTACCATTTGAGATGATCTGATTTGGAGGTTTGAGAGTGTTTAGGGCTGTCGCTACCGACATTGATGGGACTATAACATATGCAAACAAGCATCTAAGTTTTGAAGCGATAAATGAGATAAGACAACTCGAGGAAAAAGGGATCCCTGTTATCTTGGTAACCGGACATATGTTTTGTGTAGCTGGAACCTTAAGCGAGTATATTGGGACTTCTGGACCATTGGTCTGCGAAAATGGTTCTGTTATAGCTTCCGAGCGATGGAAAACTCCCATAGTTCTGGGATCTAGGAGGAAGACAGACAAGGCTCTTGCCGTTCTAAGGAGAGAATTAGGGGAACTGGTCAAAGTAAAACCTCACATAGATTATCGTCTAGTTGACATTTCTCTGCAAAGAACTTTTGATGTAGCAAAAGGAAATATGGTTCTGGAAAAATACAAGCTGGGAGTTTACCTCATGGACAGTAACTATGCCATCCACATTGCAGACGATAATGTAAACAAGGCCAAGGGTTTGAGGAAAGCCGCCGAGATGATAAACACCGAACTCAATGAAATCGTTGGCATAGGAGACGGTCGCAACGACATCTCTATGCTTGAGGAGACAGGATACGGTATTGCTCTAAATAATGCTCCAGAAGAGCTAAAGAGAGTTGCAGACTATGTTACAAGAGATAGCTACGGAAAAGGTTTTGTCGAAGCTATAGATCATTTGAAACAAAATTCCTTCATATAAACTAACTCAAGGAGACCTCATCAGATAGAGTGGGATAGTTTACATATTATATGTCGTAGACTTCGTAAGCAAAAAAAAGGAGCCCCCCAGAAAATGAGAATGAAATTCAATCATTAGCTCTCAAATGATCTTATTAATCTCTCTTGCAGCTCTGTCAGCTGCAATATATGCTGATTGTGGAGAACCTTGGCTTGTAAGATAGCAGATAAATAATGCTTTTTGTCCCACAGCTGCAACAACTAAGTGCCCCATACCTTGAATATTCGTTGCAATCATCCTATCTTGAGTAGCATTGATAGTTGAGTACTTTATACCTTGAACCACAACACTGGGAGATTTGCTTGTAAAAGCTGAAATAATATCTTGTCCCTGGATTGTCCAGTTTTGGGTTTGATAGATTATCCCCCCGTTCATACCAACTAATGCAGTGGCAGTAATATTGGGATCAGATTGCATCAGGTTATTTGATATAGACGCAACATCTGTCATTAACATACCTCCGAGACCTTTCACACGTTTCAGTCTCAATTGTATAATCTCCCTTTAATCATTTAAATTTTTGGCAAATCGCAAAATGTAATATTCCTTCTTGTGTAACCATCAATTGAAAACCCACACTTTATTGAATGACTCCCACATCGGGAAATATGTTCCGTGAGACTTATAAGAAACGAATGAACAGATTGACCAACGAGGTCTGCAATCTTGCAGGAAAATCAAGAAATCCAACAACAAGAAGAGAAAAAAATTAGCATGATCTCAGCGGTTTCTTTTATACTCTTTTGTGCAGTTGTAATCTACCTGCTTCAAGCCCCCTTAAATGGCATGTTCCCTTTCCAATTATTGGATTTTCCGAATCCAGGTACCAGACTAGTGTCTCCACTAGGTCTTTATCTAATATACTGGCTCGGCATGGCGGGATTATTCTTGGGACTGTATTATGAAACAAAGGATAGACTACTTATTGGCGTGGTGTTTTTCTTTGTGTCTCTTGCATTCTTATTCATCTTAGTTGCTACATTGTAATATTCAAAGACATTGATATCATAAGCTAAAAACATGAGATTCCATTAGCAGAAAAAGGATGGATGTAAAATGACTCTTGAAGAAATAGTTCTTGAAAAAAGATTAAAATACATCTTGTTTGGCGGAAAAGGTGGTGTTGGGAAAACAACCGCTGCTGCGGCAACCTCAATATGGGCTGCTCAGCACGGAAGAGAGACACTCATAATTAGTACGGATCCTGCACATAGCTTATCGGATAGCTTGGGTCAAGATTTAAGTGGAGGAGACATCAAGGAAGTTCGCGGTGTACCAGATCTTTACGGGCTGGAGGTCAATCCTCAAAAGGAGTTCTCCAAATATCAAAAAAGCCTTGAGTCGGCTTCTGAAACCCCTGAAATCGTTGGAATCCCAGGTACTGAATTACTTGAGGACTTAGGAGGACTCACTCCACCTGGTGCAGATGAGGCCCTGGCATTTGCAAAAGTGCTTGAATTTATCGAAAAGAGTGATCATGACCTGATCATATTCGATACAGCACCTACGGGACACACTCTCCGTCTGCTAAGTTTGCCTGATTTACTAAACAGTTTCTTTGGTAAACTTCTTACCTTCAGGCTCAAGCTATCTAGAGTCTGGGGGAGGATCAAAAAACTCTTTGGACGTGGAGAGGAAGAAGAGGACAAAACCCTTGAGACTTTGGAAAGACTTAAGACCACTATTGATGCGGCTGGAAAAGAACTTAAGGATGATACAAAGACAAGCTTTGTTATAGTTATGATTCCCGAACTTATGGCCATCTATGAAACGGAGAGGCTACTCTCGACATTGTATGAATATGAGATTCCTGCCAGCTACATACTTGTAAATATGGTCTATCCAGACATACCGGACTGCTGGTTCTGTAAATCCAGAAAATCTATGCAGGATAAACATTTGAAAGAGATTAAAGAACTATATGATGAGTTTGGAATAATCGAGATTCCCTTGGCCGAAACGGAAATCAGAGGAACAGAGGGATTAGAAAGAATTGGTAAAATTCTATTTCTCGAATCTGCTCTTTAGAGGAGGTGTCTTAGATTGACAGTATATGTTAAATCGTTCGAGGTCAAGACAAAAAACCGTTCGGAATGGATCAATGTTACAGAACAGGTAAGGGAGATTGTCAGGAATTCAGGGATTTCAAATGGAATTGTTGCCATCTTTACAAAACACACAACCACAGGAATCACAATTAACGAGTATGAAAGTGGTTTACTTCAGGACTTGCTTTCCAAACTGTCTGAACTTGTTCCTCAAGGGGCTGATTACCTCCATGATCGGATCGATAATAATGCTGATTCGCATCTTAAATGTTCAATTCTGGGAAATTCAGTAAGTGCACCTGTGGTAGATGGATTCATTTCTCTAGGTACGTGGCAGTCCGTACTATTCGGAGAATTTGATGGTCCAAAAACTCGAACCATCCTGGTGACCGTTGCAGGAGAATAGGAACTAGTAGTCGATCCCATGTATCGGAAATATGGTTTCCTTTATCTTCTTGACAACTTTCCTTGTGTGGCCAAATATGGATCGCCGCATGCTGGGACTTACTTTCATAGTTGGTGTATATTGGTCTAGTATAGTCTCCGGTGCTCTCTCCCCCGTCAATCTTTGATATTCTTCACGCCAAGTAGCGGGAGACTCTTTTGGAATAACTGTTTCAGAAACCACAGAAACTAATACGGTCCAGACTCTTGAAGTTGCGTTGATATTGTAACCGCCGCCGCCTGTCGCAATATACCTACCTTTAGAATGTTTATGGGCCAGAAAATGCATCGTTGCAGCAATCTCCGCATAGGCCGTTGTTGTAAGTCCTAGATGAGCAAGCCTATCCAGGAAGTGTGCATCCGCACCGCATTGATGTATAATCACTTCTGGCTTGAATGCATCTACAAGGGGTGGAACGATTTCTCTAAATGCGTAGAGGTACTCCTTGTTTGATGTGTAGGGTTGGAGGGGAACATTTACTGAATAGCCTTTCGCATCTCCTTCTCCCGTTTCTTCGATAAAACCTGTTCCTGGAAAAATGTATTCCCCACTCTCATGCAATGAAATTGTGAGTACTTGTGGATTGGAGTAAAAGATTTCCTGAACACCGTCAGAATGATGCGCATCTATGTCCAAATATAGAACTCGCGATATGTTATATTTCTCAACTAAATATTGAATTGCGATCGCAACATCATTAAAAATGCAAAATCCTGAAGCTTGTTCTCTTGAAGCATGATGAAACCCTCCACCCGGATTCCACGCATAATCGACTTCTCCAGCCATAATTAGATCAGTTGCCATGAGCGTTGCTCCTGCAGCCATCTTTGCGGCTTCATACATTCCCTTGAAAGCCGGTGTATCTCCTGCATCTAAATGACCTGTTCCTGAGAGACTGATTTTGCGAATTCTTTCTATGTATCGCTTACTATGCACTAGTTCTAATTCTTCATCAGAGGCAATTCTCGGCTCATACAAGAAGATTCTCGGCTCATACAAGAAGATATCCGATCTTTCAAACCCCCCGATCTCTTTGAATAGCTCATAATGAAGTTTTATTCTTACTTGGTTTAGCGGATGGAATTTGCCAAAATCGTATTTTACAAAATCTTCGCTGTAAATGAATGCGGTTTTGTCACGCATTGTTTTTTCCTTAATTTTGTCGATATCAATGAAAGTCTTATCGTACATGTTTTTCACAATCCCTCAGCAAGAAAGGCCGCCGCTTCAGTCTCATGTTCTTAATTTGCCTAGACCAAAACAATTTTACTCTCTACTTGAACAAATATAAATCCGCTGATTTGAATCATGATCCTGAGTTGACAGAAAAAACTTATCAACCTTAGTGCTTAAACATTTCTTGAGGTTATAAGATGAAATGTCCCGGTTGCGAGTATGAGATTTCAGCAGGCCAAGAAGAATGTCCCAAATGTGGGTTCAGATTCACGATGGAAAGGCTTGAACGAGTAATTCCTTTGCTGAAACGCCCAATGAAAACAAGTTTAGAACCCTCATCTACTCTGCAAAGAATAAAGGGCACATTCATCTCTCCGGCTTTAACCTTCTGGAATATCTCCCAAATTCCGGATAAGAAAGGGCTTATATTCGTACTGGTGCTTAATGCACTGCTTCTTTCTCTTAATTATCCCATTTTATGGACACATATAAACATAACAGGATCTGAGGCATTCATTGGAACTGTAAACCTTCATATATGGGGAAGTTTTGCTGGTCTATTCTTAACAGGCCTTGGAATATTGCTACTCGCGTGGGTTCTAATCGTTTTTGCATTCTGGTCAATCTCGAGAGTAACTGGAGGAAAGGGGTCGTATAGAGTAACCTTCCTCGTCACTAGCTATGCCTTTATTCCCCTGATAATCGCAAGATTAATCTCCCTTGCTATCCTGGCAGTTGGACTACCAAGCGTCACCATTGGCGAGACTATGGGTCTTGCAGAGTTGGAAGCAGCGCTACTCCCTCTATTCAATTCCATGGTTTGGACATATTCCCTTGGAGTAGAAACTTTCTTCTGGCTATGGTCTGCTTTGCTTTCTTCATTGGCCATAAGAGAGACTCAAAACACATCGACTCTGAAAGCACTAGTAATTGCTTACGTGGTTATAATATGCTCCCTACTGATACTCTGGATGATTCATTGAGGATACACAAAAGACTTCCCTTATTCGATGTCCATATATTAGGAGATCTTAAAAACTCCAGTCAATTCAAGTCAAGAATCTAGGACTGAAATTGTGAACTCCTTTAAGGAAGGATTCCGAGCTATGCTATTTTTGCTATGAGTTTGATGGGGCTGGCTAGATTCACATCATTAATAAAAATCGGATCTCCCTCTTTCACTCCAGTATCTTTCAATCTAATATCATCTGGGACGATTTTGCCTTCGATGATGATCTTGGGATCTTGAAGGCCATAGGTCATTATCAGCCTGTTCTTCAAGTCCTGAATGGGTTCATCCAGACTTACGACATATTTGACACCCACGCTGCGGTATTTGGGACTACAAACGACACAACCAGGATTACGGATGAGTTTAATCTTTGTAAAAGTCTGGCTTAGTCCATCATAAAACAGGTAATTATCAAGCATATCCTTCCTTTTCAAAATAAACTTCAGCGTTTCCTGTGCTTGGATTCCTCCCACCACTGTGGTTGTTGTAGAAATCATTGGAAATATCTCTTTCTCTTTATCTTCCTCTTTGCGCGCCTCTCCAGGAAGAGTACAAGCTTTTTGCAGTCTTTCCTTTGGAATCAATGGTTGACATTCAAGGCAGGGAGTCTTATAAGGGATAATTACTTGAACATTGCCCCACCAGCCAAATAAACCTCCATGAACCAAAGGCTTGTTCAGGTGAACACACATAGAGTTCAGCCACCGACGGGCCTCAAATGTATCTAGACCTTCTACGATGACCGTACTGTCTTGGTAGATCTCTTTATCTAAAGATCGCATATCTTTCATATGTGTGTCTACTTTGACTTCCGGATTGAGTTCCTCCAGGAATTCCTTGGCAGCCTCCACTTTTGATTTTCCGATATCCTCTTCTCTGAACAATATTTGTCTATTCAGATTTGAAAGCTCAACTGTATCATTATCTATAAGTATTAGTTTTCCTATACCTATCAAGGCCAGATCAAGAGCAATTACTGAACCCAAAGCTCCTATCCCTACTACCAAAACCGTCGAATTGCGAATGAGTTCTTGATTCCATTCCTTGAGGAGTTCTTGTCTATGATAACGACCTTCGTTTTTTTTCAAACCTACCTACTCCTAAGGTGTTTCCAAGTAGCATAACGTTTGATGTATTCTTTAACATTCTGCTTGAATTCTCTTGGCGACTCACGCATCTCTGTTGCAGCTTTTCGATTCAGAGGATCATGAGGATTAGGAAAGTTCAAGAGGTTTCTTATGGCCTCTATCACACCGACCAGGTTTATGCTTGGAGACCAATCCTTGCCTAAAATGCCCAAACATATTCTCCCTTCTCTGGTTATATTTGGGTGCCAGATTATGGTTAAGAACCGAGCTTTAGGAGGTTTAAAAGGATAGCCTCTGTCTACTGTTATCTCGATTTGAAAAACCCCTCCATCGTAAACACTAGTACCCATAATGAATCCACGCCATTTGGTAAGATCTCCATTTAATGGTCGAAATGATGGCTCTTCCTCTTCTATGCCCTTAGCTTCAAGTGCCAATCGCTCCAAGAAGGCTTCTCTATCTAGAATCTTCTCAGGCCTCCCTCAGAATGTCTTAAGTCATGAAAGAATATGTACGTAAAAAAATATAAGATTTTGCTGTCTGTGATAGATGCTTCTGATGGACATCTTGATATACTCTCAGATTGAAAAACATCGCACTCGAAGGAGAATATCTATGTATGTCCTCCTTCGGTTCTAGTAATAAGATATACCTTATCCCTTTCCACACAACCTGCTTCTTTGAGAGTTGTACTATCCAGTTGTTCCATACCCTTGAAAGCAAGGACAAAGGTCGCTTCCGGTATACGTCTCCGGTTCGCAATTATCCTTTTGAGTTCACCAAATGTTATGCTTGGCGCTACTTCAAGAGTGGTTTTCATTCCACCAATTGCAGAAACGATTTCTACTTCCATCATGAATCACCCCAAATATTATTTTACCATAAGATGTCTTAGGGAAAGCTTTCTCTTGCAGAAAGGACATTGACTCTTTGTTTTAACCCATTCCAGCAATTCAATCCTGTGAGCTTGACTTCCACAATACGGACAGTATATTGTTTTCTCAGTAGGTCTTATCGGCAGAAGACAGACAATACACCTTTCTGGCTCCCAACGCCACTCTCCCAAGACTTTAACTTGCTTTATTACAAATCGATCGGCCGTCTGCGACATTTAGTATCTCCTAAGAAGATTAATCAAAAACACTATTAAATACTTTTGTGAAAGCTGCTGCCATGATTGATTCTAATTTCTTGTGGAAGGATGACATTTTCTAATTATATTCTCATCCTAGTTGTATTGACTAGTGATGATAAACCTAGATACCAAAGGAATCTTGAATTGCTTTGAGTAATACTTTGCGACTTGAGGGATCTATTGCAACAGTTCCATAAGTCGAAACGCCTAGTAGTTTTCCCACTATTTCTGGACTTAGTGAGTGAGGAAGATCCTGCTTATTCGCGACTGCGATGACTCTTGCATTAGGACTGTGCTTTTGGATTAGAGCCATAATTCTTTTTTTGGTTCTGACTACATTTGAAATGGAGGAATTGGTAACAACCATAATGATATCTGAGCCTCTTATCATTAAATTCCAGAACCGACCAAACCCTTGCTGACCAGCAAAATCCCACACGATTGTTTTGATTGGTGTTTCTACGTTTTTGAGGTTTTTGATGTTAACCATAAGGGTGGGGTTATATCTAATAGGAACTTCCTCGTCTAACAGCAGTTTTAGTAAAGTTGTTTTACCTACACCCCCGAATCCAACTACAGAAACCTTGGCGATATCTACTAGCTCTCTTATCGTAACTTCCCTCATGCAAAAAGGACATTTCCTTTTGGTCTTGACCCATTCCAGTATTTCGTTTCTATGGGCCAATCCTCCACATTTTGGGCAGTCTATTACCTCCTCGCCAGGTCTTATTGGTAAAAGGCATACAATACAATTCTCTGTTACCATTTTTCTCGCCTAAAACCTTTATGACCATTACGCATGAGCAAATCAATCGTGGGATTCTACTTCTCCTATTTAGCAACCATGAAATCTCTCAATTTCTGTAGCTCAACTACATAATTATTACTCATTATATAAAAGATTTGTGATACGTTATTAATCCAACGCAATAAAGTAGGACAATTATTGACAAATATAATTCTTCTATCAGAAATGAATTGTAAACAATATCGGATGTTTTTTGAGTAGTTCTCCACTAAGAATGTTTTTAAGTATACTATTACAACTATGTATTGGTCTTGTGAGGGACGGAATTTGGCCAAGTCGAGACGGAAACAATTTGAGATAAAGCTTGAAGTAATTAAGACCCCTAAAGGCGAAGTGCCTACTGTAGGGAGCTTAAGGCAGGTAGTTGCGGGATTAAATGAATTGAATACTGATATTGCTGGCGTGAGGTCCCAGATCATGGAAGAAATGAAAGATTTAAGACGTGATATGAGTGCCATAAAGAAGTTGCTTGCCGAAGAAACAGTTACTTTTGATGCTATTAATGAGAAGTTTATAGCACTGAATAAAGGCTTGGAATCTTTACTAAAACAAAAAACAGATGATAAAACTCTGAAAGCCATAAAAGAGTTAGAAACCGCTGTAAAAGCCCTTGAGACTCAGCTTTCCGAATTGACAGAAAGCGTAACAGGTGAAGTTACAAAACAAGCCAAAAATGTTGCAAATGCTGTAGGCAAACTTTATCTCTTCCTTGAAAAGACAGAAGAAGGAAAAAAGAAAAAATCGACTTCCTAAGCTTGTCTTTTCACGTATAGAATCTATCCCTCTGCTTTTGTCTCTCTTCCAGGAAACTGGTAAATTCCTCTAGACTTGGATCATTCTCAAGTTCATCATGAATCAATTCGGCCACACTCATAATTGATGCTGCAACGTGTGCCTTCACCTGTTGTGTCTTTTTATCATGTGGCTTAAGCAAGTTCATTATTCTTTTTTGAAACTGCTCTAAAGTCAACAACCTATCGACCAAGAGACCAAATGATTTTATAATATCTTCCTTTATGGCCGCGGCATCCTCACCTATTCCTACTGCTTCCATAGCACGGAGGCATGGATGAAGTATTTCAAATCCAAACCAATGTACCAAAAGCCCTCTTTTATCAATGGTCTTGAGAAAACCTGAGAGCGGAATTTCTAAATCCCTTATTCTGCTCTTTGCAAGCTGGGCGGCTTTTTCTATACCTATTGTTTTTGTAGCTCTTAAAACACCTATTATGATCGAACCAACAGCATTGGAAAGGGTTTTCCTGAAGTTGCTGGCTTCCAATAGCTTTTCAACTAGCTCTATTGCTTCATCTAGATTTATGTCCGATATGACAAATGATTTTACTATTTCCAATAGTTGACCCCTAGCTTCTAGACTCTTACCATAACCTGTTCCGTCCAAAGCAAGTAACGTATAGGCAGTTTCGAGTATTTCCTTGTCGAACCATTGCACTATCAGATATTCATCCGTAACTCTTTTCAAATCTCTGGTCGTTTCTGTATGTTTTAGTATCTGAGACAATCGC
>JBHLKK010000014.1:0-33514 GCA_048886745.1 Candidatus Hodarchaeota archaeon | reverse complement strand
AAATCTATGATGGGATAAAACATGGGTGTTGTCGGAGTCACAGTGATTGTAACCGAGCCATAAGCGATATCCTCTCCGATGAGTATGATATAGGCTTTTCCTGTGTACCTGGCAACATAAGCAATTGTCATGGAGGAGGATCCATGGAATTCAATTACTCCTTCTTCTGTCGAGTCGAGCTGATTAAATCCATCTGAATTGATTAGCGCAATAGTGCAGTGCGTAAGACTGCCGCCCGAATCCAACAGCATCCCTTCATCACTGAGAAATTCAATTTCATAGGTCGCCCCAAGTCCAACATCAAAACTCAGTACAATAACCTGATCATTCTCGTCAAAGGTCGCAGTCTGGGTAGAAAAACCTGCAGCAGGCACTGATGTGACCTTTACAGATAGGTCTGTCACATCACCATAAGGTGGTCCCAAAGGATCAAACACAGATGTCATTATATAAACCTTACCAGACTTGGAAGGCGTATATTCCACAGTAATGGATGAGTTCACATCGGACACAGATAATGTCTGAGACCCTGGAATGAAATCAGGCATATAGGCAACCAGCCAGTCATTCAATGTAGATGGAGATATTGTGACGTTGACATATCCGTAGGTTATGTAGTCCGTTGGAGTAACGTTGATAATATATTTTGTACCCACAACCCCATCAAGCGTATAGATGGTTTGAATTGGTCCTGCAGTCGTATTGAACCCACTCTCTGTATTTGTATATCCAGGTCGAGCTTCGTCAAAGGCAATGGAGGATGAAACATTCAAGCTGAAGGTAACGTTCGTTGAGGGCGAATAAGCTGGATCCATTAGAAAAACATCGGAGGGTATTGGAACCACAACAAACGGCATCGCAGTGTGCATCAGGTTTCCCTCCGAAGGAGATATCGATAAGCTTCCGTTGTCATCGCCAAGGATCGAGGAGACTGCCCTACGGAATGGTGGAGTCCTGCCAGTTGCCCACTCTGAATCGATAGACTCATATGTAATGAGTCCTGTTTCGCGAGATAAAGAGTGCATATAATAGTCAGTATTATCTGATTCCAATCCGAGAATAAATGGAGCTCCAACTGGAGTATACAGCATCCATGCGACCGTCCAATTAATTCCACTAAGAATTTCGGCGGATATATCAAATAGGGCATCTGGAGTAGGACTAATCACAAAATAGCTGATATTTGTGAAATCTCCGCCGATAATTCCTGAAGGCCAGTTTGATGTGTTATAGTCGAAGACCACACTTTCTCCAGGATCAATGAACTGCGTGGGTAGTGCTTCCACGCTGAAAGCGATGCTAATGTTCGCTCGATATTCTCTCTCCAGGTACAAGTAGTATCTACCTGTTGGGAAGTAAAATGGGATGGAAATAGAATCATTGTCTGATATCTGCTCGAAAACATGCGTATTTCCGTATGTGGCGTCTGTGACCCTCAGATTGACATCCATGGCATCATATGAAGGCAAGGTGAAATCTATAAGAGACTGCATACCAGTTTCATTGTCATCGCTGAAATCTAGGTTATTATCAACAAAACTGAAAGTAGCTGAATCAAAACTTCCATCTTCAGTACGCATAAGTATCTGTGGATCATCAACATCAAGATCTGCGGGAGGGGATGGACCTGTGAGGTTTGTATAAAGAACTGTTACATTGTTGGATCCTCCAAAGAGTATGTAGTTGTCTGGAACTACGATATAGTTGTCCGGACCGTAGATATTCCCTAGGCTGTTACCATTGAAAATGATTTCCAATTGATCTTCAGATGTATTAAACGTACTTGCCTGAATTCTTAAGACTGTAGAAACCCAAGGAAAATAGTCAGAGACATTCTGTCTATATGATAGGTTATAGAATCCTGTTGTGGAAATATCAAAATAGTAAAGATACCCTGTTTCCTCATCCGTCCAGGTCAGATTATTCTGGGTGCCTAAAGGCGCAGCGTTTATGTTCAAATATGAAAGCCGAGTCAGCAACAGGATATAGTTTAATTCATCGTTAGGATTTAGTGAACCAAGTTGGAGTTGGACTTGAATATTCTTGGGAATTGTTATGACAAAATAACTTACGCGAAATTGGGTTTGATTCGGGTAGGCGGACATGAATTGATCATCAAGGTTTACAAATCCCTGCTTAATCCTGTTGTTAATAGGATCATAATCTGAGGTTAATGAGTTTATCTTAACATCAATACTGGATTGAGTTTCACCGGCACTTGTTACTGTCGTATTCAGTTTATAAAATCCGGTTTCAGTCACTTCAAATGTTAATGTAACTAAAGAGTTGTTGTAATCAAGAGTGCCAGTGACCGGCAAGCCAGCATGATGCAACGTAGGAATAGCTGCTGTTGGTTCAATTGGTGCAGTTGACGAAACGAAAGGCAGTATGAATATTAAAGCGAGTATTAAAGATGCTGTTGATTGCTTTCTCATTCAATTACCCCGAAGGTCTTTTTTTTAAGGATTAAATCTGAAAACCCGGTTATATAAACCTTAAGCGCTTTGAGAAGCAAAAGAACCCTCTGATTTTTGCCGCAGAAAACCTCAAGTAAGGACTTCCGATAGTCTATCAAGCTGGATCGCCCTCTTTACTTCACGAGCAATCCTTCTTCCCACATACATCGGTTCATTGTATAGAACGTATGAGTATGGAGAAGATCCTATTCCAACATTCATTCCAGCTACTATTCGTGAAGATATTTCGAAAACGATGAGTTCAAGATTTTCAGTGGCTATGGTTTCTAGACAAAAGGCACCAATCAATCCAGGTTGTGCGATCTTTTTCGATGCTTTTACTGTTTTTTCCCCGATATCAAAAACTTGAGGCAAAAGCGACTCGCGCAGAGTTATGATGAAGTTTGCCACAACCGTATAGGTCGATTCCAGATCTATCTCCAATTGGTCTTTTGCAGGTATCCTTGATACACCATCTATTGATGACTCATATCTCCGATCAGCGCCCATGAATTCGAGTTGTCGGTTCAAAGGTGAATAAAAGTAGTGTAAATATATTGGTGCTCCTACAACATATTCTTGAATCTGTGGCTCTTCGAGATCCTCTTTTGTTATAAGTCCTTTTCTCAGCATTTCCTTTGCTTTTTGGTGATATGTTTTTTCGTCACCTGCGATGAAATAACCTCTTCCGCCTTTTGCCCTTGGAAATTTAATGATTGTAGTTGTATCGATGTCGCTGGGAGCATCATAGATCTTGGGTGTCCGTATGCCCGCATCTCTAAGCCATTTATCCTGTAGGTGACGATGTGATTCCCACGTGAGCAGTATTCGGTTTCCAAAAATTGGCACCAAGAAATAATCTTCTAGATTCTCTGAACCAACGTAGGCGTTGAAAGAGCCGTGTGGAATTACTATTGCGCTAAGATCCCTCAATTGCTTTTGTATCGATTCATCTAATATGTCTTTGAAGTGATCCACAAGTATGTATCTGTCTACAATGGGAAATCGATCATAGATTTTCTTTCGGTCTTTTTCACATATGCAGATAGTTCCAATACTCTCATCTTTAGCCCCTTTCAGAATATTTAAAGCGGAATGGCTGCCCAAGGTTGCTATTCCTATATTCTTGAGGTCGTAAAGGTCTGCAACTTCAAGGATTTCCTTTCTTGTAGGCATATTGGCTCACCACAGTCTGTTTCAAATCTGTATAGTATCATTGATAGACCGGACATGGAATCTATAAACTGACTGTCTCACCAGAAGGGGTAAATATTCGAACACCAGACCTTTTTGACGTAATACCTATAATTTGAGCTTCGGATCCGTGTTTCTTGCAGGTGCTAATTACTCCTTCCGCATTCTTTTGGGGTGTAATTATGCAGAAGCCTATACCCATATTGAACGTTTTATACATTTCCCTGGTTGATACATTTCCTGCGTTTTGAATGGCTTCGAATATTGGTTGCGGTTGAGGCAAATGATCAAGTTCAAAACCAACTCTTCCCTTTGTTAGTCTTTCGAGTTTTGAAAAAGAACCACCTGTTATATGGGCCAGCCCGGTTACTTCAAAATTGTTTATGACCGCAAGAACCTCTTTGACATATATCTTAGTTGGCACCAAAAGGGCACTGCCTGTGTTAACATTTGTACCGGGCAGATTGTCATGAATTGATAGTCTCGCTGTTTCCAGGAGGGCTTTTCTCGCCAGAGTTAGCCCATTAGAATGAATGCCAGTACTTCTCAGCCCTATTACCACATCTCCTGTGTTAATTTTTTCGCCCAAGATTATTTTATCTTTTTCAACAACCCCAACACTCAAGGCAGAAAGGTCAAACCCCCTTTTTTCTCTTACACCGTTTATCAGCTCTGGAACTATTGCAGTTTCACCGCCAATAATCATCATGCCAGCCTCTTTAGCTCCCTCAACTAAACCTTTCATGATTTCAGCAATTATATGGGGGTCAGATTCTTGAACTGCCAGATAATCTATCAAAGCTATTGGCTCAGCCCCGACACATATGAGGTCGTTGGCATTCATAGCAACACAATCGATCCCAACAGTATCATATTTGTCCATTAGCTGTGCGACGAATACCTTGGTTCCCACGTTGTCCGTATGAAGAGCTAACGCTTTTCCACCGCCAATGTCAATAAGAGCTGCATAATGTCCAAATTCTCCGAGAATCGAGCCAAACTTCCCCTTCCTTAGATCAAATGTTTCTTTGACGAGGGCCTCAATCTTTTTGTGTGCTTGTCTTGCCTTTTCAATGTCGACGCCTGCATCCTTATAGGTTAGTTCTTCGCTCAGCGCCTTTTGCCTCCTAGACGTCTTTTGTTTTCCAGATATTCTATGACTCTTTCGACTTGCTCAACGGCTGTTCCAATGTAATTTCTCGGATCCAGCCAATCATCAAGTTCCTTCTCACTGACAATTTTTGATACAGTTGGATGAACTGCAAGGATTTTCTTTAATTCTTTTCCTTCTTTGGAGCTTGTTATTGCCGCCTGACGAAGTATTTCGTGAGCCTCTTGTCTTCCGATGCCTTTCTTAACCAACTCTATCATAACTCTTTCAGCAAGGATTAATCCTCGGGTCAAATTGAGATTCCGCTCAATATTCTCATAGTTAAATTCCAGACCCTCTAGGATTGGAGTCATTTGCTTTAGCATGTAGTCAAGTATAATGAAACCTTCAGGTATTATTATCCGTTCGACAGATGAATTCGTGATGTCGCGTTCATGCTCTAATGCAACATTCTCGAGTGCTGGAAACACATTTGAAGCCACGACTCTATATAAGCCACAGATGCGTTCGGTCTTATGGGGGTTTCGTTTGTGAGGCATGGTCGATGAACCCACCTGTCCTTTTTTGAAAGGCTCAAAGACCTCAGCAATTTCAGTTCTTTGTAGATTTCTTATCTCTTTTGCGAATTTGTTGAGGGATGCAGCGATCAGAGCCAGCAGAGAAAGAAGCTCTGCGTGCCTGTCTCGTTGAATTACCTGATTAGTTATCTCAGATGGTTTTAGTTTTAGATGTCCCATTACTAGTTCTTGGATCTTGAATCCCTGTTTATTGAAACCTGCCATGGTTCCTACCGCCCCAGACATCTTCCCGACGAGTATACGCTTTCCACACTCATTCAATCTGTCAAGGTGTCTGTCTACTTCGTTCGCCCATGTTGCGAATTTCAATCCGTAGGTGTAGGGCAGAGCTTGTTGTCCGTGAGTTCTACCTATGCATACAGTGTTCTTATGATCTTTTGCCAACTTCATGAGAACCTCTCTTAGGGTTAACAGATCCTTCCTCAGAATTCCCAGAGCATCCCTTAGCTGAAGAGTCAAAGCAGTATCTTCTATGTCATAGCTTGTAGCTCCAAGATGAATGTATCCTGCCACTTCATCTCCACAAACTTCTGAGAAAGCCTTGACCATCGCCATTAGATCATGATGGATTTCTCTGTCAATCTCCCTTACTCGTTCTAATTTGACGAGTTTTGTTGTTGCCTTTTCCATAATCTCTTTGGCAGCCTCGGCAGGAATGTTTCCGACTTGGGCATGAGCCTTTGCAAGGGCGGCTTCAACATCCAGCCAAGTTTGGAGCTTGTGCTCCTCTGTGAAGATATTCCGCATCTCATCAGAATAGTATCTGAATTCTATTGGATGAACGGGCAATCTATCCTC
This sequence comes from Candidatus Hodarchaeota archaeon, assembly GCA_048886745.1. Classification (GTDB taxonomy): domain Archaea; phylum Asgardarchaeota; class Odinarchaeia; order Odinarchaeales; family JBHLKK01; genus JBHLKK01. Next base: position 27,377 of record JBHLKK010000014.1, on the reverse strand, counting down.
CTCCTCAAGTTTTATCTATCCAATTTTTGCCTTACAGATTGATCTTTCAAGGCAAGTATCCTTAGAGCGAGATGAGCAGCATTTTTGCCATTATCAATACCTACACAGGCTATAGGTACACCCGAAGGGGTTTGGACAATGGATAGTAAGGCATCCAGACCCCCTAGTCTTATATTGACCGGGACCCCGATTACTGGTTTCTTTGTGTGAGCCACCACGAAACTTGGCAAAAGAGCGGCCAATCCAGCGATGCAGATATAGATATCAACGGTTTTCTGACTCTGATCAATAAAATCTCTAAGCTCTTCAGGATTCCTGTGAGCACTGAGATATTTTACTTCATAGGATATATCATATTCGTCTAAAACGTCGACTGCTGCTTTTACAATCTTTTCATCAGACTTGGATCCGGCAATAATTGCCACTATTGTTCCATTTGATTTATCTTTCATTTGCTGCACCTTTTTGAAGATTCTTCTCTAAGAAGTTGTTAAGCTGATCCAGGGTTGGCAGTCCATTTCTTGCGCCAACCTTGGTGATGCATAAGGCCGCGGAAGCGTTGCCTATTCTTCCGCATTCTTCTAGACTTAGATTTCTGAGCAGGCCTGAAATGAAGCCTGCGGTGAAAGCATCTCCCGCTCCCGTTGTGTCAACAACATCCACCTTGAAATTGGGAACAGAATGTTGCTCCTTATTGTTGGCAACAATACATCCCTCGGAGCCCAAAGTTATAGCCACTTTGGTGATTCCCAACTGTAGAAGCTTTTCAATAGCTTCCTTAGGTTCGGTTATATCTAGCAAACGCTCTACTTCATTCATAGATGAAATATAAATGTCTGTTGTTGAAAGAAGCTTTTTAGTCTTTTCAAAACCTTGTTCTGCTATCAAGGCACCAGGATTCAGAGAAACTAATATATTCTTACCTTTTGCATGTTCTGCTGCACTCTCCAAAACCGGGATATTCTTCAAGCTGGCAACATAAAGCAGTCGGGTGGAATCTATGTAGGAGCTCTTAATATCATTAGGAGCCAGTATGTTGGCAGCTCCCGAGAAGGCAAACATTCTTCGATTTCCGTCTGGGTCAACAGGAATATAACACAATCCTGTATGAATCTCGTCTGTTCGAATAATGCCTTGAATATCGACTCCTTCTTTTTTGAAATCCTGGATGAGTTGATCACCAAGGAAATCCTCGCCGATTTTCCCTATGAATCCTGTTCTTAACCCGAGTCTTGAACAAGCAACAGCAAAATTGGCGGCCGATCCTCCGCTCCCTATTCTGAGGTCAGGTACATAAACTTCGTCATCTGCCTGGGGAAATCTTTCCACCATTGCTATCATATCTACAAGTGCAGCTCCAACAGAGATTACATCCAGTGTTTTCATCCGAGCTCACCCACCCATCCGCGCACCCTTTCTCTCATTCTTTGCTGATCTTGGATGATCTTGAATCTCTGTTCCGGAGACAATTCCCGAAGGTCATCTATTTGCGGAGCAAAACCATGTCTGATAAAATATGTTTTAAGTTCTTTTGACAGGAGGTCATCGGGAATTGCATCTGGAGCATCTTTAAATGTAGCAAAGCTTTCGCTCCATTTTTCTATTGTGCTCCATACGTGAGGATACTTATCTATTATCACACTTATTCCCATTAGATTCGGCGAGGTTACTGCCACATTAGCGTTGGGAACAGAGTATTTATTTCCATTAAAAGAGATGGCTATGCCCTCGCTCTCTTTGACTGCTAAGAGCATGTTCCTATCGGTAATACTATCTCCAACTGCAATAACGTTTATGTGCAAGCAGTGCGTCTCTGTGCATACTTTGTTTAATGTTAGTGCTTTTCGTTCCCCGCCCCTGACCGATATCTGATTCATCAATTTGGAATATGGATCATCGGTGTTTTCCCAGAAGAACGAGTTCAGATCTTCCAATATGGATTCAAAGCCCTCCTTCTTAAATTTCCCCAATATATCATCTACCAGCATTCTGATTGATTTTTTCAAGATCTTAGATTGCTTTCTGAGTTCTGTTATTGGAAAGGCAGTACAGAAGACATTTTTACGTGGTATTTTCAGTGCATCAGTAACATTGAAGGCAAATTCCTCGTAACTTGTCGAAATAACATAGATTGGCCAATTGTTCTTTCTTAGATATTTTATGGTGTCAGCTGCACCAGGAACCAACCCTATATTCTCTTTTGAGAGTTTTATCAGCTCTTCATGTGTAAAGTAGTAGGCATAAAGCGGAGCAAGAAGACGAAGTGAATCCCCGGGTTCATAATCTTCTATTCCTACTCTTTTGAGAATTCGCGGGTTCTCCACGAGGACATCATCATATTCGCTTATCATTTTGAAAAGCAAATCAAAATCCTTTCTACCGAGCCTTTCTCCCAGAAATCGACATATCTCAGCTGCAAAATCTATTGTGCTCAATGGTCCCTCCAAATCGAAAACGCATAGCTTCCCTGCTTCGGTGATCAATTTTCTGACCTCCCTTGTAAAGAAAATAATTTCCGATATTGGCATATATAAATCCTGCAAATGACGCAGATTTCCTTTTTCACACTTTTCACTTCACAGTATCGCTAACTTCGAATTCCCTTGCTTCTTCGGATAGTTGTTCTGCATTCACAAGGTTTTGGAGTCTGGCTTTCGGATAAATGTCAGTTAAACAGGCAAGACATAGTTTGCTTTTTGGCAAACCTATAGCTTCGACTAATCCATCTACAGTCATATACCCAAGACTATCAGCACCTATATCCTCACAGATTTCAGGAACAGTTTTGTTTGCAGCAACCAACTCATCATAACTCGGGAAATCGATTCCCATGTGGCACGGAGCAATCAGCGGTGGACAGCTGATCCTGAGGTGAACCTCTTTTGCGCCAACTTTCTTCAAAACATTAACAATTCGTCTTGAAGTAGTGCTTCGAACAATGCTGTCATCAACAAGAACTACTCGTTTTCCTTCGATTGCCGTCCTGACTGGATTTAGCTTGAGTTTGACAAATCTTTTTCGAAGTTCAGGATATGGCATAATGAATGTTCTCCAGATTGATCTGTTCTTTATTAGTCCTTCACAAAGCGGGATTCCCGAGGCTTGTGAAAAGCCTATTGCAGCACTTCTACCAGAATCCGGCACAGGGACTACAATGTCAGCTTCAACAGGATGAACTTCTGCAAGAATCTTTCCAAGTCTGGTTCTAACTTCGTGAACGGGGATGCCATCCAAAACCGAATCTGGTCGAGAAAAGTACACGTATTCAAACATACAGTGAGCATTTCTGTCGAGATTGGCTACCTGATAAGATTTTAGACCAGATTTATCTATTAAAACGATCTCACCGGGCTTTACATCTCGCAAAAACTCTGTGTCCAAAATATCAAATACAACGCTCTCAGAACTGATCATGTGGATCGTCTCATTGAGTTTGCCAATACACAGAGGTCTAAATCCGAGAGGATCTCTTACTGCCACGATTTGACCGTTGCTATTCAGCAAAACGAGTGAATAAGCACCTTCCAGCACATACATGGTCTTTTTGATTGCCTCCACATAGTCTCCTTCGGAGTGCGAGAGATTCGTAGCAATCAGATGTCCTATAAGCTCTGTGTCCGCATCAGTCGTAAAGTAGTGCCCTTTATGTTTTAAGGAATTCTTCAATGTATCATAGTTGGTGATAGTTCCGTTGAATGCAAAAGAGAATTCAGTATGGGGGAGAGTTAAGCAATAGGGCTGGGCATTATCAATCATGCTTCCGCCCGAGGTTGAGTATCTTACATGCCCAATACCCGAGTAGCCAAATAGATTTGAGAGAATCCTGAGAGGAAATACTTCACTTACAGTTCCCATCCTTCTATGGGAACCGATTCCATTTCCATCATAGATGCTTATTCCCGCAGATTCCTGTCCTCTATGTTGAAGAATCAATAGCCCATCATATATCAGATGGCTTACCTGATAGTCTGTATCCGAGGAAAATACTCCGAATACTCCGCAGGATTCTCTTAGTTTATCCACTTATCAACCCCCATAAGCATAGGTATTGTCTCTTTCCATTCTTTCTTCATTCTGGGAATAGAGCATGTGATTCTCTTTTCACCCTTATTGAGCACCATTGCGTTTGAGGAGGTTACGCTGCCTATTCTCTCGGCCGGAATGCCATTATCCTTCATGAGTGATAAGACCTCGGCAGTGACATCTTTCTTTGCAGAGAGAATAAAACGTCCGGAGCTTTCCGAGAACAGTAATTCATCAAGACGCAGATCTTCCGAGGGGATATTATCAAGGTTTATATCAGCTCCGTATCCGCTCTCAATGCACATCTCTGCAAGTGCAATCGCCAAACCTCCTTTGGTACAATCATGGGCAGCAGTAATGTAGCCTTTTCTTATAGCATCTTGGACTGCAGCAAGTGTGTTTCGCTCAGCCTCCAGATCCACGCCTGGAGGAATTCCACCCTCAATGTTGTGAATTGCGTTATAATATTCTGAACCCCCGAGCTCATTATCTGTTTTTCCAACAATCAGAATATCTTCACCTGGATTCTTGAAAGGCATGGTTGTAATCCAGTCAAGATTCTCAATTAGTCCTACTATTACAACAACCGGAGCTGGTTTAACAGCCTTGCCTGTTACCGAGTCTTCATTATAGAAGCTTACATTACCTCCTACACATGGAATCCCCAGCGTCTTCAGAGCATCCGCCATTCCGCGAACTGCCTCTCGGAATTGCCAGAATATCTCGGGATTCTCCGGATTTCCAAAATTGCAGCAGTTTGACATGGCGATTGGCTTAGCACCAGTTGCCACAACATTTCTACACGCTTCAAAAACAGCTTCTGCGCCACCATTATAGGGATCTAGATAGCAATGCTTTGAATTGCAGTCTGATTTTATGGCAATTGCCTTATCGGTTTCAAACAGTCTTAAGACAGCTGCATCTGCTTGACCGGGTTTCACAACCGTTCTATCTCCAACTTCATGATCATACTGCCTGTATATCCAGGCCATGCTCGCAATATTTGGAGAAGCCAACAACCTATACACAACTTGTTCAAGATCATCAGGCATTTGCGGTCGTGGGGTTTTTATGAGTTTGTCAATATATGCAGGTTTTTCTGCCTTCCTTTCTGCGACTGGCGGTTCTTCGAGCATTTTAGCCGGAACCTGAGCAACAAGTTTTCCTTCCCTGTAGACTCTGACCATGCCCGTTTCTGTTACTTTTCCAACAATACGGTACGGGAGTTCAAACTTTTCAAAAACCCGAGTAACAGCTTCTGCGCCTTCGGGTTTAACGGCAAAAAGCATTCTTTCTTGAGATTCAGAGATCATGATTTCAAAAGGTACCATATCAGATTCTCTTAAGTGAACCTCCTCAAGTGAGATATCAACTCCATTATTGCAGCTTCCACTCATTTCTGAAGTAGCGCAAGTAAACCCTCCGCCTCCTAAATCCTTTAACCCACGAACATATCCGGTCTTTATGGCTTCCAGGGTAGCCTCGATAATTAGTTTCTTGGTAAAAGGATCGCCTATCTGTACTGCGGGGCGGTCTTCTTCTGATTCTTCGGTCAGGACACGAGAGGCAAATGTCACACCATGGATGCCGTCTCTTCCGGTTGAACCACCCATGAGTATAAGTGTGTCTCCGGGAAACCGAGCTTCGCTTGGAGTAATGCTGTCTGTCCTTACGACTCCTACACAGCCCACGTTTACAAGGCAGTTCTGTTCAAAACTATCGTCAAATTCAACTTCACCAGCAATTGTGGGAATGCCGGTGCAGTTCCCATAATCTGCAATCCCTTTGACAACATATTCCAACAACCATTTTGAATGAGGTTTGGTTGGGTCGCCAAATCTTAAAGGATCCAGGAGACCTATTGGTCGTGCTCCCATACAAAGAATGTCTCGAATTATGCCCCCAATACCGGTTGCAGCGCCGTTGTAGGGTTCGATTGCAGATGGGTGGTTGTGAGACTCGACCTTGAAGACTACGGCAAATCCATCTCCAATATCAACAACTCCTGCATCCTGTCCAGGACCAACTATGACTCCTGGTCCAGTTTTTGGAAGAAGCGTAAGTGTTGGCCTTGAACTTTTATAAGAACAGTGCTCAGACCACATGACATCAATCATACCTGCTTCAACTTCGTTTGGTAGCCTACCGAGCATTTTCTTTACTTTTTCAATTTCCTCAGGTGTTAGATCAACTTCTGCTCCGCTAATCATGGGCATTATACTCACAACTCCAAATAATCTATCATCGATTCAAAAACCAGCTTTCCGTCCTCAGTCTTGTATGGACTTAGAATTGATTCTGATGAGCGCTCAGGATGGGGCATCATCCCAACAACATTTCCTTCTAGGTTGCAGATTCCGGCAATATTATCGAGGGCACCATTTGGATTGGCATCGGCGGTAGGTTCTCCTCTTTCATCAACATACTTGAATACTACTTGGTCATTCTCGTACATTTCTTTCATCGATTCTCTCTCGTTGAAGTACCTTCCTTCAATGTGGGCAATGGGTATTCTAAGGATAGTTCCCTTTTCTATTCCCTTGGTGAAGGGTGTTCTGTTTGTCATTGTTTTTAGAATCACCCATTTACACACAAAAGTTAGACATGAGTTTTGAAGAAGAGCTCCAGGAAGTAGTTCAGATTCAACAAGGATCTGAAAGCCATTGCAGATACCAAGAATTGGCTTACCTTCTTTTGCCATATCTTTTACCTTTTTCATGGCTGGACTATAGGCCGCAATCACTCCTGCTCTGAGATGGTCGCCGTATGAGAAACCTCCAGGAAGTATTACTGCGTCATACCCCGAATCTTTGAAATCCTTGTGCCAGATTAGATCGGTATCTTTTTCCATCACATCCCTCAAAACATGAAGCGTATCATAGTCACAATTCGATCCAGGAAATTGTATGATTGCAATCTTCACGACTCAACACCTTTTAGCTCTATGGAGTAGGTATGAGCTACAGGATTGTATATTCGAAGCTCATTACACATTTGAAAAACCGTATCTTTGGCCTCTTCTTCACTATTTGCCTGGAGTTTTACTCTCAACAGCTTGCCTGTTCTAACGGAAGAGACCGTGTCATAAGCATTCTTCCTCATTAGATCGTTTTGAATAGTTGTGCCTTCAGGATCTTTTGCAGCGGGCTTGTTTTCTATTACTATTTCAACCACATATGTTTTCAACTTTTCAAAGCCTCCGGATCTGGTTCTTCTTCCATTATGGTTTTGAAATATGAGACATAAGTCTGCAAAACCTGTTCTAGAGTACCTCCTTTTCGATATACATCCTTATCCAGAATCTCCCCTGATTCTTTCCATACTCTCATTGAATCTGCGTTGATTTCATCCCCAACGAGAAGGTTACCATCTTTGTCTCGCCCGAACTCAATCTTGAAATCCACAAGAGTTAACCCTCGCTTCTTCATGAATTCCATGAGCACGTTATTGACGTTCAAGCAAATTTTCTCCATCTTTCGAATCTCCTCAGTTTCGGCCAAGCCAAGGAGCCGCATATGATAGTCATTGAGCATCGGATCGTGGAGCTCATCAGATTTATAGAAAAACTCTACAATGGGAATCTTCAATTTGGTTCCTTTGGCTATGGGTAAGCGTTTTAGCAGGTGACCTGCTGCTATGTTTCTACACACAACCTCTACTGGCAACATCTGTACCTTTCTTGCCACCATAAGATTCGGGCCTATGTATTTTTTGAAGTGAGTAGGTATTCCCGATGATTCGAGAAGTTCAAAAAGCCTTGCAGAAATGTAAGAGTTGATATATCCTTTTCCTCTCAGTATATCATGCTTTTCTCCATCTAATGCTGTTATATCATTCTTAAATTTCAGAACGACTTCATCTGGATTATCAGATCCATACACAATTTTCGTTTTTCCTTCCCTGATTTGCTTGCCTAAGGAAGGGTATTCACTCATATTGCAGCCCTCCTTCGAGAATTCCTTCTTCCCTATAAGCTGGAAATATTCATAAAAGTATATAAAATTTATTTACATGTTTGTGCAAATTGACATGTTTATGTCAAAAAAACCGACACAAATTTTGAATGAAATCTATTTGCGCAAAAGATGCTAAGACTCGAAAATAAAATCCTATTGGATCTTATTCTTGAATTCCTATCTTTTTCATCGAGTCATTCCTGGATGAGAAGAATACGATCGAGGTACTCACTAGGCGCCGATTTGCTCTCTATGTGGCCGGGGCTAGGCTTTTGTCCCGCAGAAATCCAGTATGGTCATAGCATATATCTTTGCAGCATCCACAACATTTTCTATTATTACACTCTCATTATCTGTGTGAGCTTGCTCTCCAGGGCCAAACACGACTACGGGCTTCTTAGCGATATTTTGTATGAAACCAGCATCTGTGTAGGCTGGAAATCCGCTCAGCTCGATCTTTTTGCCTAGAATCTTCTCCGCTGAACGTGATACAGTCTGAACTATGTGCTCATTTTTACCTATTTGAAATGGTTTTCTGAATTGAGCGATCTTGATTTCGACCTTGAACTCTGGATCTTCCTCTTTTAGTTCATCAATAAATTCCTGTATCGGGGCAATTACATCTTCGCGATTCATACCAGGAACAATTCTTATGTCAATTTGGGCTTCACAAATAGAGGGAACAATATTGATTTTGATGCCACCAGAAATCTTGCCGACATTTATGGATGGATCTGGAAGAAGATCATGAGACTTGAACCTAAACTTCACCTGTAGAAGACCCTTCAAGAATTTACACATCTTGGCGATTGCGTTAACTCCTTTATGAGGCAGGCTTCCATGAGCAGGAACACCGTATGTACGAACATCTAGCCAGCATGTGCCCCTGTGGGCGATTTCAATCTTCATTTTTGATGGTTCACCAACTATGGCTCCATCAATCTGCTTAACGAATCCGGTGTCCACCAAATGCATAGTGCCTTTGCCAGAAACTTCTTCATCAACAACTCCTGCAAAAATGGCATCACCTTTGAGCCGTACACCGCTCAGTTGTATTGCCTCCATGGCTGCCAAGAAGGCTGCGATTCCGCCTTTCATATCTGAAGACCCCCGTCCATATAGTCGCTCCCCTTCGATCTGTCCACTCCAAGGATCGAATCTCCAAGCGTCAGGGTTTTCCACCGGGACTACATCTGTATGACCTAGAAATAGTAGATTAGGACCAGCTTCCTCACCCTTAATCTTGGCCAAGATATTCGGACGGTTGGAAAGTACCCATTGATATTCTGGTTCTAGGTTCATCTCTGCAAAAAGGCCCTTTAGATATTCCACGACCTTTATTTCATCACCTGGCGGGTTTATCGAAGGTCTAGAAACAATTTCCTGCAAGATATGAAGTATTCGCTCACGCTTTATATTTTGAAGGACTTCTTTCTCAGCTTCCTGCATCTTCTCTCTCTCAATTGCCTGCTTTTGCCACATATATGGAGAGTCTTCTGTTTCCTAGGATCCGGGTTATTCGGCCATTTAATTCTAATTCTCTCAGTACGTCCTTTGCGATGCCAATCCTGAGATTATACTTCATTGCAACTTGACTTGGGGTTATTACTTTCATCTTCGGAATTTCTTTTCTCATCGTGGCTCTCAATTCATCGGGAACCGTCACATCACGAATTACTCTCTCGATCTCCTTTTCTGGAGATGCAGACTTCTTACCGAGTCTTTTTTTTGTTTTTGGTTGTCCAGATTTTGGTGCTTTACTCTTCTTCTTTGATGACATGCTTTCTTCCTCCCATTGGCGAGAATCAAAATAAGGTTCATATTTTCAGTTAAAAACCTTTTGTGAGTAAGAACCAAAAATGATCAATCTTCTTCTTTTTCTACATGATATCTGATTTGATGGCACGCAAAACCTTCTATGAAAACAACCCCTCTGCAATCTCTCCTAAAGACCAATGGATCCAGACGACATTTCGATCGTATATTAGGTTCGTAAAACTTGCACGTTTCCTCTGGGGATGTGTAATTGGTTAGAAGGGCATAGACACGACAGTCCCTAATGGTTGGGTCTAGAGCAATTGTACCTTCGAATGAAAAGAGTCTAAATATGTCCTCGCCTTTGAATACTACGCCAAAGTACAAGAGCAAGCTGAAGAGCCAGGCTGTAATTGTGGCAAAATAAGTGGAAATTGATGAGAGGATTTGATTTATCGCATAAATGTCTGCAAAGAAGTGTACAAGGCTAGGGAATAAGGTCCCAGCGATCAACATTTTTAGGTTTCTCTTCAATGTTTTATTCTCTAGTTTCCGATTGAGGCGAATTAGAAAGAAACTGGATATACTGAAGCTCGCAATAAGATACCCAACTATTAATACATCATGAAAGAGGGTTATATTTTCCAGAGGGTATAGGTTACCGACTATTGTGATTTCAAGAATGACTATCACAAACCAACAGACGAATTGTGGCATTATACGTTCTTTATGATTGGGAGACACCAGATAGATCACTACACGCATCCAGAAAAGTGTGCCCAACAGGTTGAATATGCTGAATAGTTTGATGTAGACAACCAAGCCATATCCTAAAGCACCCAAGATAACATCTAGTGAGAAGAAAAACTGAGCAATAGTCAGAAATATACTGCAATATAATACTGAGAGAATCGGATTGGTTGGGTGAGAACGACGATACCGATAGACGACAGCCGTTAGCAAAACCCAAGGTACCCACACTGTTGCACTAAATACATTAAGTAATGCTTCGATTATTTGGATCATCAACCAATTCACTTTCCAAATGCTTGAGAGTTCACCGTCATACGGCAGTTCACTGGATTTCAAGTTATTATGGCAGTCAACCAACGTTTTTCCGATAGACCCAGTTTTATACGATTCTCTCAATATATAATGCGAAATCTCCAATATATAAGATTTTTGTTGCGAAATCTTGTATTTTTCATTTGAATTTCACAATTTTTCATTGTATTTATTACAAGAATCGGAACCACAACATCATGGGGGATAAGGCTGAGAACTGTGGCAGAGCGCTGAAGGCCTATGATCAAACTCTTAGAATGTTTACTTTTGAAAGGTATCCAACAGATTATGCGAAGCCGCAGAACAGTCTCGGGAAGGCGTACAGGATTCTCGCTGAGGTGGAAGATAAGGCGGGGAATTGTGGCAGAGCACGAAAAGCCTATGAGGAAGCCCTAAGAGTGTTTACAAAAGGAGAAATTCCAGAACTTCATTCAAACATAGATCGCAATCTTAAAGAACTTGCCAATTTCTTCGGCAGTGGCTAGATAATTCTTCTATCAGTATTCAAAATCCAGTTTTCAAACCAGATGTATTGTTATTAATGCTATCAAACCATAGCTTTTATAAGCTTTAACAACATTCTAAGCTTGGCTTTTTAGCTTCTTCTAGGTAGTATTCAGCTAAGGCGAATTAGAGATGAAAATATTTTCAGGAAAGTTCTCTATTGTAATGCTAAATTACAAAAACAAAAGAGATGAAATTGAAATCAGTCTGATTCCAGCACGAAAAGGGCTAAAGGACAATAGGCCTACTTATACAGGTAGAGTCAGATTCCAATACAAGAAAGGAAGACTTAGGACCGAAAGGTTCTGGCTCGACCAGAGAGGAAATCAGATCTTCTTCGATCCAAAGAGGTTTATTTATCTACTGCGTGATGCTAAACAGATCTTGATCCCCAAGAATGTTGCTCCCCCATTTGCCAGAGAACTTCGGGAGATGTTGAGGGATTACCAGATCAACTTACAGAAATTAAAGCAAATAGAACTCTGTAGGTATTGTCTTTTTGATGATTTCAAAATAACTGAATTAGGTAAGAAAGTGTATGACTTTCAAGATGAGAGAGTCTGTTTAAATTGTGCTCGAAATGGACTAATAAGAGAACTCCAGTATCAAGGAGTCGAAGTGGGCAAAAAATTAGTCCAGCACATGGATCGTTTGTTGAAGCGTGCCAAGAGTGTTGATAAAGTTCTTGGATTCCTTGCTTCCAGTGTAAGTGTAAAGCAACCGAGCATTACCCTATATGATGTAATTCCTCCATTTGAACCTCCCGAAGATATGAGAGTCAGTCATCTGGATCTTCCTCAAGAGTTAAAGGAAATTTGGCAAGATGAGGGAATAGATTGGCTTCTCCCTGCTCAAGTAAAGGCTGTCAAAGGAGGATTGCTCAAAGGTGAAGACCTTCTCATAGTCTCAGCGACTTCTAGTGGAAAGACGTTGATTGGAGAATTTGCAGGAGTCTCGGGGGCACTGAAAGGAAGAGTCTTCTGTTTTCTTGTACCGCTTGTTGCTCTTTCCAATCAATTATATGAGGAATTTAGAAGAAAGTATAGTAGTCTGGGACTACGTGTGGCTATTCGGGTTGGAATGTCAAAGATAGATACAGGAGAGGAAGAATTAGTTATTGTAGATAGCGATGTAAGCCAAGCAGACATTATTGTTGGTACATACGAGGGTTTTGATTTTCTACTGAGGTCAGGAAGTCTGGAAGAAATTGGGGAAATTGGAACTGTTGTTATTGATGAGATACAGATGCTTGCGGATGAGGACCGTGGTATCGAAGTGGACGGATTGATTAGTAGACTGAAGAGCCTATATCCAAGTTGCCAGTTTGTTGGACTATCAGCCACCGTCGGGAATCCAGAAGAGCTAGCAGAGAAATTAGGCCTTAAACTTGTGGAACATAAAGGCAGACCTGTTCCGCTGGAAAGACACCTCGTGGTGAGCATTTCGGAAGGAGAAAAATTGAAAGCAATCGATCAACTCATTCGAATAGAAAGCCAACATATCAGCAGCACTGGAAATCCTGGACAAACGCTCGTTTTCACCAATTCAAGAAGAAAAACCCAAGAGATTTCCGATTGGCTTAGTAAAAGAGGTATAAGAGTTACATCTTATCATGCAGGTATGACATACGCCAGGAGAAAGAGTACTGAAGAGATGTTTACAGAAGGAGAATATCAAGCACTCGTCACTACCTATGCTCTAGGTGCAGGATTCAACGCTCCCGTAAGTCAAGTCATATTTGAATCTATGATGATGGGAAAGGATTTTCTGACAAATGCAATGTTCAACCAGATGCTAGGAAGAGCAGGAAGACTGGGCATGCATGACAGGGGGAAAGTAGTTCTACTCGTTGAACCAGGAAGAAAATACTTTAGTAAGCAAAGCACATCTGAGGACAAGATTGCAGTTGAGCTGCTTGATGGGAAAGTTGAAGATGTGGTCCCACAACCTGAATTTGAGTCTTTAGCTGAGCAGGTTTTAGCATCAATATGCACTCAAAACTTTACATCCGTGGATGAACTCGCCAAGATCTATGAGCTCATGCTTGCCTCCGCTTCAGACCTGGGGAATATTTTGAAGTTTCTTGAAAAGCATAGACTCATTCGAAAAGAAAATGATAAGATCTTTCCAACAGATCTGGGGAGAATGGGGTCCGTTTCTTTCCTCAAGCCAAGTCAGATATTATTCATCCTTAATAATTTGGACAAAACAGATCCGTTAGAACTTGCCATAAAACTTGAACCGTATACATCAGCTTATCTCTCAGACAATCTTATTGCAGAATTGAGCAGAGCGTTTAATACCCATTTTCCGAGTAGACTATTTGCAGACTGGGTTCTTAATACCATGGAAGTTTGGCACCGAAGAAGGAAGTCTGGCAAAATCAGCAAAAAAACGCTCAAGATTTTCGCAAAATGGGTTCTTGACATCTTTAACTGTAAATGTGAAGATAACCCATATTGTGATTGTGGCAAGATTGTCCTGTCCAAGAAACTGGTTGACCTCAGAATGAATGGTCTAACACCCAAGGGAATCTCTTATGAGCTTCTTAAAGAATATGAGATTTATGCCTATCCAGGAGACATTTTCAATTGGCTTGATACTCTGATCCATGGCTTAAAGGCAGTTCAGAGAATAGCTGAAGTGAGTCAAAACGAAAATGTGGTCGAGGAGATTGATCATCTAATAAAATCTGTTGAGACTCCTTTTATCTTGTCAGATGAGTTTTATATTTAGCTTTCTGTTTTTTCACTTATATCTGGGTCTCCCTCTACTTAAGAGCACATTAACCATATGTTGATAAGGGGATGAAGTATGAAACAGAAAATCCAGAGAATTAGAGCAATATCCAAGTATTTGATTCGTAGAGCCACAAGGAATGGCTATGACAATAAGGAGTTCTACCAAACGCTTAGAAAGCTAATCAGCATGATGATGACTGGAAGGATCCCGGTTCATTCCTAATGCTCTCCCCCTTCCGCCATCTCAGCTTTCAATGGAAATTTCATCCCCCCGCCTTCCCTGACCTTGGGCCAGAAATCATTCCACCAGATTCCCACTGAGAATCAAAGCATTAGAGAGAGAGGACTATTATTTCAGTTTCTACTGGCAGAGCTTCCTTTGTTAGCGTGAGAGAATTCGAATCAACACGCTTTACGTTTTTCTTCCCTTTTAGAAAACCTTCAACATCTGCTATTGGTAGTGACAGGCCAGCAGTCTTGTAGTGCATCGGAATTACGATTCGCGGAGAGATCTTATCCGCAACTTCGGTTGCTTCCTCTGCATCAAGCGTGTAGGTACCGCCAACAGGGATTATCAAAACATCTACATGTCCTATCTCATTGAGCTGTTCTTCACTCAGTATTTCTCCCAAATCCCCTAGATGGCAAAACGAAATCCCGCCAACTTCAAACACGTAAACACTATTTCCACCCCTCAGACTGCCGGATTCAGGGTCATGACAACTCTTTATTCCCTTAATAGGTATTTCCTGGACAGTCTTTTCGCCAACATAGCTTATCAGTACCTCTGCGCTGTGTTTTGCAACGAGCGAAGCTCCATCCTTGTGGTCATGATGTTCATGACTTATTAGCACCAAGTCTGCCTTAGACTGTGGTGGTTTTAGCCCTATTCCTTCTCCATCGTGGGGATCGGTTACAATTGTGATTCTATTTCTTATTTCAAAGCAAGCGTGGCCCAACCACTTTATTGAGACCATTTTATCTTTCCTCCATGAGATTTATCGAATACGATTCTGATTTTGGAAATAAAAAACTTCATGTTAATCGTTTCCAAAGAAGAGGTGCCGGAAACAGAATTTCCAATTATGGAATCAGATATTCTCCGAGGTCTTTCAATCTGCTAAGTTTTAGCTGTTCATCGCTAGCGCGAATGAGCGCCGTCGCTATTTCACGCTCTGTAAGTATGCCTATAAGTTTCTTATTCCTAGTAACGGGCAATCTACGAACATCATTCTTTCGCATTATTTTCAGGGCTTCAATTAATGAAACGTACGGTCCGACAGTGGTTATGTTTTTGCTCATTACTGCTTCTATCGGGGTTGTTTTGGGATCTCTGTCTTCTCCAAGTACCCTGTGAACAAGGTCTCTTTCGGTAATGACACCGATCACTTGTTCCGCACCGTCAACAACAATTATACTCCCGATTCTGTTCTTCTTCATAGTTTTAGCAGCCTCGGTAACCAATATCTCCGGTCCGCAAAATATAGGCTCCCTCATAACATCTATAACATAAGGCATGATAATCACCTGCATCGACTTGATTAGAAGGTATTTGGTTTGTACTCCTTATTACTCTTTCCAAAGGAAAAGAAATATAGGCTTTCCTCCAATAATAGTCTCTTGCTGAAATGTGGATAATGGAATCCGCCTTTTCAGAAAATCAATCCAGAGTGGTTATTGTGGACAGCAAAGCGATTCTGTGTCTATTGAATACGAACCCGCATGATCATATTCAATTCAAAGTCAAATTGGCAGAACTTGAGAAACTGGCTACAGCAGCTGGTTTTGATGTTGTAGGCCGACTAATACAGACCAGGATAAAGCCTACTTCGAAGTTCCTTATGGGATCTGGCAAGATCAGAGAATTGGAAGAAATCGTAAAGTCAAAAAAGTTAGATTTTGCAGTTTTTTATAATGTTTTGTCTAGCAAACAACTATTCAATCTTACAAGGAAGCTTGGGTGTGAGGTTATTGACAGATATGATCTAACTCTCAAGATCTTTGAAATGGCTGCTACTGATAGGTTATCCAAACTGCAAATAGAGTCTGCAATGTTGAAAAAGATTCTGCCCTATCTTAAGCTGGAAGCATCTGCGAGGTTTTCGAAAGATCATCCATTCTTCAGATCTATGGGAGAATATGCGTTTCACAGCAAGATGAAGGGTTTGACAAAGCGAATAAGTAGGATCAGGAGAGAAATGAATAAGCTTCTTTCGGATAAGAGTATCAGAATTGAAAAAAGAAAGAAGCTTAACACTCCGACAGTATGTATCTCAGGATTCTATAACGCTGGCAAGACAACCCTTTTTAATGCATTAACAGGAGAGGATAAGCCGGTAAGCGATCAACCATTTACCACTCTTTCAAGCAAGTATCAGAAGAGTTTGGATGGTGGGCCATTTCTTTTCATTGACACCATTGGCTTTGTCTTTGACCTATATCCAGAGCTAATCAAATCTTTCGAACTGAACTTGCTCGACATGAAGTTGGCGGACATTGTGCTTCTCCTTATTGGAGTCGATGAAACGCCTGAAGTCGTCCTTTTGAAACTTAGGTGGGGAATAAATCTACTTAGAGAACTGGGGATAGATTCGAGAAAGATCCTCATTACACTTAACAAGCAGGACTATCTGACTCACAATGAAGAAATGCAGCTTGTAGAATATCTGGGTCCTTTTTTGGAAAGCTTCGATTATGTATTTGTTTCGGCAAAGAATAATGAGCTGGATAATTTTTTGATGGTGCTGCAGAAGAAGATTGAATCCCTCGATAAAAGAGAATCTTAGGGTGTCAAGACTGGTGACTCTCTACAAGCAACTGGGATCAGGACACTACTGATTCCAAAGGGATCAACTTCTTCTTAATAGTTCTCAATGCGCTTTTTGGAGTAGCTTTAAAGACTATGTCTTTATTCATAATCAATATGTAATGATCCCAATTTTGCCTGCAAACTGCGAAGGTCCTAAAGGGCGGCAGAGCAAGAGCGATCTTATTCCTTTCAACACACTCATCGATTCTCATGACCATTTTTTCGATTGCTTTTTCCTTGGTCAATTTGAGCTCATCAATGGTCAAAGGCAAATACATCAGTCTGATTGGAACTATTGTTCTTGATCCTTTTCGTCTTCTGAGATCATTCCTTTCTACTAGAATCTTCATGTCTCCCAACGTATCATCTGGAGGAGCGAGTATTGCCCAATCAAGGTTCGATTTGAGCGCTTCTGAATTTGTCGTGTATCTGTCGGGCAATCCCAGGAGCGAGTCGATCTTCTTGGCATTCCTCAGGAAGAATTCGCGTGATTCTGAGGGTTCTTCAATGAGAAAGAATTCACCGTTAATGCATAGTATCGCAGATACGGTTCCTCTATTAAAGAATCCCCATAGCTCCTGCTCAGATTCAACAGTTATCGGGATGAGATTCCATTCCTTCTTAATCTTCTTTAGATTTCTAATTCCTTTTTCAAAAATCATTGACCATGCTTTTCTGTCGAACCTACCCTCATAAAGAACAACTACTGGAGTATGGAGAACATCAATCTTATCCAGTATTTGAATCTGCTTCAATGCGTACAATCTATGAGTTCCATCAGCTACCACATATTCTCTATTTGAAGAAGTTACCAGTATCGGGTCCAAAAAACCTTCTACCCTGATCGAATCAATAAGATCATCCAAGTAGGATTTTAGAAGAACAACTTCGTGCTCTATGATTTGGGAAGTCAATGCAATATCTAAATCTATTTGGTATTGACCCTCATTTACCCCTTTGAACAAAAGCTTCCATTTCAAATTGCCAAATGCCAGATTTACAATCAGGAAGTCTTCCCCCACCGTCATGATGAAGATAAGGTGTAACAACATCTATTAATTGGTACACGTATTTAAAGATAAGTTGGGCCACTCTCTTCCGGAAGCAAAAGGCTTAAGGGATCATATGATGTGAAGAATAGTTGCGAGGTAACCATTATGAATGTGAAGCTAATCTCTCACACACCTAATCCTGAGAAGATTATCTATACTGCTGCCAAGACCTGTTACTCTAAGAAGACAGGAAGTGAGCTTCTGAAAAAGAACTTTGATGAGAAAGCGAAAAAACTGATAACAAATATTGTCTCTCGTGGACATCATTCAGTAATAGAGCATGCTGCTTTTACATTTTCTATTGAAGGAATTTCTCGAGCCTGCAGTCATCAGCTAGTTCGACACAGAGTAGCATCATTCTCTCAGCAAAGCCAAAGATATGTCGATCTCGCTAAACTTCCTCATGTTGTACCTCCAACTATTGAGAAGAATGAAGAGGCCAAAAGACTATTTGATAATCTGGTTGGCGAAATAAGGAACGCCTATCAGGATCTGATAGAGCTCGGAATTCCAAAAGAGGATTCGAGGTTCATACTTCCGAATGCCACAGAAACCAATATAATATTAACAATGAATGCGCGTTCTCTTTGGCATTTCTTTAAACTGCGTTGTTGCTTGAGAGCTCAATGGGAGATTCGTAAACTTGCTTGGCTAATGCTAGAGGAGGTCAAACGTGTCGCACCTACAATCTTCAGCGACGCGGGGCCTTGGTGCATCGGTGGGAACTGTCCTGAAGACGACAAAGCCTGTGAAATACGAGTTAAGGAGAAGATGAAGAAATTAAGCGGGCAATAATCGTGTGCCGCAAATCCTAAGTTAGCTTTGGTCAATACGGCCCTATTTGATCTCAAAAGAATCAAGAGAATTATTCCTGCTTCAGATTATTATCGGTTGGAATCTTGGAGTCGCAAGGAACCTTGGTCTGGCATAAACCACAGCCACCCCTTTTGAAACCAAGACTGGATCTGACTTTCTTCCTGATCCTCCGAATGTGTTTTAAGCATCTTTCTTTGTCATGACCAGCATTGCTAATTGCTCCAACGGGACAACGCAATATGCATTCTCCGCATAATCCTTTGGAAAGGAATAGACAGTATTCATGATGATCGTCATATGGTCTTTTTGTAGGAGGAATCTCGATGTTGGCTACGATAGACCCACAGCGTACGGCTTTACCTTTAGGAGTAATTAGGCCATCACAAAGACCGAATGTTCCTAATCCTGAGGTGTAAGCCGCATGCCTCTCGGACCAGGTAGATGCTAAACCATAACGTTTAGAATATTTTCCTCCCCAAAACGGCGATAACATAGGAGCAACAGCTTCAAAACCAGATTCCGTCAGATTATTGACAAGCTTTCGACGGAGCAAGCTGTTGAATCTTTCACCATAAAAACGTGCTCTTATCCATCTCTCTGAGGGGTATCTAGTCTGTCTGGCATTATCAATCTTGGTGGAGGATGTGTGGGGAAGCACCCAGGAAATTACTGTTAGTTGAGCAGGAGTGGTTTTCAATTTGGGAAAGGTTTTTGATATGATTTCCATAGGCAACCAATAGAAATCCCCGATATCTCTTTTGAGGAATTCGTAGATTGCATCATCTCCCTTTGAGAATCCAACAATCGGTTCCCCCCAGGCTTTTTCATTTTCAACGTTTTTGAGAGAGTTCTCAGGAGATTTGCGAACAAAATTCTTTATAATGGTTTCAATCCAGGCAGCTAAGTCTGTACCGCTTCGGTTTGCCAATTCCATATTGTCCCCTTAATCCTTTTTGACTGCCTTTATTGGGATCTTAAAGATGATTTTTTCATAACCCCCTACCTGGTCACCCTTCCTTGCCCACAAAACAAGCAAGTTCCCTTGAGGTTCATAATCCATTGGACTATCTATTTCTATGATAGTTGTTCCGGGAGGAAAGGACCAATAAACTTCAAAATCATAGGTTGCTCTCTCTTTTTCGGTCCAGCTTTCAAAAGAATTCTCATCTTTTTTGAATCTGCCCTCAAAAAAAATGATCCAAGTTATGAAAGGAGTGGTCTCGGATCCCCTGTGTCCAATGTCCACATACCTTACAAGAGGTCTAACAACCCTATTGTTAATTTTTATTATCTCCTCGTCCAGGAAATCTTGCATGTTTGACCATAGCTTATTGATCTCTTTTTCAAAGTCGATTGGGCGATGGGTCAGGCGATCGTAGTATCCTTCCGGATCGTAATAGTCGTACGATAAAATCTGATTAAAACCGCCACTGTTAGAGACAATGAAGAAAGAATTGGCATGTAGAGGAATTATTCTTTCCATTGTTACCAACCTTTTAATCCTTTGTTCCAATGGTTGGAACCGTCATTCCTCCATCCATTATGAACAATACCTTTGCGTCTTTTCCTTTTTCTTTAAGTGCTGAATCTATTGCTCTTTGAACATCTGCAAAAGGTTCTATTAATGCTTTCCTCGAAACCTCCTCAGGAAGGCTGGTTACGCCCCATAGTTTGGCCATCATTATTGTTTCTACCATTTTTGCCGATTTATGATAGCCCAGTCTGTATCGCTCTCGAATTTTGTCATAGATTTGCTCAGGAGAAGAAGCAATACTTAATAGATCAAAAAAGGCTCTTGGTCCTATTCCTTCAAAACATCCGCTTACCAGAATGATTATTCCATCAGCTTTTACAACCTGTTTCGCGTTCTCAATGGCTTTCTGTGATTGGTACAAATCAAGATCAAGAGGTGGCTGAGCAATCGTGACAACAATATCGGCTTTCTCCTCAATTCTTACGTTGTAAACTTCTTTTGCTGGTTTTATGAGAGGATAGAATGAATCAATGATATGTCCTGATGCACATGAATATATTTTTCTATTGCGATCGGTAACAACATTTATGGCGAATACATCTTTTTCTCCGCAAATCTTTCTCATGGTTGTCTCCAAGTCCTCATGAACAGGATTACCTTGCAGTTTCATGGGGCAAGCTTCTTTACTTAGCGCATGAAAATGATTTTGCTCTATGGTTTCATAATCGACAACCCCAGGAATGATGCTTTTTCTTCCGCCCGTAAACCCTGCAAAATAATGAGGTTCAACAGATCCAATAGTAATTATACCATTCGCTTCAAGAACCGTTTTGTTTATGTAGATATCCCGAGTCAACCTACTCTTTCCGAAGTATGCCAGACTCTCAGAATCCTTATCATCATGATGCAAAGTTCTTTTCCTATATGATTCATAATATTTCCCGAGGATTTCTCTGTACTCGGGTTCTGTTGGAGCCCGATGAGCACCCGTTGCAATTACTATTTGCGGTTCTGCTTTGACAATATACGGATGAAGTATGTCAAGGATTTTCGATGTTGGAGTTGGTCTGGTTCTATCGTTGACAACAATAACTAGTTTATTGAGATTCTTTAGGAATTTCACAATCTCTTCGCTATTTAAGGGAGTCTTTAAGGAAGATGCTACACATTCGACTTCATTTCCTGTTTCGACCTTGTTTGGATGAAGAATACCACATACATTTTTATCGGCTATTTCTACTACCTGAAATTCGTTGAGAAATGGGATTCTGATTTTCAGATTCTCACCCACCACTTTGAAGCTTTTTTGTATATAGTGACATATAGGAACTAATTAATTCTGTGTGCTTATATAAGTGAACTCAGATGATAGATGAGCTTAGAGGAGAATTCATACTTTACATACTCTAAGATATATGAGAAACTTTTTATACTCCTTTAGGAGGGTTATATCAGCGTGTAGGTGGGCACAATGTCAAAAAGGGATAATGGCAGCGTTAATTCTGCCGACACAGGGTCCATGCTTCAGGTTTTTAAAACCGTTACCGATAATCCGCTAATCAGGCGAATATTGAAGGGGATATCCAAATATTGTAAGAAAGATCAAGCCAATAGGCTGGAAGTAGCGTTAGAACTGTATACAGGTGTAAAGGAAAACGCTTGTGCAATTTGTAAGCTCTCGGAGAAAGTTCTTTCACCCATACTTAGGATTTCCAGTAATGCTTTTGGCGTAGCCCCGGGGCAACTCAAAGAGAAGTTTGCCGATCGATATTGGAGAAGAGGCCTTGCAAGCGTTATCAAAGGCATAGCCTATTTTGGGGTTAAGCGTCCTTTTGTTCCTGGAGCCCCTTTTCAAGTTGTTTGGAATGTAACTCGTGCCTGCAATCTAAAATGCAAGCACTGCTATGAGAATGCAGGCCGGGCAGACAAGGATGAGCTGAACACTGAGGAAGCATTAAGGGTTATTGATGAGTTAGCTGCAGCAGGAGTACTTATTTTGGCATTCTCTGGCGGGGAACCGACAATTAGGCCAGACATACTGAAACTGATCAGACGTGCCCACAGACGTGGTATGTATGTTGCAGTGGCAACAAATGCGACTGTATTTGCCAATAGAAACAAGGTTAAAGAGTTTAAGAAAGCAGGTCTAGAGTTTGCTCAAATAAGCTTAGACGGACTGAATCCTGAAACTCACGACGGTTTCAGAGGGGTCCCTGGAACCTTTGATAAAACCATCAAGGGTATTAGAAACTGTATAGCTGAAGGATTGTTTGTGGAGATGGCCACCACAGCCACCCGATATAACTACAAGGAAATTCCAGACCTTATAAAATATGCCGACAAGCTAGGAGTGAATTGGTTCATGCTATACAACTTCATTCCAGCAGGAAGGGGGGCCGAAATCGTTGAACAAGATCTAAGTCCAGATGAAAGAGAACAACTGCTTAAGACCCTTTGGAACTATATGAAGGAAGGAAAAGTCAGGATTCAATGCCTTTCTACAGCTCCTCAATTTGCAAGGGTCGTAATGGAGACGGAATTAGGGATAGGCAAGGATATTTCAAGAGCCGATGAGGTGACCGTTCCGACTCACTTCTACAATCCGTCTTTTGCAGGTAAGCTGAGAAGTCTTGCGGACTTTATTGGTGGATGTGGAGCTGGGCGTTTCTATATGGCCATTGAGCCCAATGGAGATCTATATCCCTGTGTATTTTTCCCACATGAGGAAGAGGTTAAAGTTGGCAATTTGAGAGAGGATAGATTTGAGGATGTTTGGCAGCATAATCAACTGCTTCTGGAAACCAGAGACAAAGATCTGCTTGATCCCAATTGCGGTAAATGCAGATTCCATTACGTGTGCGGAGGCTGCAGAGCGAGAGCTTATAATTATTATAAGAATGTACTTGCCCCCGATCCAGGATGCGTGAGGAACAAACGATACTGGCTTGAACTCAAAGAGAGTCTAAAGACAGCTTTTGAAGCAAAACCAACGTTAACCGGCGACATAATTCTTCGTAAAGTAAAACAAGAAGCATGAAAAAAAAGAGCATTATCCTCAATTTATACCTTTATAATTTTCGCAATCCACTTCTACAAAGACTGTGAATATCGCAAAGAAATCGAAACATATATATATCTGAAAATCAACTTATTTAACTTAGACACTAGGAGGGTTATTTTCATGACCCGGAGTATGTATTGTGTAACCAGTGATGGAGAACTGGTAGAAGTCGCTTATTCACAAGAGAATTTGGATAGCGTTGCAATAATTATAGACGATGATGCTAGAAGGATTTACCTATGGATAGGTGAGGCAGCAGATGTTAGGAAAAAGTTCATAGCCGCAAGAAAAGCTACTGAGCTCAAGAGAGAGAAGGGTCTCATCTATAAAATCAGAAACATTGATCAAGGCTATGAATCTGAAGAATTCAGGCAACTTTTCATGTAAGAACTCTAGCATACCATAAGCTTTTATTCCTAAGTGCTCTTTAGGTTTAGTGCACCGTTTGCTCTTATAAGGGCGTAATGAGGGATTTGGTTTTTGGACGAGCTAGAACGAATAAAGAAAAGGAAGCTCATGGAGTTAATTAAAGAAGCGGAAAAACGTGAAAGGGAGGAAGAGAAGCAGAAAGAAGTCGACAGCAAGAGGAATCAAATCTTGAAAACTGTATGCATGCCTGATGCATACGACTATCTTAAGTCCCTTCGAGGAGCGAAACCAAGAACCGCGACTGAAATTGAAAGAATAATAATCCTCCTCACAACTCAAAGAAAGCTTGGAGGCAGGGTCACAAAAACCGGTGTTATGATTCTTGAAAGACGTATCGAGGGAGTTGGGCCAAAGATACGGATAAAATATCGAGGAGAGGACCTGGTAGATATTTCTGAAAAGCTGAGAAAAAAGAAATAGAGCTTTTTTTGGGGAATATCTGCTAATAGCAAGATATTTTTATCAAGACGACCTATTATATCACAATTAGCAATTGAGTTTTTAGAATCCTGGGACGATGGAAAGAATGAGTTTAGAGAATGATGAAGTTAAGATTCTAAAAGATCAACTCAAGGATAAAGAATCAGCAATATGGAACTTACAGGCAAGGCTTGGAGAGATAGAGACTGCGATAAGAACACTGAAAGCAGAAGTCAAAATGAAAGATGAGCAACTAGAGAAATTTGGTAATAAAAACTCGGAACTTCAAAATCAGTTATCGCTCATGGAAGAATTCTGCGACAAGCTACAATCGCATTCTGTAAAAGCTGTTTCTGGACTAGCCCAGGCTAAGAGGGACTTAAAAGATTTGATAAGAGATAAGGGGAACCCGAAGTACAGAATTCTTTTGCTTGTCAATGAATCGGAGCAAATAGCACGAGAAGAACTTGCAAGAAAACTGGACATAGAGGAAACCACTTTGGATCGTACCCTTCAGATTTTGAAAGGGGAGGGATTGATAAGAATTGGAATCGACAAGGTTATGAGTTCCGCTGCAAGCAGTCTTAGGGAACCCCCCATTGAACAGTGGGGAAGTCTGGCAACAGATAGACTCTTTGACAGACTCATAGAATTCTGTAGGGAGAATGAAGAATCCGAACTTGTGGCAAGTGCTATCGAACGAGTAGCGGACATAGTTGAAGAACGTCTGAAAACATATTCGCCGCTCATCTATCAGATGCGAAAAGAAGTAGAAAGGTGGAAAAACAAAACGGGTGACAAAGAGGAGCTGGAAAATTATATCCCCGACTGGAGAAGGAGAGCTCTGAAAGCTGAGATTTAGGGACTTCAAACAACAACCGGAAGAGAGGCTTGAGCGATTTCTTTCTTCTTGCCTGTTTCCAATCTTACTTCATTTACCGCGACCTCAACTATGGCAGGTATGTTTCTTTTGAGATCGCGACGCATCATACTCTGCCAAGTTTCGTTTTTCAATGTCTTGTAGTCAGTGGATGGAAAGATGACGTCGACGTTTACAACGCACATTTCCCGTTCTCTGTCTTGGGATTCAATATTCTGATTGACACTCAAGGAAGAAGGGATACCTGTCCAAAGTATATTGGTTTCATTTCCGGATCTCTTTATCTTGATTATGTCAATTGCTTTCAATACATCCAGTACATCATAAATTCGCCTTTTCTTTGATAAGGGAATACCAATGCTTTTGGCAATCTCTAGCGGCGATTTAGGCTCTTCCTGCGATTTCAAGTAGGATACGACCTTCTTTGAAAGTTCCGACAGTTTCATCTGACTTCCTCCCAAGACAAAAAAATGTAGCTAGTTACAATTACCATCGACGTATAATTAAGAGGTGATAAACCGATATAAATACCTTACGAACCGAATAAAATCCTAAATCAGTGTCAAGAATGAACTTATCCTTATTTCTGAATATGCAGTATCGTTTCTATTTCTTCTTGCCTTGAACTCTTGCAATGGTTCCTTTGGTTAGTGTTGTGAAAGCTTCATCAACTTTTTGACCTGTCTTTGCGCTAGTCTCCAAGTATAGTGAGCCGACAGATCTTGCCATTCCTTCAGCATCCTCCTTGCGAACATCTCTAAGGTTTTCAAGATCCGCCTTATTGCCAACTATTACAGTGGAGACGGGACCTTCAGTAAACTGGTTAAGTTCATCAATCCAGTTTCGCAAGTTTTGGAAGGTTTGAGCTCGAGTCAGGTCAAAGACTATGAATGCCGCGCTTGCGCCTTTGTAAAAAACATTACGAAAGGACTTAAACCTATCTTGACCTGCAATATCCCAGATGGATAGGACAGCTTTTTCGTTGTTTACTTCAACGTCTTTGGACAGAATATCAACACCGATTGTCATCTTGTAGTCACTTCTAAATTTTCCCTTGACAAAACGTGTCACCAATGTTGTTTTGCCGACTGCCGCATCTCCCAAGAGTAGCATTTTGAAGTGATAGGTGGGACTGATCAACTTGAGGTCACCCTTTGCAATTATTGATATATCTTCATAGAACAATCATTATATTTTTATCTTTCTCAAACATAATTACTGTTATAGGACGAACGGTGTTCACAGATGAGAAGAAGCTATGTTGTGTCTAAAGATGCCCTTTCGAGCTTAGTTGAGGGGATTGATCCGAAGTTGATAATCAGATTGCTCAGAAAATGGGGGTATGAAGCTGGATCCGGATCCCGAAAAATAAGTAATGTTAAGCTGATTCAGAATCATGTCGGAAGATCTATTTCAAATGAACAGCTCGAGGAGCTGTGGCTATTAAGAGAACAGTATGTAACCTTTAAGAGACTGGGATGGAGACTTTTCAAGCTTGATAGGAAAATAAGAAAAACATCTCCCAAAATGCTGGAAGCAAGGCTGAACAGCCTTCTCAAGAAGGAAGGACTCGCAAGATCTGTAAAATGTAGAGCATGCAACCTTGACAAGAGAAATCTCCAGTATGTAGGGTTTGCTTTTAAGGAGAGAGATGGTGTTTTTGAATCGTGGAAAAGCAAATTCGAAATATATAAACCCGTATGGAGGATCAGATGCATATTAGATTACGATCATTACGTTCTCAGGATCAACGGAGAGGAAGGAAGTCTCGAAGTTGTGCTGAATATATTGGGTAAGGCATTGAGAATTAGTCCAATAAGCATCAAGCTACCCCCCTATATCTTAAAAGAACTGACAGAAGAAGATCATGTGACCAGAATCGTCCTGTTCTCTTCAACCGAGGTGAGTGGTACAAAGGGTGTAGGTAGAATAGCACTAGAAGGTGACGATGTTATGAGAGGAGTGGAAGAGCTTCGGGCAAGGCAAGAAATAGATCTGAGCAAGCTTGGAGTGTTATTCGAAGTAGAAACGAAATCACTAAGAGCAAATGTTGAAGGGGTTGTCTGGGCAAAAGATGAAGATCAAATTAGTCATTTCTTAGAGAAAGTTGTAGAAAAAGGCTAATTTGGATTAATACTCCGCATGATATTGCGAATACTGACTTTTTAGGATTTTGAAACTGCGAAATTCTAGAGGAATTATCAATTTTTTTAGATACGAAATACAGAAATCTATATTAATTAGAATGATGCATATACACAGAAGCAATTGTGATTGCTAGAGGAGATATCCTCCAATTCCAAAAGGGTAGGCGGGTTAATTTGGGGTGGAGAGCTTTCTGGAGAAGATTTTGGAAGAATTGGTATAAGAGTAAAGTGAGGAGTTGGGGTGG
>JBHLKK010000013.1:0-34714 GCA_048886745.1 Candidatus Hodarchaeota archaeon | reverse complement strand
TCAATACATTTTTGACCAGAATCTTTCCAGAGTTATCCAGCATATATTCAGAAAGAATATATTCTGATGCAAACCTTGACGTCGATATTGTTTGACTATGGTATGTTTTTTCAATAACTTCAGCGATGGAATCATCAAAAAAACGGCAGATAACTCGACACTCCTTATTGAGGTCTCTTATTAGTCCGGCTGCAACAACTTGGGTCTCAAGATCTCGTTTTGTGATCAAAACCAGTTTGGCTCTTTCAATCCTTGCATCTCTTAGAAGATCAATACTCATTTTTCCTGTAACTATGGGTTCTTCTTCCTCTATTAGGTCTGAAACCAGCTCCTCATCTTCTTCAATTATTACATATTTCTTCCTGTTTTGAACCAAGAATTCTCTGATTCTGTGACCAAGATGCGAATATCCGATTACCACAGTATGATCTTTCATCGCTCGAGCGAGAATAAGACTGGTTTCTTTCGGATTGTATTTCCGGTACAGTTCAATCGTGATAAACGAAAAAAGGATTCCAAATATGACAAACCCACTCAGCACTGAGTAAAAATTGCCGTAATATGTTTGCATTTCAGTAAAATAAAACGTAATCAAAAGAGCCTCCATAATGTTGAAACCTGTCCACACATAGAATGCTAGGAAATTAGCGGCAAACCATAATGCGATAATCGCTATAGCGAACCAGTTATGCCTTAAGAGAATTTTAAACTTCACAAATCTCTTATTCAATATGGTTTCTACTCCTCAACTTGCGATTATCATAGACTTCGTCTCCGTATCGAAGCATATCTCTTGCAATCAATACAAGACGTTCTATGTAACCGAAGTTCCTTGATCTTCCAAATTCTCTTTTAGCGGTATTTATCAATGTCAGGTCATCAATCTCCCATCTAGGTTTGTTTACAAGCTTAAGAAGCGATTTAGCATTATCGATGAATTCCTGTTTGAGGTCGGCAGTATACAGAATCAACTTCTGCTTCTCTAAAGGTACGAAATATATTCTGCCTTGGTCTTCATCCTCCCAGAAAAATACAATGACCTTATCGATACCATATAAGCTAAGGCAGTTCTCAACATCTTCCAGGTTTCCAAACGACAGTTCCAGAAAGCCGTCAACGACGGGAAGGTCTGTTACGCGCTGAAATGCAAGTTCAACCATTTTTTCAACTCCACGGTTAATAACATGATGGACTTAGCTTAAATAACCAATTTGAATGACAATCTTAGCAAACAAGCAATACGGATTCTTGCCATACTTAAATATTTCTCTAAAATGAGTTTGTTGCTAGAATGGCTTAAATAGAATCTTCAGCCGTAAATTCCTTGATGCGTATGAAGCAAGGTCTATTCAGCGTCCTGTTCTTCCTCAGGTGGCTCTTCTTCAACGAAATTCTCAGTTATGAACTCACTGCTCGTACTGATTAACTTGATTTCCACGAGTTTCGTAAGAACCATATTATAAAAATTCTGCATGAACTCCTCTGGATCCTTATGATTCTTTGATTGTCTCTCCGCCTTCTCTTCTATAAAGTCCAGCCAAGCATCGGCGGATTCTTTGTCAATAACTTTGCTCATGGCAATATATTCTACTATAAGCGAATAGAAGTTTTCCAAGAATTCCTCCGGCTTTTCCTGATTCTTTGCCTGATTCACTGCCAACTCTTCAATTAACTCCACCCAAGTTTTGGCCTTATCGAGAGTGGTTTGCTCAGCAAAGTTTAGGATTAATAGCGAATAGAAGTTCGCGTAGAATTCACCTTTGTCCTTTTGTTCCTCTGCTAATTTACTGATTGCTCCTGAATCGAAGACTCCTGAATCTACTTGGCTCTTGCCGAGCATTCTCCTAAATGTTCTATCGACTTCTCGATACACTGTTTCTGGCAAGTCCGAGTTCTTCCTCACCTTTGTTCCGCCCTCAAATCCTTAATTCTGCCTAATTCGTTATTAGTTTAAGGCAGCATATTATTATCAAGTATTTGATACATCAATGGAAAGCAGAGCTCTTTATAATCTATTTGGTTATCTGCTGTTTTTGAGCACATTAAGCAAGCTTTTTATCATACTTTATCAGAAAACACTTGATCATGATTTCAATAGAGGAAATTCTTATAACTGCTCTGCTCTTTATCTGGGTCATATTTGTCGTAACAATCCTCACAAAGCACTTGTATAATTACATGACGAAAAGAAAGAACTACGAGCACAATGTTGCAGTCTACTATAACCGGAAAATCATACATATTCTGGTTGGTGGCGTGGTTGCAGCTTTGGTCCCTTTCCTATTTGCAACACCAATTCTTCCATTAGTCATGTCGATGTTGCTTGGAGTTTTTACATACACACCTCATAGGACAGGAAAACTAATGTATTGGTTTCAAACCGAAGATAATGCCTACGAAGTGTCATTTTGCATAATGTGGGGCATCATCATCGCCCTTGGATGGGCTGTTTCTGGAGGGAACTTCTGGATTGGCGTACTTCCTGTGCTCTTCATGGCCGTTGGAGATGCTTTTACTGGACTTATTAGAAACACTCTTTATAGAAAAAGAACGAAATCTTGGTGGGGTAACTTGGCCATGGCTGCTTTTTCGATACCTGTGGGCTCAATATTGGGCATAGCAGGTATATTGGCTGGAGCTGTTGTTTCTATCATTGAGCATTATGAGTTTGGCCCTGTAGATGACAATATTACCGTTCCTTCAGTCTCATTTCTGATATTGGTTCTAGCCATGCTGTTTGCACCGCTGTTGTTGACGCCACCCTGGTTGCTAACACACTAGTTCATCTGAAGAATAGTTACCATTGTATTATGAGTTCTTTCAAACGTCGAAAGACAAGAATTAAGCATCACCTTTTCAGCGAAAAATAGAGGGAGGGGGTATTGTCTTTTTCTCTACTGGTTCATTCTGGGTCGATGCCTTTCTATCTTTGCCTAAGTCTCGGATTTATTATCTCATCCATTGCGTGTCCAATAAGAGCAAAAGTAAATGCTAGTACTGTTATGAGGGCTCCAGGAGGTATTATATAGTACCATACATCAATTGCTCCGGCGTTGAACGCAAAGTTCAGCATCATTCCCCAGCTTGCAGCGTTCACATCACCAAGCCCTAGGAAACTTAAGGAAGCCTCAGTAACTATTGCCACTGGAATGTTTAGAATCATGTATGTGAATACCAGGGGCGTGACATTGGGCAGTATGTGATGAAAAATCACATGTCTGTCGCTGGCTCCGATAGCCCTCGCAGCTTCCACAAATGGTCGTTCCTTTAATGAGAGAACCTGAGCACGGATTACTCTTGCTGTAGCTGGCCAAGAGAGTATTACAAGAATGAATATGATGTTCATTAGACTTGCCCCCAGCATAGCTGCGAATACAATTAGCAAAGGAATCCCTGGTAACATGAGAATTACATCGGTTACTCTCATTAGAACCTCGTCTACCCTGCCTCCAATATAGCCTGATACTAGTCCTACTAGGGTCCCAATGCAGACCGTACCAAGTGACGCCAACAGACCCACAACAAGGGATATTCTTGTGCCATAGACCAGCAAAGAGAAAATGTCTCTACCGATCTCATCACATCCAAGAAGGTGTTGAAAGCTTGGTGGTTCCAAAGATGTTCCAACAAAGAACTCCTGGGGGGTATATGGTGCTATATAGGGCGCAAATAGTCCTATGGCTACGAAAGCCACAAGTAGTGTTAGTCCGATCAGTCCCATTCTACTCTGTTTGAAGAGTCCCCAAAATCTGGAAACACGAATTCTAATCTTCCTGAGTGAGCGACGCAATCCTACCTTCATATCTTCCATTTCGCCAGCTTTCACCATAACCTCGGTCTCGGTCATTATACATTTCTCTCCTTTGACTCATTTAATATCTAATTCTCGGATCCAAGATTCCATACAAGATGTCTGCCAAGATGTTTGCGAACACCACCAACATAGCCAATAGACTAAATGTACCCCACAAAACAGGATAATCCTGTTGGACTGCAGCATTGTACATGAGTCTACCCATACCTGGCCATGAAAAGATCGTCTCTGTCAGCACAGCGCCGCTAAATATTGTAGCGAAGGCTAAGACAATTACAGTTATCATTGGTAGCATCGCATTCTTTTGGGCATGCTTGTACATGACTGCATTATCGCTTGCACCTTTGGCTTTTGCTGTTACTATGTAGTCTTGGGTAAGTGTATCAAGCATCGTGTTTCTCATGATGAGATAGTATCCACCGAACAAGAACAGTATCAGGGTCATCATTGGCAAGAACAGGTGCCACACAATATCCGCCACAAAAAGCAGCGGATTCGATAATGGATCTGTCCATAGCCAGAATGAACTCATAACGCCTGCTATTGGGAACAATCTGAGGTAAAACCCAAAGATGAGTATCATGAACATGCCAAGCCAGAATACAGGCATTGAATAGAAGACTAAGGACGTTATCAGGGTTGACAGATCTGACTTCTTCCCGTAGTTCCACGCAGATCTTACGCCCAGCTTCATTCCCAGGACGACTGATCCGATAGTTGCCGGGACAAGCAGCAATATTGTATACGGCAGCGCTTCCAGCAGCATGGTTGAGACTGGTCTGAAATTTTGAAATGAGACTCCATAATTGAATGTGAATACATTGACAAGGTAGCTGAGAAACAACATAAACCATGGCTTGTCTAGTCCTAATATACGAATAATCTCTTGTATTTGCTCTGGAGTCCAGGTGGGATTTCCATAGACGTATATTGCCACAGGATCACCTGGCATAATCCAAAAGATGAAGAAGTTGACGACAACCACGAAGAAAAATGTTATCAGGCCAGTAATAATTCTTTTTGATGCGTATTTTGCCAAACCCATAGGCTGCACACTCTTACCTAGAATCTTTTGAATGATCCGTATTCAGTCTCTGCACTTGTCTGATTCATGCTGCTAATCCATTTGTTCCTAGTCTAATCCAAAATTTACTTAAAAATATATTGAGAGAAATAGCACAAAATTTATTCTTATTGTATTATTTTGAAACTTGATTATGGCAAATGGAGCGAAATTCACTCTTTTTGCAGCAAATAGAGCAGATGTTATTTTTGAGATATTAGAAAGCGACAGTGTCAGAATCAAGGAAAAGTCAAAAAATGGGGTGTTCCAAGAACACACCAAGTGACCGGGTGTCGCAATAGGCGTACAACTAGTTTCCTAGTATTTTATTCTCGGATCGAGGTATGCATATAGAATATCTGCTATGATGTTTGCAACCACAACCAACATGGCCAGCATGCTAAAGGTGCCCCATAAGACAGGATAATCTTGCTCAAGTGCTGCATTGTACATGAGTCTGCCCATACCTGGCCATGAAAAGATTGTCTCTGTGAGGACAGCACCACTGAATATCGTGGCGAACGCCAGAACAACCACGGTTATCATGGGTAACATTGCGTTCTTTTGAGCATGCTTGTACATGACTGCATTATCGCTTGCACCTTTAGCCTTTGCTGTAACTATGTAGTCTTGGGTTAGGGTGTCAAGCATCGTATTCCTCATGATGAGGTAGTAACCGCCGAATAAGAACAGTATCAGGGTTAGACAGGGCAAAGTTAGGTGCCAGAGGATATCCAAAACAAAAAGCAGCGGGTTGGACAATGGATCTACCCATAACCACTGTGCGCTCATAACGCCTGCTATTGGGAACAGTCTGAGGTAGAAGCCAAAGATGAGTATCATGAACATGCCAAGCCAGAATACAGGCATCGAATAGAACACCAATGATACAATCAAAGTTGATAGGTCGGATTTTTTGCCATAGTTCCAAGCTGATTTTGCACCCAGTTTCATTCCCAGGAATACCGATGCTACTGTTGCCGGGACAAGTAGTAGTATTGTGTAGGGTAGTGCTTCGGCTAGTATACTTGAAACTGGCCTAAGACGCGTAAATGACATTCCGAAATTAAATGTGAATACATTTACCAGATAACTGAGGAAAAGCATATACCATGGCCTATCTAATCCCAATACGTTCGTAAGATGAGCAATCTGTTCTTCGGTCCAATGGGTATTGTGAACATAGATATGAACAGGATTGCCTGGCATAACCCAAAAGATGAAGAAATTCAGGACTATTACAAAGAAGAAGGTTACCAGTCCTGTGCCTGTCCTCTTCAACGCGTATTTCAGTAGACCCAAAATCCGCACGCTCTAATTGAGTTTTTCTGAAGAGTCTTGTCTCATACTCATCTCCATATTAAGATGAATATCATAATAATGATATGGATACCAATATATAAATATTCTGTTTTAATTACCAAACCGGCATTTTAGAAGGGATAAACTTCCAAAAGAATAGGAACTGAATTATATAATGGGCGGCGTTATAGATATAGCTTCTACGGCTCAAAATGAACTCAACATCCTGACGTAGTCATTCTCATTCCAACATGAAAGCAAGTGAACCTTTCTTCCAGGCTTCAATAGCCGCCTTTAATTCAGGGTGTTTCTCTGCATATTGCTCCAGAGGTATCTTCTCCATTGTAGCATCGATTGCTTGTCTAAACGCTTTTGCTCCCGCTCTGGGATTCATCGGATGAGCGTGAATGGCTCCCCCCGCTCCAATGGCGATGTTTGGACCTAAGTCTTTTACTAGCTGCGGTACGTGAATTTGGATTATACCTCCAGCAGGCATTGGAAGAGTAGGCTTTATGTTATGCATAGGAAACAGCAGTGTTTTTCCAACCTTCAGATATTTCTCCTTGATGTAAAATGGTTGCTTACCGTATGGAGCTGGATATACGGTAATATCTGCCCCAGCAAGTCTTGGGAGTTTTCCAAGTATTAGATGGGAGGAGATACCCGTTTCCGGATCTTCATAAATCGCTCCGGCTAAATCCATATGTCCTAGTATCGGTACTTTTATGCTAGGATCTTCGGCCAAAGCCTTCATAGCACCGATGCCTACAACAAGAAAATTAACCATAATTGCATTTGCACCCAATTCTATCACTTTGTCCGCGAATTCGAAAATCTTGGGAGGATCTGCAGTGATGTTTATTGTATACATTTTCTTTTCTCCAGTCTCCTGCTCCGCTTTGTCAACAACCTCCATATACTTCACGATTCTGTCTTCTACTGTATTGAATGGAGCGTTTGCCAGTAACTCATCATCCTTGACAAAATCAACTCCTCCAGCAAGAGCTTCATACGCCAGTCCGGCCCCAATATCCGGAGGGTATCCGGTACACGGCTTAATCATGTTGTTGAGGATGGGGCGTTTAGGTATGTTCAGATATTTCCTTAATCCTGGTACACCAAATTTCGGACCTTTGAACAGCTTAAGATAGGTTTTTGGAAATCTTACATCCAGAAGTTTGACTCTTCCCGCCATCGAAATATTGCCAAGTACTGTGGTAAGCAGCATGGAAATCTCGTTCATGAAGTTCTCATGTGGGAAAGCTATTTGAATTATATATTTCCTTAGTTCTACATCTGCAGGGACTTCATATTCAAAATCAGGTATTTCGTATATCCCGATAACCTTTCCAATATGCTCCTTCCTCAGTTCTGGGGTTTCTCCCGGTACTCTTATCCAAGTACCAGTAGTTTGTTCAACAGCTATTGCCATTGCGATTCTTTCTATGTCCCAATTCCTCGGGACTGATGCGAAATATATGGCGATAACATATTTCTCATCATCAATACCTTCGGGAAGAGCTAACGGAAATGATTCAACATCTTCTTCATGCATTGGCATGAATCCTCACCCTAAATCTTTGATTATGGAGTTAAATCGAAGAATAATTACAATCTCCTAGATTATAAGTTCTTTTCAAATTCCTCAGCCCTGTTCATGAGCTAGCTTCCTCGCCTTTGCTTAGGTTCAATCGGCGATAGATTTGCTTATTGCTTCTGTAGATGTTCTTGAATTCCTCAAAAATCCTCTCGTAAATCTTCACATTTTCTGGGTTTGGTTTAAATATCTTGTTAGGTTTTATGAGGTTTGCCGCATCTTCCAATCTCTCTCTAAGTCCAAGAGCAACCGCAGCAATTATGGCTGCTCCCTTGGCACCTGCCTCTTTGGGATTTTGCATCTGTTTTATGGGTCTATCCAAAACGTCTGCGAATATCTGACACCATGTGTTGGATATAGCACCTCCGCCAATCATGTTTATGGCCTCTGCCTTTTTGGTTAGTTTCTCCAAATAGTGAAGAGCCCATTTCATATTGAAGGCCACTCCCTCAAATACCGATCTTACTATATGACCTCGTGAATGTTCCAGGCTCAAATTGTGAAATCCACCTCTAACGGTCGCATCATCCAGCGGTGCTCTTTCGCCAAACATCCAAGGAGTAAATATCACTCCCTTTGATCCAGGCTCAACATCTACAGCCATTGAAGAGAACATGTCATAGACATCCTTCATGGATTCTCTGAAGATATTCTCCTTGATCCACTCTAGGCAAGCCCCCGCGGTCTCCTGTTCGGCCACACACAAGTACATGTCAGGGTTTGCGCTACAAATACTGCCTATGTAATGCCTGATATCCTTCTTTCTTTCAGATACATGACAGGCTACCCAACTGCTGGTTCCTACGTACGCATGAATTTGATTCTCCAATGCTGCCCCGGATCCTATTGCGGCAGACGACATATCTCCTGCACCTACAATTACAGGCAACCCATCATCCAACCCTAGTTCGGTAGCTGCGCTGCGGGTAATTTTCCCTGCGATATCGGTTGCCTTTTTGATTTCTGGCAATTTCTCCTTTTCGATCCCGTATTTCCTGAGAATTGAATCAGACCAGCAGAGCCTATCTTCTCTTGTATCCATAAGCCAGGTTATATTTGCATGATCCCTGCTCGTTACGAATTTTCCTGTGGTTTTATACAGGAGATAGTCTCTGCAATCGAGGAACTTGAACGTCTTTGAGTATATATCTGGTTCGTTATCTTTCAACCAAAGCATCTTGCAGATGGGATCTTTTCCTGTATGACCAGGCGCACCACCAGTGATTCTTAGGAACTTATACAAGGTGAAGATATTATAGCCTGATATTTTTATTAGTCCCTTCCAGATTTTTCTTGCTTGTTCCGAAGCTCTTGTGTCCAACCATGTCATGCATGACATCAAAGGGTCTCCTTCGCCGTCCACAGGGATTATCCCGGCCATCTGTGTTGAAAATACTAGGCCAATTATGTCCGAGGACTTGATCCTTGTTTTCCTGAGCAGATCCTTGGTTGTGGTTGTTACAGAATTCCACCAGTCAGAAGGGGTTTGCTCCGCGCAGCCTCCCTCAGAATAATCCACACAATAATCGGCAGTTTCGGTTCCTTTGATGCTTGTATCTAGTCCGACTAGCACTGCCTTATTACTACTAGTTCCGACATCGTGGGCAAGCACATACTTTTTCTTCATATTACTCCCTCTACCTCGGCAGAAGAAATGGAACTATTTTGGATTTTTGAATGATTATGATTCAATATGCGGCCAAGGATTCTATGCCTGTCGTTCTGATATTTCCTCTTCCATCTATATGTTCAATTGCTATTGGAAGCCCTGATCTGTCCCCGATTTTTACAAACTTCTTGGCCAGTTTGAGTAGATTCAGGGGGTTTACTCCCCCCTCGGGTGGAAAGACTCCTTTCTCTCCTATTTGCCCTGTACTCATGAGTATTGCTCCGAGGGCCGCTGGGATGGCTGTCCCCTCGCCCATACCTCTGCCTTTGGATGACAGTGAGAATGTGTAGGTGTTGCTTTCTCCTTCCTTCTTTCCTTTTACAACTATCTTCAGACTTCCCATCGGTTCTCTTATCCCTGCTTCCTTCAAGAGCCTCTCTCTCTGAGAAATCGCATAAAATACTGCAAATTCAAGGGGTGAAATCTCTTTTTCTCCTATGTTTATCGGCTCTTCGGAGGTCATACCCAACCTTACAATGCCCTTAATAAGCTCGGCATAGGATGGCGGAAGAACCAAACCGAGATTGGTAACTCTCTTCACACCTTTGATATACTTAGGGAGTGTTATCGTCTCTGGATGCGGATATGCATAGACCCTGTATCTACCAATACCTGGAAAGTCTACTTCTTCCTCAAGAGCACTCCCTCCCTTGCCGAACAAACGGACTTTTTTAAACCTTCCATCAAGAAAAACCGGTATCTCCATCAGCATCGAGTGAATCCTGTGTTTAATGACGGCAGGTCCCTCTTCCTCTTCTCCTCCATGCGCATGGTAGATATCTATCGACTCCACATCATCCAGCAAGTAATCTGCACAAAACCTTACTAGGGAATTAGATATCCCCGGTGAACTCCCCATACCTATCAGAGCGGAGACTCCAGAATCCTTTGCTTGCTTGTTCATAGCCATTAGATCCTCGGTTGCGTCGACGTCGTCACAGATATCAACATAGTTTATCCCAGAGGAGATTGTAGCCTTCATAACACTGGGTCCAAACTTGTAGAAAGGGCCAATGAAGTTGAGTACTACTGAAGATCCACTGATCGCCTCTTCAATGCTGCGAGAATTTAGAGCGTCCACTTTTATCGCTGAAACATTCGCACCAAGGGTCGATGCAAGGTTTTGAGCCTTTGCTAGGTTTATGTCTCCGATCAAAACATCTGAAAAAACACCACTCATCGCGAGCATCTTTACGGCTATACTGCCTACAGCCCCGCATCCCCCGAGAACCGTGATTTTCAAGGTCCTCACTTCCGATTCCTTTGTGCATGATAACTAGTAACAAGCGAGTATTATTATATTTGTGGTCTAAATTTCTTTCGGTAGCTACGGAGGAAGGAGTATTCTTACAGGAATTACGGAGGAATATCTCATAAACCATAATCCTGAAATGGAAAAGATTAAAACCAGCTTTTGTGAATGGAAAGGTGGGTGCTTAACCCATGAGAATGATTGATGGAGTGGAGATTAACGAGACATTCTACGCTCAACCTGATGAGATTGATCCAGATGAGAATCTTATTGCTGTATACTACGTGGAGACTGACTTCCCGTCAACCGTTAAGGCAGGAGAACAAATAGCAATTGAAGAATCCATTGGAACCTGGACAGAAGTTACGACATCTACAGAGAGAATAAAGAAGAACTTACCTGCAAAAGTCTTCAAATACGATAAGGGCGGAACCGGTATAGTCAAAATCGCTTTCCCGACAGCTCTTTTTGATCTGGAAACCGGTGGGATCCCCAATATCCTAAGCATGATAGCCGGAAACCTGTTTGGTCTGGGGAGCCTGAGAAACGTTCGTCTTCTTAATGTGGACTTCCCAAAGAGTTTTGTCAAGGCTTTTTCTGGACCCAAATTCGGGATTCAAGGTATCCGAAAAATTGCTGAAACCGAAAGATCTGGCCGTCCTCATCTTGGAACAATAGTAAAGCCCAAAGTTGGACTAACACCTAAAGAGATGGCGAAGGTTGCCTATGAAGCCTCATTGGGTGGCGTCGACCTTGTAAAGGACGATGAGACTCTGGCCAGCCAGAGATTCTGTCCCTTTGAAGAAAGATTAACCAAGGTCATGGAAAAACTTGATGAGGTAAAAGAAGAGACAGGCAGGAGACCTTTGTATGCTCTGAACATAACCTCCAAAGCTGATAGAATGTTCGAAATGGCAGATCAAGCCGTGGAGCAAGGAGCCAATTGCATTATGGTGGATGTAATATTGACGGGTTTTTCCGCCCTCAGGGTTCTTGCAGAAGATCCATCTATAAAAGTTCCAATTCATGTTCATAGAACCATGCACGGAGCCTTTACCCGCAATCCAAAACATGGCATCAGCATGAAAGTGGTCGCGAAGCTTGTTAGACTTGCAGGTGGAGACCAACTGCATACGGGAACAGCTGCCGGAAAGATGGGATTGAAAGAAGAGTTGGAGGAATTAAAGGAAGTGAATTCGTTCCTCCTGTCAGATTGGCATGGATTGAAAGGAACGTTTCCAGTTGCGTCTGGCGGAATCCATCCACGTTTAGTTCCGGAAAACGTCGTTGCTTTGGGCAAAGATGTTGTTATAAACGCAGGTGGTGGTATTCACGGCCACCCAAAAGGGACCAGATTCGGTGCAAAAGCTATGAAACAAGCAATAGAAGCAACGACAAGGAATATATCCTTGGAGGAATACTCGAAAGACCATGAAGAACTAAGAATGGCACTGGAACACTGGCCCCCCATATATTCGAAGAAAAGTAGCTTCGCGAGGGACATCCGTGAAATTCTTGGGGATTGATGTTGGAACTTCAAGCATCAAAGCTGTGGTATTGGATGACAAAGGAAAGATACTAGAGTCTGCAAAAACCGATATCTCCAATCTTTTGGAAACCCCTCGACCGCATTGGATCCAAAGAAATGCAGAAAATCTTTGGAACAATACAGTTTCGACAATAAATAAATTGAGGAATCTAGAGGACTTGGGCGCCCTATGTATTGATGCCACAAGCGGAACGATCGTGCCTGTAGATCGAGGAGGAAATGCCATCTACTCTGAAATAATGTATAATGACAGAAGAGCCCAAAGCGAATTAGAGGAAATATCCGAGAGAAGCCCATCGGCAAAAGATTACGAGATTTTCTTACCACTAGATGCGACTTTGGTAATACCAAAGATACTGTGGCTACGAAGAAACACCAGAATACTAAGCAAAACATACAAGATCCTTCATGAGAATGATTTCGTTGTTATGAAGCTATGTGGCGAACCCTGCACAAGTCCTAACATAGCAGGCAAAGCTCACTTAGATGTAAGAACAGGAAGGTATCAAGAACAGATTTATGCTGACCTGGAAATAGATCCGGATCTACTACCTCCAGTAAAACCCGTCGGTGAAGTCATTGGAAATGCCTCATATGAGATAAGCAAGAAAACCAAGATACCAAGAAATACGCCTGTAATTAACGGCGTCACTGATGCAACTGCTGGTGACATCGGCACAGGAGTTCTTGAAGTGGGCCAGATCGGCGTCAATATGGGAACGACGATGGTCATTCATGCAGTAGTAGATAAAATCACATCTGATCCAAAAAAGCGATTATACTGCAAGGTATTTGTGGAAGGTAATTATCTTATCGGAGGGGCTACGAACGCTGGAACACAATCTCTGGATGCCATAGGTCAATTGCTAGGAAAGACCCCTCAAGAACTAGATCAAGAAGCCGAAGGAACATCTCCAGGATCCAAAGGCCTAATTGCTCAACCTCAATGGGTCGGAACCCGTGTTCCCGATTTTAATCCATTTATCAGAGGATATTTGGTGGGTTTGACCAAAGAGAATTGTACTGCCGGAAATATCTTCAGAGCCTTTTTGGAGGGTAACGCAATATTGCTAGACGAGATTTTAGACATTATTGAAGATCTAACCAAAACCAAAACAAGAGAGATAAGGGTTTGTGGAGGAGGAGCGAAGAGCTGTGTTCAAAATCAGATTCTTGCTGATGTAACCAAGGATATTGTAAAAGTTGCAGAAACCAACGAGCCAGCAATTGGTTCTGCGATTATTGCTTTTTGGGGTCTAAGCAAAACGAAGAACACAATCACAGAGATTGCGGAAAGGACCATAAAGGTAAGAAAGACCTTTGTCCCAAACCAAAAGAATCAAAAAATATATGGAAAGCTAAAAGAGGAATTCAGAAAAACTGCGAAAAGTTTATATCCTACTCAGCAAGTTTCAGAATCCCCTCAACCAATAATGTAGGGATAATGTAGGGATAGTAATGGTAAAGAGAATAATCGTTACCGAAGAAATTCCTATAGAAGGCATAAGAATGCTAAAAGAATCAGGTTTCGAAATTGTTGAAGTTCGGAAAATAACTCACGGAGAGCTAAAAGAGAGAATTGGTATCTTCGATGTTATTATCGTTCGAAGCAAAACCAAAGTAGACAGCGAAATCATAAAAGCTGGAAAAAATCTCAAAATTATAGCCCGTTCTGGAGTAGGACTTGATAATATTGACACAGTAGCGGCCCAAAAACACAAAATTGATGTGGTTAACGTGCCAGGAGCTCCTTCAGAATCAGTTGCCGAGTTAGTTTTCGCCTTAATACTCTCCCTATTCAGAGATATCCCGAAAGCTGACAAGGCAATGAAAGAAGGCAAATGGATCAAGAAAGAGATATTAGGGAAAGAATTAAAGGGAAATAGCATAGGCATAATTGGTTTTGGCAGAATAGGACAGAAGATAGCAGTAATAGCAAAGGCTTTTGAGATGAACATCCTTTGTCATGACATTCTTGAATCGTGTCTTTTGAAAGCAAGAGAAATGGAAGTTGAAGCATTTGGACCGTCAAAGGAAAGTCTATTCGAGCTCCTTAAGAAATCACATATAATAACGCTTCACGTGCCGTTGGTCCCTGAAACGTACCACCTTATCGGAGAAAAGGAAATACAGATGATGAAAGATGGGGCCTACATAATAAACACGGCGCGAGGCGCTGTGATTGACGAAGATGCGTTATACAAGGCATTGAAGAGTGGCAAATTGGCTGGAGCGGGACTAGATGTCTATGAAAGAGAGCCACCAGAAGGTAGTCCTTTGGTGAAACTGCCAAATGTTGTCAGCACACCTCACATTGGAGCATCCACAGTGGAAGCTCAAAAAGCGACTAGCGTAATATTGGCCGAAAAGATAATCGCCCTGCTGAAGAAACCCTAAGGAAAGTAAACCATTCTATCATACTTACGCATTAATGAGAAATCTGATCGTAGGTGAGCCATATGGTACATGTAGCCATAGCTGGAACTGGTCGCGTTGGACAAGGAGTTGCTTATACTCTTGTTTTTGAGAAATATATTGAGAAACTGACTTTGGTTGATACGGCCCCAAAGGTTGCCGAAATGGTAGAAGAAGAACTGAATCACGCTATTGCAGCACACGGATTCGATATGGAAATAAGATCATTTGATCATTCGAAATACATGCAAGATGCAGACTTGATTGTTATTGCTGCTGGCCTGCCAAGGCCACAACAGATGTCTCCCAAAATGACTCGAAGAGATCTTGCCAATGAAAACGCCAAAGTGATCCGTGATATTGTGACAAGCTCATTAGACAAGAATCCAAGGGCTTGGTACTTTGTCATAACCAATCCGGTTGATGCTCTATCCACATTAGCATATAAGCTTGCAGACGGCAAACGCAAAGTTGTCGGAACCGGCACAAACTTGGAAACGTGTAGATTCAGAACAATCCTATCTAGAGAATTGGACATACCAATGAGACTGATCGAAGCCTTTGTTGGTGGGGAACATGGCCAAGCCTCAGTGCCCTTATGGAGCACAGTTCGTATTGATAGCATGATGCTCGATGAATACCTTAATACTCAAAACAAGACGCTTGACAAAGAAAAGGTCGTCTCATATGTCAGAAACATAAGCATGGACATAATATCGACTCTAAAAGGAACAAGGTGGGGACCTGCAGGATCCTTCTTAGAGATAATCCGAGGGATCATTCTGAATACTGGAAGACTGATTAGTTATGCAATACCTCGAAAATTCGATGAGATTCCAGAGCCTGTACATGTGACTATACCCGGACGGATAAGCAGAAGCTTTGGGTTTGATTTATGGAATATGTTGACTCGGGAGGAGCAAAAGGACATTGTAAGAGCAGCCAAGGAGATTTTCGAAACGTATAAAATTACTAAGGCCGCGATAGACGTATAAGGTTGCCTTTGAAGGTCATTGGCCTTCGACCAACTCCTTTTATGGAGATCTAGACTTCCCCGTTCTTTTGAAAAACATTTTTCTATTAACAACTCCCTTGTACTTAGCGGGTGTATGTTCATGATCAAGGATTTTAGCTCAATACCGATATCACCCGTTGTTATAGCTGATTCTATCGCAAAAGTGGAAAGACTAAAAGGGATTAGAGTTGTGCGATTTGATGTGGCAGAACCTTACTTTGATCCACCCCCTTCAGCAATAGAATCCACAATTACGGCCTTAAAGGAAGGCTATCGCCGCTATGCTCCCACAAGAGGTCTTCTTGAGCTCAGAGAAGCCATTGCAGAATTCTTAGGAAACTCAAGGGCTCTCAAATATGGCCCCGATGACATAATTGTAACTCCAGGAGCGAAATATGCAATATATTCGTTTTTCGCTTCAGTGCTTTCATCAGGAGATGAAGTTGTCCTTTTAACTCCATATTGGAGTAGCTTCAAGGCTGTTCCCCTGCTTTTTGGATGTGAGAAAATAAAGGAAGTGCTTACCAAAGAACCCTACATAGTCGATGAAGAAAGGCTGAAAGAAGCGATAACTCCCAGAACAAAAGTGTTGGTAATTAATACACCAAATAACCCTACTGGCGGGGTTCTGGACGAGCAAAGCCTTCAGACAATAAGTGACCTAACTGAGGATTATGAGATATTCATACTATCTGATGAGGTTGACTGGGCATACATGTACGAGGGTAGAAAGCATACGAGTCAGGCATCTATCAAAGGTGCAAGAGATAGAACTCTGGTAGTGGATAGTTTTTCCAAGGTCTTTGCAATGACTGGGTGGCGAATTGGATATGCTGCTGGACCCAGGGATCTAATAGATGCTATGAATATTGTTCAACAGCACAGCGTAACTGGACCGACAACTTTTATCCAAAGAGCTTGCATAGATGTTCTGAAGGAAGCGGAGCCATATGTTAGAAATCTCCTCATACAAAGCAGTGCCAAGAGGGAGACCATTATTAAAGGACTCAGGAAAATAGATAGACTCAATTTTCAGATACCTGAAGGAGCATTCTACATATATCCAAATGCAAAGAATTTTGGCATGCATACCGATGAACTGTCCAGAAGGATGCTCTTTGACGCTGGAGTAGCTGTAGCACCAGGCACATTGTTTGGAGCTGGGGGCGAATATAACTTCAGAATATGCTATGCCTTGCCAGAAAGGGATCTGGAGGAAGGAATCAATCGGTTGATCGATTTCTTCAGCAAACTATAAGGCGTTTGGGATTCTCCAGTCAGAACTCTCTTTCTAGCTCCTCGAGAACCTTTGGCAAATCCTTGAGCGATTCGATGATTCGAGTAGGTCTTTCTTGCGGTGAGCTTACTCTATCAGGATATCTTTCATTCCATCTATACAAGATTGTCTTCATGCCCATCTTGTTTCCCCCTAGAATGTCTCTTAATATGCGATTGCCTATCATCACAGCTTCTGTAGCTTTGACTCCAATTGCATCAAGAGCTATTTCGAAGATTCTTTCATCCGGCTTTCTTGATTCTGCATCAACGGACGTCACTATTACATCGAAATATCCCTCTATCCCGAGATTATGCAGCGCCCAGCGCACATCTTCCTCTCTGGAAGTTGTAGTATTCGTTATCAGCCCTAGTTTATATTTCTCTTTTAGCTTTCCCAGAACATGGTCCACATAAGGGACTTT
This sequence comes from Candidatus Hodarchaeota archaeon, assembly GCA_048886745.1. Lineage (GTDB taxonomy): Archaea > Asgardarchaeota > Odinarchaeia > Odinarchaeales > JBHLKK01 > JBHLKK01. The sequence continues at coordinate 17,338 of JBHLKK010000013.1, read as the reverse complement.
TTCCAGTTTCGCCTCGCGAAGTGAAATCCCGCCTACTCCTTCTTCAGAAACCAATGTATCTCCCAAATCAAAAAAAACAGCCTTAATCACTTGGTTTCATCTCCTCGTACTAGATTCAAAACGAAGTATATATTCTTTTAGGATTAGTGTTCGTACTCTATCCTCGAAAATCGAGTTGTCTTAACCCAGGAGGCCATAATACCTCTGACTGAATACCACAGAAAAATATAAAATAAAGAACCAAAGATTGTGCAAATATTATCTTTTATTGATAACTCCTGGAGGTTGAGAAGTGGACTTAGGTCTTGAAGGTAAAGTAGCAATTGTTGCAGCTTCAAGCAAGGGGATTGGAAAGGCCATAGCTTTGGCACTTGCCCGAGAAGGTACCAAATTGGCGATATGTGCTAGAGGGGAAGAAGCTCTTAGGGCGACAGCTGATGAGATAATAGGAAAGACAGGTGTTGAAGTTCTGGCTATCAAGGCGGATGTTACGGTAGAAGAAGATGTTCAGGAACTTGTTCGAAGTGCAGCAAAGAAATTCGGTAGAATTGATATACTCGTTAGTAATTCCGGTGGTCCGCCCACGGGTGTATTTGAAGATATTCCCCAAGAGACTTGGGAGAAGGCTGTTGATTTGAATCTTATGAGCACAATTTACCTTTGCAGGGCAGTGATTCCCTATATGAAAAAGCAAAAGTGGGGTAGAATAATAAACATGACATCAGTATCAGTAAAGCAGCCAATCAATGGACTAATCCTTTCTAACGCGGTTCGCGCCGGAGTTGTGGGACTCTCTAAGAGCTTGTCGAATGAGACGGCGAAGGATAACATATTGATTAACGTTGTTGGTCCCGGTTATACTCTGACGGAGAGAGTAAGGGAGTTGGCCAGAAGTAAGGCAGCAAAGGAAGGCATATCTGAAGAAGAAGTCTACGAAGCCTGGGAAGGACGGATTCCATTGGGACGCTTAGCCCAGTCCGAGGAAATCGCCAATTTGGTGGTCTTCTTGGCTTCAGAAAAAGCAAGTTATATCACGGGTACAACGATTCAAGTTGACGGAGGATTGGTCAAAAGCCTTCTTTAGGCTCGTGATCGAGATTGGACGATGAGCGTGCCCAAAAACTTCGCAGGGGATATTTGCTAATTCAAAAGAGAGACATTATGTCCCGCAGAGACACCTGTAGGTTTGCTCCTCGTGATGAATTCAAACAAAGTAAACCTTTTAATTCTATTCTACGAATACTGACTTCTGAATATTGTTGTGACAGGCGCGTTTTTGTGAAAAGCATATTGAGAGAGGAGGGTGTTTTATTGAAGAAAAGGGGGCAAAGATACTTCTGTGGCAAATGCCAGAAAGTGCATAAAGATGACACCGATATCGGTCGGAAGCACAGGGAGTATAGAATAAAGAAAAAGAAATAGTCTTAATAGGTTGAGCAAGGGAAGCACTGCAAGTTCTTTTGCTTAACAGAGATGGAAGCAAATCGACTATATGTTTTATAATAGGAAGCGCTCAGCTAAGACAAGAATTTGGCCACTATAAGAATGATCGACGTAACGACAATCGCTTGCGAAACCAGAGTTATCCATTGTGGGTTATGAGCAGCCAATCCTGTAATATCTTGAGCAATTTGACTCTGACCTTTCGAGGACTCATATTCTTTGGAAAGAGAGTAGAGCCTTTTGTATTTTCTCAGGACGATCAAGTCTGCAATCGGTATAATCAGTAGAGAAATAATGAACACCGGATTAAGTCCGGAAACCAGTTCGATAAAGAATGCTATGACGCAGATTGCACCCCCCACGCTTAGCAATGCTATACTCAGGAAGGAAGCCTTAATAAGGCCGAGCCGCACCGTCATGGTCTTCACGCCCAATTCGCTATCTATGAAGTAGTCTCGGATCTCGGTTGGTAGAATTAGACTATATACTGTTAAAGCCTGTCCTGCAAGGAAAAGCAGAAAGATAGGATTCAGCTGCCATGAAAAACTATAGAACACGAATAGTACTGGAAGGATGGAAAGCGCTAGAAAAAGAGCGATCATCTGCGACCAGGGTCTGGACTTCAGTCTTATTGGTGGAACAGAATAGGCATAAGCAAGGAAGCTTCCGGCCAAGAATAGAAATATCAAGACGGGATTTCCTTGGATTAGGAATAACGAAACAACCAAAACAAACCCGATCAGGAATTCAGCAATAACAACCAATTTGAGTTTTCTTCGTCCCAGTTTTCCCATAGCCTGAACAAGTTCCTTCTTTTGTTCGTCCTTGGAGTCAAAATCGTAGTCATAAATGGTATTCAATTGAGCCGCAATGTTCTGAACAAGCAAGAGCGTGAAAAGGCATAGAAGAACGAGAGCCACAAATTCCCAGATAAAGACTAAGGGTGGGCTTATAGCCCAGGAGATCCCCATGATGAGTGAACCTAGGTTAGCTGGAAGGAACTCAGGTCTTGAAACAGCTGTTATTAGTTTCAAATCATTCGACATTATGCGTCATTCCTTTGAATACACGCCCAACTGCTTAATTCACTTATAAGTCTTATTGATAGTAAATGCACATATTAGGTTCTCATCAAAGAAGTTCAAGTGGAAGGTTCTATGATCTACCGTAACTGATAAATATTGTCCAAGCAAAGAATACCATCACTTATATCAAGGTCTCCTAAACTTAAAAGAAAGAAGAGATAAACATACGCGTCACCGAAGGAGGTAGAGTTCTTGGAAAAAATGGTTGCCATGTGTGGACTTACCTGTACCGAGTGTCCGGGATTTATTGCTACCCAGAAAAACGATTATGAGGCTAAGAAGAAACTTGCCGAAGCCTGGTCGTCCGAGTCAGAGGTACTGAAACCTGAAGATATCAACTGTGACGGTTGTGTTGTAGTGGGAAAAAGACAAATCAGCTTCTGCTCAACATGTGATGTCAGGAACTGTGGTATTGGAAAGGATTTAAAGAACTGTGCTTATTGTGATGAATATCCTTGTGAGAAACTTGATAGGCTTTGGGGATTCCTAAAGACTCCAGGTGCAAAGGCGACACTCGATGAGATAAAAAAAGGTCTTTAGCGGACGATGAATTTGTGGAATAGCTAGCCATTCCATACTTCGCTTCTGCGTCGTAATAATTAGTATTAATTAGTGTAAATCATATTTCAAGAATCAGCACAACTTCAAATTTGAGACTGAATCACAAAGCCCTGCTCATAAACCGAATTCTTTTTTAATATAGTACAATCTATGCAAAATAGCTGGGAGATTCTCTTGTCAAAGGTTATAGTTGTAAAGGGAGAGCACCCTGAGCAAATGATACCAAATGCCTTAGACTATTTTGAGAAGCCTCCGCCAGGAAGAATTATCCTTAAGCCAAATCTAATTAATAACTCACCTCCACCTACAACAACGCCCTGCCGAACTATTAAGGCAATTGCAGGATATTTCCATAAAGAATATGACGTAATAATTGCTGAGGGCACCGGATGGGGTGAGACTTCAGATGCATATCAAGCATTAGGCTATTCTGAAATCGCAAGAGAGTATGACCTGAGGCTTGTAGATCTTAACGAAGATAAATATGAGATCAGAAGAAACTCAGAAGCATCGTTTGTAAAGGAATTCGAGTTCCCTCTCACTCTCGAGAATGCCTATATTATCTCAGTTCCAATTCTTAAGACGCATTCCCTAACCACTGTAACCCTTTCACTGAAAAACATGCTAGGTGCAACTCTGGGCGACAAAACCAGCGCGGTATTCAGGAAAGGACGGTTTCATCGCAGACTCAACGAAAGCATTATAGACATAAACCTATACATTAGACCAGATCTAGCCATAATAGACGGATTGATCGGTGGAACCGGAGGAGAACTCCGAGCAAGACCAAAAGAAGTCGGCGTCATCATAGTCTCTAAGGATCTGGTTGCTGCAGACGCTGTAGGAGCCAACTTGCTCGGTTATGACCCCCTATCGATAAGTCATTTGAGGCTTGCTCAATCTAGAGGATTGGGAACAGCAGATCTCAACAAGATTAAAATCATAGAAGTGAGTTGATGAAAAATGAAAGAGTATCCTCGCCTTTTTACCTCGGATTCAGAATCTTTTGATCCTATTGAACTAGCAAAAGAAACACAAAAGATTGTGACTAGACGCAGCCCGGAAGGTCTGGAAAGGAAATACACTGGGATCTATTCCGCCCCCGTTTATGGAGGAATTGCAACTGGCTATGCGTCAGGTTGCTGTTTGCGATGCATTTACTGTTGGGGGAATTGGTCAAGGGATTTTCCTGAGAAATTTGGCAAGTTCTATTCCCCATCAGAAGTGGCCCAAGGCCTTTTCAAGGCGGCCAAAGAAGGAATAACTGCTCATGGATGGGAACGTTTCAAATACCTCAAGATCAACAAGCTTCGTTTATCGGGATGTGAACCAACGATAGGAAAGGAGCATTTGCTTTCGGTTTTGGAGAATGTAATGGATTCGAAATATCCTCTTTTCATTTTGGAGACAAATGGCATTCTATTTGGTGCTGATGAAAATTATGTCACCCAATTGAAACCGTTCACAGAAAAGCTATATGTCAGAGTATCATTCAAAGCAGCCACGCCAGAGGGATTCACGCAGAGAACGGGAGCAATTGGAGACTTTTATGAACTTCCTTTCAAAGCGTTTAAGTACCTTTTGGATTCAGGAATCGATGCCAGAGCCGCTGCTATGACAGATCCCAATGTTATGCCCCCTGAGGAAAAAAAGATCTTAATAGACAAATTAAGCAAAATCGATCCACGAATCGCAGAGAACCCACTAACTCTCGAAGAGGAAGTAATTGATGTCTATTCTACAACCACTGAACGTCTAAAGGCTTACTCGGATTCAGAATTTGCCAAAGACTTTGAAAGCAAGTTTGAGTAAATTCTTTCTAAGTTTGTTCAGGTCTGTTTTTCTCTTCTTTCTACAACCACTGTGCATTTTGAAGCTATTGCGGCAATTACCCCTACCGCTGCAAGCCAGGGGGCTAGAACGACTCCGATTATGCCTACGGTTACCGGTATTTCGAGCAAAATCTTGCCTTCTTCGTTTTTTACTACAATCCTTCTGACATTTCCCTCGTGGATTAGCTTCTTGATCTTTTCAATGAGACCATCTGATGAGACCGGGTATTCTTCCTTCCAATCGCTCTTTAGGTAGACTCCGCAATGGACGCAGAAGCTTGCATCCATACCCACTTCTCTACCGCATCTTGGACATGATTTCATGGTGTTTCCCTCCATATCGACTCCGAAATGAAACACAAAAAGTTGGATCGAAGCAGACAGGCATTGGGTATAATAAGGAATGGCTTCCGTAGGATCTTTTCAAGAATCGAGAAGTGATAGCTCCTCTTTTCTTTCTCTGGTTTTTTCCTCTATGTACTTCTCCAAATGCCTCAGTGTGTTCTTTGGCTTCTTGTATCTCAGCGCTTTCTTGAATGCAGTTTTTCCCTCACTTGTAGACAGATGATACGGGAAGTTTCTGATGACCTCACCGGGTTTCTCATTGGCGAATGGTCGATTGCATCCTGGGCACCCTGAGGTCATGAATGGCTCCCCGGGTTCAGAAATGCTCCTTAAAAATCTCTCACTTAGACCAAAATCCACAATCTGACCATGTTCATTGAATACCATTTCGTGGGAGGTCGCCATTTTATTATTAATGATGTATCTTGCGAGCTGAATACGTCTATACTGACTGATGTCTGGCCTCGCCCACTCCAAAAGCATGCTTTCGGGCTCTGGATAAAACGAGAATAAATGGCTTTCGGCGTCCATATCATCAATCCTTTGCATTAGAGTGACTGCCTCTTCCTCGGTTTCACCTAAGCCAACTATTAGATGAATACCTGGCTTCCCTGGGCCAAAAATCTCGACAGCTTCCCTGACGCCTTCCAGATATCTGTCATACTGGTGGGGTCCCCTGGCTCTTTCTCCCCTTAGCATATCAAATGAATCTCTATTGGCACAATCGATTGCAATTCCCACTCGTTCTGCTCCAGCTTCCTTCAATTGCTTCAGTGATTCTCTCGTGAAAATAGTTGGCGAAATCAAAGCCGATACGGGAACTCTTAGCGCATCGTGAATTCTCCCGACAACCTCGATTTCTGCGTCAACGGCTTTTGGATGCGTTATTGTGCTTACACAGAATCTGTATGGTCTGTGAAATGAGCCTGAACCTACGAATTTCTTTCTGAACCTCTCAATGCTTTCGTCCAGTGGCCTTAGGGGCCACTCAACCCTGATCAACGACTTACATACCGCAGAGCTTGCTGTTTCTCTTCCCTGACCACAATAGAGGCAGTTGGCTGTGCATCCATCTTCGAAGGAAAGGAGAACATTTATACAGAATAGCTTGGCATTCCTCCAAAATCTCCCATGGCTGTAACCAAGAGTGATATCTGCCGCGTTGCTAAGCCTTATGTGGTCAGGAGACTCCAAACTGTTCCCTCCTTCAGTTAGAGTACTCGTGTCTTTTCATTTTTAACTCTATTGCCCCAATACACATTCTAAATCCCATTTAGGAAACAGGTCAATTCTCCTTTTGGAACAATGTTCTGGATTAACTGGAATCTTTTTATGAGAAACTATCGGAAGAAACCTCCGCCTCAAGCCTAAGCTTGCGCAAAGAGCAAAGCACAACAATAGATAAGATGCAAATTGACCATTCAGGAGGATTCAATAGCCTCGAAAATTGATCAGATCAGAAAAGATGGAGGGTTCAATCTTCCTCTTTGAATGTGGGTGATTCTTCCTTCACTCCACAGCAGGTCTCAGCAGCTGTTGGGAGAGAAACACAGATTTGATACAGGTATGGACAGTTTGCGTTGCAGTCTATCTCAATTTCCTTTCTCTTGCCCGTAATCTAATCCCCTCGGCAGTTGGATCTTGGTTAAGAAACAGAACTATTTAAATGTAAGGTAGAAAAATCAAATTCCGAAAACTTGTGAGTTCATTCTTTTGCATTTCAAGAAGAAGCTACGTCCCCTCAAAAGTCCTTAATCTTCCTACTTATTGATTTATTATTGATTTATCTTACTTGAGTAAACGGCAGACTTAAATCAAGCTTATAATACTCAAAAGAGAGGTGTTCATATTGTCAGTAAAGATATTCCGAGATGAGGACGTTTCAACAAATCTCGTAAGAGACAAGCTGATTGCAGTTCTTGGATATGGCAACCAGGGTAGAGCCCAAGCTCTTAATCTGAGAGATAGCGGGTTTAATGTTATCGTCGGTAATAGAAACGATCCCTTCGAGCTGATTGCTCAAAAGGATGGTTTCGAAGTTTTTTCGATTCATGAAGCTGCTGAGAAAGGTGAAATTCTGATATTATTGATTCCCGATGAAGTACAACCAGAAGTATACAGGAATGAAATCAAGGAATTCCTTGATATAGGAGATACATTGGTCTTCGCCTCAGGTTTCAACATAGCATTCAAACTGATCAGTCCACCGTCCCATATTGATGTCATTATGGTTGCACCTAGAATGATTGGTGAAGGGGTTAGGGAGAATTACCTCAAGGGGATAGGATTTCCGACTTTCATTGGTGTGGCTCAGGATTATACTGATCATGCTAGAGAGGTTGCTCTGGAGATAGCTAAAGGAATTGGGTCTACTAAGATGGGTGCTTTAGAGGTTTCATTCAAACAGGAAGCTGAACTCGATCTATTTACAGAACAATGCTTCACTCCGGCGATGAGTCAGGTTCTTTCAACCGCCATAATGCTTTTGGTGAACGAGGGATATCCCGCCCCCGCAGTTCTCCTTGAGCTCTATCTGTCTGGTGAGCTTTCATACACCTTCAAGAAAGCAGCTGAACTCGGATTGATAGACCAAATGAAACTGCACTCAAGGACAAGCCAGTATGGTTCAATGACAAGAGCTGTTCGTTTCTCTGATTTTGGGGAGCAGCTCAAAGAAACGATGAAGAAAGGTCTGAATGAGATCCAATCCGGGGTCTTCACAGATGAGTGGATTAATGAAAAGGAAGCAGGATATCCAACGCTTGAGGAAATGGAAAGTCTTCTAGAGGCTAATCCCCTCCGAAAACTGGAGAAAGAGACACTGAAAACCTTAGCAAAAAGAGAATAAGCCAACTCTTTCGTTCATAAGAATCGCATAATTCCTTAGAACATATGTTCTAAGAGATTTTGCCAAAAGCACTGACTCTGCCTGTGTTACGGTCACAGAAGTCTTAAGTATGAGGTGCTCTAATACCTGTGGATAGTCTTGGGGAAAGCATACTCTAGGTGTGCTTAGGGAGGAGAACCAAATGGCTGAAGAGGATTTTCGTCGAGGTGCTATCGGTCAAATCCTGTTATTCGTCTCGGCTCTTATATTATCCTTATCCTATTTGCTTGGCGGGGCGCTGGGATTCTCGGACGTTATCTTGCTAAGCATTGTGTCTTTTGTCTTCCTAATGAGCTTTGGAGTAGTATTTTTGATGGCAACAGATGGATTGACTCGCAGATTCAGGAGTTCATCCGTAGGCAAGGTTGCTTCCGCATTCGGTCTTGCAACATCAATGGTTGGTTTCATAGCTTACATGGCTTGGCTACTATATCCTATATTTCTGATAGGTTTCATTTCAGTATCTATGGATGCTTTTGCCATGGGAGGGGTTTCAATCCTGACTGGAGCCTTTTTCATGAAATATCGCAGATACATATCAAACAAGGGGTCCTGGGGTCTCACCGGAATAATCTTTTTTGTCGTTGGAATTGCACTGTTCATATCACTGCTAAGGTTGTACCTGCCTGTATTTCTATCAAGTCTTGCAGTTGGATCTCTGCTACTGATTGTTGCCGTTATGGGAATCTTCGGGGCGATTTCCTTTATGAATGCAAGACCCATAGGGCATGCTGTTGAAGAAGAATCAACAGCAGTCTAACAGGAGTTTTCGCCTTCAACAATCTGAAATCGAGACCGGAAAAAAAGAACCCGGGATAGACCCACCAAAAGACATGAATGATTTCTTCCTTAGAACATATGTTCTAAAGATTCCATGATTTGCCAAAATCAACAATGTCTGATGTCATTATTTGAACAATCTCGTCAACTTCTTTATTCTCTTAATATACTCCTCAATGATGTCGTTATCAAGAAGTGCACGTTTAAGATCTGTTGGCGTGTAAAGGCTATGCAAACCGTAGCTACCCAGCCTGTCAAAATACGTCTCGATCAAGGAATCACCAGAACCAATAACATCAGCTATTGATTCAATCGCTGACAGTCCAGAACACATAGCATAATATATTCCTTCTCCTGTGTCGCTTCTCACAAAACCACCAGCATCCCCTGTCAGAATGATCCTTTTCATTAGGACTAAATCCTCCTTTGGTCGAGGACCTTGAAATGGTAGCATATATGTGTCCTTTTTTAAGACCTTGAATTTCCTGAATCTTTGACCAAGGAAACTCATTAATTCTTGATTATGATTCCCTATCTTCTCCTGATACCTGAGCTCATAACCAAGGCCAGCTAGCACATCTCTTTCCCTTTCTGCAATCCATATCCAACCGCTTGGAATCTTCTCACTGCTGTAATGAGTTTCAAGAAAGTTGTTGATGCTATTCTTATCTTCTTCTGATACATCCAAGGTTAGCTGAAGTGTTAATGCAAGGCTTTCTCTGGTCCAGGGCTTATCAAGCTTGCGACATATCGTTGAATATACTCCATCGGCTGCAATAACATACTTACTTCTGATGGAAGAACTGTCGCTCAAGATAATCCTGCAGCGGTCATCATGTACGCTGATATCATTGACCTTGGTCCTATCAATGATTTTGGCTCCATCTTCCCTCGCTTTAATAGCCAACATATAATCGAATATGTTTCGATAGACGATAGCACCCCTATCTGCGAAATTTACGAGAGCAGTATTACCACTAGGGGAAATCATCCTAACGCCACGAAGTGGGGCAGCTATTGCTTCTCTGGAAAATTCAAAATCCTCTAAGACACGCGGGTAGATGACACCGGCACAAGGCTTGTCCCTGGGCATCTTGAACTGCTCAATACCTAATGATTTTAGTTTGAGTTCTGCACATTTTTGGAGAGCCATTGCTCCTGCAGGTCCACAACCAACCACTACAACATCATACAATTGGTTGCACCGAGGAAATGATTTTAAAGCAATGACTTATTAACATTAACAATCTGGGGATCTAAGATGGAAGAATGGAGACTGCTTGACACAGGGCTAAGAGATGCTGCCGAGAACATGGCTTTGGACCGAGTAATCCTAACTTCCATATCTGAGGGAAAAGCACCCAACACTGTTAGATTCCTACGTTTTTCAAAACCTTGCGTGCTGGTGGGCTATCATCAAGATATTGATCAAGAAGTCAGACTGGATTATTGCGCCCAAAATGAAGTTGATATTAATCGCCGTCTAACAGGGGGAGGAGCGATATACTTCGCCCCGATTCATCTCGGGTGGGAAATAATCTCGAGGCGGTCCCAGAAATTCCCGAGAAGTATGGAAAAGCTCACAGCCTTAATATGCGAAGGGGCCGTTAGAGCTCTTAAAAGACTCGGCCTTAACGCAAGATTCAGATCTAAGAATGATATTGAAATCGGTGGTCGCAAAGTATCTGGAACGGGGGGAACCAGTTATGGTGATGCGTTTCTATTTCAGGGAACACTTTTGACCGACCTTGATGTCCGTGAGATGCTTAGATGCTTGAGAATACCAATTAAGAAATTGCAGGACAAAGAGGTCCAGTCCCTTAAAGAGCGAATTACGACTGTGAAATCTGAGAAGGGTTACCTGCCAGATATCGAGACCATCAAAAATGCTTTTAAAGATGAGTTCAGCGATTATCTTGGTCTCTCCCTTAAACCGGGAAATCTCAGACCGTATGAAGGGCAGCTTCTGAAAGAGATTATACCCTACTTCAACTCAGAAGAATGGATATACCTTGTCAGAGTACCGAAGAGAGGATTTTTTCACGCAAGCGTAAAGGCTCCAGGAGGACTTATTAGGGCTGCAGTCAACGTTTATGAGAACATAATCAATGCCGCTTATTTAACTGGAGACTTCTTTGTATTTCCTCAGAACCTCATTTATGAAATAGAGAGCAGAGTCAAGCAATTGCCAATTAAAAAGAAAGATATCCATGAAGCTGTAAAAGATGCATTTGATTTGCTTGATGCTGAAGTACCAGGAGTTACTCCTGAGGATATAACCAAAGCTGTGATGGACGCAGCATCAAAAGTTCGTTTGCTCGATTTGGGATTATCCGCGGATGAAGCAGACCAGCTCATAGAGGTTCTGGTTCCCGCAGAATATGTGCTAGAAAATGCAAGGTATCTACTACTGCCTTATTGTGCTAAACCCCTAGAATGTGACCTGAGATATGACCCGAAGTGCGTCAAATGCGGTCTGTGTGAGTTCACAACCATTTATGAGAGTGCAGAGAGATTGGATTTCAAGCCTCTAACCATTGTAAGTTACGATCATTTGGAAAGAACCTTGGCCAGACTCGGGAGAATTGGGGAATTAGCTTGGATAGGCAGTTGCTGCAAGCAATTCTATGAGAAGAATGCCGAAGGCTTCGATAGGAGCGGCATTCCTGGATTGCTGATAACAACAGAAGGGATAACTTGCTATGATCTTGGGTATGAAAAGGCAGCCTATGAAGGCCGTTACGAGGGTTTATCGAAGGTTAGGTCAGACTTGATACTTAAGATTCTAAATCTATCGTACGATGGAAAGAAGAAATTGCCAGCTCCCTCGATCGAGATTTAGAACTCTCCATGGTACTCCGATCTGTAAGGATTTTTGAACTATACCTGCTAAATTTGATGGTGGGAATGGCTTTTTTTCGTAGTTTATGATTCTCAAGAAGCCTTTTTACTAATAGATGACAAAACCTTAAAACTGACTACTGTTCATAATATATCTGTGAAGCGTTTTCACTAAGGGGGAGGGGAACTATGTGGAAGAAGGTGAGATACTCAAAGTCGCAAAGGAATTGGGGGTCGAAGACGAGGAAATTGAAGGAATAACCGGACCCTATCGAAGATTTTTCAATCCAGTTTTCACATCCATTTTAGGCTTCTTAATTGGCTTCATAATTGGAATGTTCTTCCCCAAGGTGACCACAAATTCTTCTACGTATCCCTTTTACAGATCATTTCCGCCCGGAACTGCTCTAAGCAAACGTAAAAACAGAATAATAATGGTTCTCTTAGGAATAATCTCGGCTGTATTCGGATTCATAATCTCTTCTCAGTTTGTATTTAGCTATAGCCCCTCAGCTCCAGATTCTGATGGTATATTGTATGGTGTGTTTACAAAAGAATTGTCCCTAAATCGGTGGTTGGGCAACATCCGGAAGGAAATCCGCCGCCTCTAATGGTGACCTAAGAATGGAAGAGAAAGGAATCGAGAAAGAGCTTGAAATCCTCGAAATTGCCAGAGAGCTGGGTGTAGAAGAGGAGGATGTTCAAGAAGTATCAGAACGAAGCACGAGAATTTCTCTCTCAGTATTCTCTGGGATATTTAGCTTTGTGCTTGGATTTATCATGGGGGTATTCTTTTCCGCACAATACATTTACTCATACCCCTATAGCAGAGGATTAATACCAGGATTCATCCTAACGAAGACCGCCCATAGAATCCTTAGCGTGGTCCTAGGGATAATTGGCTTCTTCTCAGGACTTGCTGTTTCCATACAGATTCCTTGGAGTGAGAGGGTCTATAAAATTCCAGTAGATATCGTGCCAACATACGGCGTTTTCACAAAGAGAAGACCCTCATTGGTTTTAGGTAGGCAAAAGGAAATCCATCATCTTTATGGTGACTGAAAAATGAAAATGAATGAAATCTCTCCGATAATGTGTCATCAATGTGGTTTTGAAAGTCCATATGATGCTCAGTTTTGTATGGGCTGTGGTCTCCATTTTGGGGAAACTCTGCATCCGGGGGAAGTGCCCTTGGGCTCCGGCAAAAAAGGAGAGCTGAACAGAAGAGAAATCGACAAAGAATCTGAAATCCTTAAAATAGCCAGAGACCTGGGTGTAGAAGAGGAGGATGTTCAAGAAGTATCGGAACGAAGCAAGAGAATTTCTATTTCGATACTCTCTGGCATATTTGGTTTCGTATTTGGATTTATCGTAGGGGTGTTCCTTTCCAGAGAATCCATCCCGTCCTATCCATATCGCAGCGGATTCCCGGCGGGAACAATCTTCACAAAGAGAATGTACAAGTTCATCAGTGTAGTCCTGGGAATAATTGGCTTCTTCTCAGGGCTTGCCGTTTCCATACGGATTCCCTGGGGTGGGTGGGGGAATAGCTTTCCTCCAAGTGATTGGGGAGCGTGGTATGGCGCTTTTACCAAGAGAAGACACTCATCGGGTTTAGGTAGGAAATCAGATGAAAGGGCATAAACTGGCTTCAGTAGTGTGGGAGATCACACTGGACTGCAACCTTGAGTGCACACACTGTGGATCTTCAGCCGGTGCGCCTAGGGCTGAAGAGCTCACAACAGAAGAAGCCATGCAGCTAATAAACGATCTGGCTGAACTTGGAGCAAAGAATATCTGTTTAATGGGCGGAGAACCCTTTTTGAGGAAGGACTGGTTCAAACTAGCTAGCGAAGTCAATAGAATGGGAATTGATGTCAGTTTTGTTTCGAACGGAATCTTAGTAGAAAAGATAATTGAAAAAATTGCCAATCTGGATCCATTAGTTGTAGGCATCAGCATAGATGGGATGAAAGAAGTTCATAACAGTATAAGGGGAGATGATTCTTGGCAGCATGCCATGAGAGCATTAGATTTGCTTGCATCTAAGGAAATCGAAACTACAGTAATAACAACAGTAAGCAAAATCAACCTCAAGGAGCTTCCAAAGATAAAGCAACTTCTACTTGGCAGAGACATTGGCTGGCAGATTCAATATGCATTGCCCATGGGGAGATTCTGGAAGAAGTATGTAATCTCACCTGAAGAATATTATGCTCTAGGAATATTCACTGCCAGTTGCAGAAAGAAGTACACATTTGATGATCTTCCTGTAGTTGGTGGTCATGGGTCGGGATATTATTCGAGGTTCTTACAAGGTCTTGGCTACTGGCAGGGATGTACTGCAGGAATTGTAAGCATAGGAATAAGAAGCAATGGAAACATCACTGGCTGCCTAACCTTGCCCAAAGAATTCGATGAAGGCAACATAAGAAGGAAAAACATCAGAGAAATCTGGGAAGATGAAAATTCTTTTTATTATACAAGAAAGTTCAAACAAGGCCAATTGGGCAGCAATTGTAGAGTTTGTGAGTTCGGAAGAGTATGCAAGGGAGGTTGCAGCGCCCCTTCTATCTATTTTACCGGAAGATTTCATAATAATCCATATTGCTTTAGAGGTATCGAAAAAAGAAATAAGATACGCTTTGATCCTATCTCTCATTAGTTTACTATTAAGCTCTTTGATATTCTTAGCCTAGGATCTGCAAGAGTGTATGGATATTGTGAGGAGGAGAGTATGTCTTCTATGTTTGGTGACGAAAAAATCTGTCTAAATATTGGATGCGGGAGATTTTTCAGGACAGGCTACATAAATATAGATTTCTTCGACTCTTCGATCGCTGATGAAGTAATGTCAGCAGACAATCTGAGGTTTCCAGATAATTCCGTTGAGAAGATTGAAGCTATGCATATTATCGAACACTTCAACTGTGTTGATATAGTCTATGTTCTCTCTGAATGGTTTAGGGTCTTAAGGCCAGGTGGGACTCTATCTTTGGAAACCCCTGACCTTGAAAGGACCTTCAAGCTCTTTCTCAGTACAAATGAGTTTGAAAAGAAGAAGTTGCTTAGATGGATATTCGGAATAGATTCCCCCGGAATGGCACACAAATCTGGTTTTACCTTTGAGTTGCTCAAGGAGCTACTCAAAGAAGCTGGATTCGAAGGGATTAGGAAGAAAAGGCAGAAAACACACTCCTATGCTCCTGGAATGAGAGTTGAGTGCAGAAAACCGCAAAATTACGAAGGCTTTCAGATCATTTCAGAATTCAGGAGACTTTTGAGAAAAGAAGCCAGCAATTCTCTGCTGGATGTAGAGATTCGGACAGATTATGAAGAGAATGTCATGAAACCGTTTATTGTAGATATCCTCAGATACATCAAAGGGAAAGACAAAATAGTGCTGGGAGAGATCTTTGTCAAATACTCTGTTTATTGTCCTACTGCTGTCAAATGTTTCTTTTCAGTACTGCAAAACGAAGACGACTCTGATAAAACAATTCGCTTCTATCTCAGGAAATCAGAGTATTTGGAGGATATTAATTTTGCCGGGAAGCTTTTTTCTCTCTGGGAAAAAATGAAGAAAAACGCTGGTAGAGAAAAAGAATTGTTCCCCAGTTTGATTCTTCTGGCTCGGAAATCTGTCAAGAACCTTCTGATTAGGTTTGATACGGCCAGAAAGAGCCTGGAAGCTATTGAGGATTTACATCCAGAAACCAAATACTTCTCGAAATACGTGGCAGATTCTCATTCAGACAAGTATCTTCGTCTGGGAGTTAAACTAATGAGCAAAGGTGAATTTGGAAAAGGAAAAGAAAGCCTTTTGAAAGCGTTCAATTTAACACCGGATAGCTATATTATTGCTTGGAATCTTGCGAGGATTTATGCAAAGGAAGTGAATCTGAATCTCGCCAGGAAATACTATCAAATCGCTTTGAGCTCAGTAAAAGAAATCAAACCTAAGCAAGTCTTATCAGCAGAATTTGAGAGATTTGTGGACTCAAATGATACACCAAACACACCAATTGACGAGCAAGGTTTAGGAATCTGACTTAGGCAGAATATCCTATGTCCACTGAAATTAAAACCTGGGAGAAGATATTAAAGATGATTTCATTCCGAGTAGCCTTCCGGATGCACCTGTGGTCTGACAAACACAGACCATTATAACCGGCATATGAGACAGTCCAATTTCGTAGGATTCTTTCTTGTGTTTTTCTTGAATAGGCAGATCGATTGCTCAAGCCCTTCTACAACAAACTCGACTTCTCCTCCAGGTAGACGCTGCCAACCGAAGACACATTCATCGCCTAAAGTCTCTACTTCTCCAGATAATCCCATTATCAAACTCATTATTCCTTTTATGGCCTGAGTGGCCAGTTTTGGCATTTCTTGTTCGACTTCTTTTACAGCTTCTTCTGTTTCTTTCTCTTCCATTCTTCTCGTCCCTCCACATTATTGTCTGGGTCAAGTTCGTTCCAAATGATCTGATTCTGTGTTGATCATTATCCTTCCAGAATGTCCACATATTCGGTCATTATAGCATAATAGCAGTCCGTGCAGACTATCGATCCATCTTCATCTTCCTTTAGCGGAATTCGTTTATATTTTTTAATTTCCTTGCCACAAGACTCACATTTCAACATATTTCCCCTCAGAAGAGAAAACATGAAATGATGATATCGTCCAAAAGAACAGTATCCTCATCTCTTTGACCATATGTTTTGTACTGATCAGCTATTTTTGCTTTTCCTTTACAGGAATTCCCCTTCCTGACAGCATGTAGATTGCTGGCTTTACCTGTAAGTCGATCCCATTCAATTCATCCAAATAATAACCATCTGAGTTGAGGGGATTTCATTTTGCACTCCTACAAGAAACCTTGATGGTCGACACTGGAATTTTGCGTAAAACTGTTAAGTCAAGACTATCCCTATGTCTACCAAACAGTTATAGGTGGCACATATGAAAGCGATAATACTTGGAGATATCCACGCAAAAGGGTTGGAAAACCTGCATATTGTGGTCGAAAAAGAGTCTCCTGATATAATAGCTTCAACAGGGGATTATTCAAACATCATGGATTTCGAGCTCAGCGAAGAAAGCGCACTGATTCAATTGTATGGAAATGAGGTTCTTGAATCGTTAGGAGCACAAAACATCGAGCAAGCACGAAAGATAATGATGGAAGGTGCAGAATCCATAGCGAATGTTTTCCCATACCTTGAGATGACAACAAGGAATTTAGAGACCTACAAGATAATCAGAAACCAGATGAAAGACGTGTTTCAGGTTTTCAATGCACAAAAGGTGCCCGTGCTGCTTATTCCTGGAAATCAAGATGAGCCTGAAATCTTTTCCGAGGAAGCAGTCAAGTTCTCCAACATAGTCAACATTCACAAGAGCTACTACTCTATGGGCGACATCGTCTTTGTGGGATATGGAGGCGCACAGTTATCTCCTTTCGAATTCAGATCAGAATTTGATGAAGAAGATGCTCTTGGTGAGCTGTTGGAAATACTGGAACAAGTCTCTTCCTATGATAAGAGAATCATGATAACTCA
>JBHLKK010000012.1:0-37012 GCA_048886745.1 Candidatus Hodarchaeota archaeon | reverse complement strand
TTAAAGCAGGCCTCCCAGCTTCCTGATCCAGGCTCTAATGTTCCGGTTAGCGGTCCTGTTGCAATTATGAGTTTGTTATCAAGGCTCAATGGGTCCCCGGCTCTAAGCTCGTCCCAGAGTATTTTTGCAGCGTAGCCAACACACCCCAAGAACTTTTCGGCGATATTCTTGCTAAGGAGTTCTTCAACTATCTTGCCATTAGTCAAGTTCACTCTCAGAATTTTCCCAACATATCCGAACCATTTCTCTTTCATCTATCAAACCTCATAAGAGCCATTAAGATTGCGGGCCTCTGTAGACAGTTCTTCCAACAGAAGCAGCCGTGATGAGGCGTTTAACAAAATTCGCTCTTTCTTGATCAGCATACTCAATAACATTGAAGGGGCAGCCTTTCGCACACATAGGGTCTCCCTTGCAAAGATCACATTTTATCGCTTTGTTGCTGACTTTATGAATGCTGACTACACCATAAGGACATACAGGAATACACTGTCCGCAACCGGTACATTTTTCGGTTACCTCTATTGCTCCCGTTTTCCTGTTTCTTGCCATCGCGCCAGGAACAGGACATACAGCCATGCATAAACCACATTGAGTGCAAATTACAGGAGTATCGATGTCTGGCTCAGCACGAATAACAAAGAGCCGTCGCTGAGTTGGATCTATGGTTTTCGTGTGGAAGAATGAGCAATGTATCTCGCATCTTACACAACCTGTGCAGCGATTAGGAATAACCACCAAAATCTTTTGACTTTTCATTGCAGAGTCTCCCCCAGAAGGGTTGTTATTTTTGGAATTTATGACTTTCGCAAACTCAGAGCAAATAGATTTTAGGATACAACCATTGAATCTTTGCATCTAGGTTTGTTAGCATTAGAGGAATCATGAATTTAAAGCCTAACTTTGATTATGGAATCTTGAACAGCGGATGACCTTTATTAATCATCTTTCCCTGTTCCATAACCAGCTGACCAAAAGCTGCATCGACCATGGCTACTGATGGAAAGACATACGGCGCTACCTTTATAGGTCCGTACAGTATGAAATCCGCTCCTACCATTACGGTTACTGCAGCGGCAGTTGCAGTGCTTGACTCAAGAGCCTGTTTTCCCATCTTAGATTTTAGCCCTCTCCATGTAGAGATGGCGTTATCTGTCCCGCCTCCAATGGGTACTCCAAATTCATCTTTTAGCTTGAAAAGCGCGTAGCATCCCATTCCCAGACTAGGAATGTCCATAATACATGTATCGATCAATGGTCTCTTGATCCCGACCTCTTCGGTAGATGAGAGGAGAGAATTAATTGCATCAATCCTTCCTTCGGTAGTGAACACTCTTGAGCTATAAGCCAGGAGAATTGCACTCGTTATTCCTGCCTCTTTAATCGAATCAAGCTCCTCTTGCTTTGTCTCCACTGTTATAGAATTGTAAACAACATTGGCTGCTAGATTACTCTCTTTTATGTAGTCTATAGCTGCCTTTTTTGCTTCAATGCCAACCGGATCTATCAATATAGGAGCATCAGTTACGCTCATAACAAACTCCAACTCTTTGCTAATTGCATCTGGACCAGAAGCTACTAGGTCAATCATACAGGGATTACCTGTTTTATCCGAGAACTCATCCTGGATATTTATGAGTTCTTCGGCCTTAGCTTTGTCAAACTCACCCTTCTTTGCGTCAGTGACAATCTTCTGACCGAGATGAAAAAGCGTTCCAACAAGAACTACTGGGCGTTCACCCGGTACGCCGCCAATTTTAACTTTGCCAATCTCAAAGGTTTTTTGCTTTGCTTTAAACTGCCACACAATTCTCACCCCTCAATTTGGCAATTATCCGCCGTGCCCTTCACACAATAATTGATTGATTTTTATATATCTTTTGGAAGCATTAGGCTTACACTATCTGAAATCGCTACAAAAAAGGACTCTCACAAATAACCTTAAATATTAACTGTTAAAATAGAAAATCTGTATTCTGCAACTTTGTGAGGTGTAAAAGGTGTCTTCTGAAGCTGTTTTTCAAGAATTAGTAGACTCAATTATGTCATTTGATGTGGAAAAGGTTTATGAGTCGACAAAAAAAGCTCTAGACAAGAAGATTAATCCTGTGGAGATAGTTCAAAAGGGAATAACTAAGGGATTAAAAATAGTTGGTGACAAATTCGCAAAAGGCGAATTCTTTCTGATGCATTTGGTTGCGGCAGGGGAGGCCGTAAAAAAGGTTATGGATGAGTTAATTAATCCTGAACTGGAGAAACAGGCTGCTAAATTAGAATCCATAGGGAAAGTGGTAATTGGTACGGTAGAGGGGGATATTCATGATATCGGGAAGAACATAGTTGCTTCCATGTTGGTAACTGCTGGTTTTGAAGTATATGATATTGGCAAGGATATTCCATCTGCAGAGTTTGTAAAAAAGGCAAGGGAAGTAGATGCAGATATTATTGGAGCCTCGGCTCTTCTGAGCACAACCATGCCTGCCCAACGTGAAATTGTGGAGCTTTTACGCAAAGAGGGATTGAAGGATAAGATTAAGGTAATGATAGGTGGAGCTCCAGCTACAGAAGAATGGGCAAAGGAGATTGGGGCAGACGGTTACGCTGAAAATGCTATAGAAGCAGTTAATGTTGCAAAAAAACTCCTCAATATAGAGTCCTAACCAAGAGGAGCAGTGCGTAATTATGGTAAGAAGAGGGCTGAAGGGAGGTATACTTGAGTTCCTCAAAAAAGAAGACGCAAGGGACATTCATATTGCAACGTTGGAAACACTGGAAAGGACGGGAATACATACAGATTCCGATAGAATCCTGAATATTTTCAAAGAGGGAGGAGCCGATATAGATTCTGGGAAGAGGATAGTAAGGATTCCCGAATATCTAGTTACTGAGGCCTTAGGAAAAGCTCCAAAAAAAATCATTCTATGCGGTCGGGACCCAAAGCATGATTTTCTTCTTGAAGGGTCGCGTGTCTACTTCGGCTTAGGGGGAACCCCAGTTCCATTTATTAGGGATTTGAAATCTGGTGAGAATCGAAGGCCAGCAAAAAGCGATGTGGGCGAATGCTCAAGAATCGGCGATGCTCTCCCGAATATGTACTATCTAATGACAATAGCTGGCGCTTTCGATGTCCCATGGGAAGCTGAATATCTTCACGAACTAGAGGCAATCCTTAACAATACTACAAAGCCGGTTGTTTTTGCCTCACCCGGAGCTGATGGAGCTAGAAGAATGCTGGACATGGCTGCAACCATTGTTGGGGGGATGGAAGAGCTAAGACGAAGACCTATTGTATGTCTCTACGGTGAACCTGCGTCTCCTTTGACTCTTCCAAAAGCCAATGAGAATATGATTGAATTTGCGGAGGCTCGTGTACCAATTACTCTTGGTCCAATGCCCATGGTGGGAAGTACGGGTCCCGGAACATTGGTTGGGACGGAGGTTACTGCCAACTCAGAAAATCTGGCAGCTATAACAATGGTTCAACTGGTGAACCCCGGCGCTCCGATAATCTACGCTGGCTGGGTATGCTCTATGGATCCCCGTTCAGGAATTTGCACCTATGGGGCTCCAGAATTTGCATTGGGAACAGGGGCTCTCAATGCTGCGATGGCACATTACTATGATCTTCCGTGCTTCAGCTTTGGTGGAGCGGCCGGCTCGAACGCACCAGATGCCCAAGCTGGAGCCGAAGTTATGATGAATGGTCTGATAGCAGCCCTAACAGGGACAAATTTGGTGCACGATTGCGGATACCTTTCTAATGGAATGGTTGGTTCCATAGAGATGGCAGTGATCGCAAATGAGGTTGTTGGAATTATCTATAGGATACTCAAAGGCATCAATATAGATGATGATATGTTGGCTACTGAGGTGCTTTCGGAAGTTGGACCAGGAGGTCATTTCCTGAGCCACAAACACACTTTCAAATACCTAGTAAGCGAGATATACATACCAGAGCTTTTTGATATTAGTTCTCCAGAAACCTGGGTCAAGGCAGGTAAGAAAGAGATTCGCGAGAAGGCTCGCGAGCAAGCCATGAAGATTTTGAGAGAACATGAAACAACACAGCTTCCGAAAGATGTTCAAGAAAGGCTTTCAGAAATAGTTAAGCAAGGAGAAAAGGAACTCGTGAAGAAAATTCAGTAGAGATGTCCATTCCTCTCTTTTTCCAATTTGTTTGGAGATAGCATTACAGAATTTGATTATCATATCTTAAATACTATTTTGGAGTTACTAGTCTTCAAAAAAGATGTTAAGCTGCTGCTGGAAGGATATGTTATGAAAAACCAAGGCATTCATGTCAATATTTCGGATTTGAATCTAAAAAATCCAACCATGTTGGCGGCCGGCATGCTGGGCATATCTGCCCCGAGTCTAAGAAGAATAGCCAGAGCGGGTGCAGGTGCGTTGGTTACAAAATCCATATCTCTTGATCCAAAGAAAGGAAATCCAAACCCTACGATAGTTGAAACTGAATGTGGTTTTCTTAACGCCTTGGGATTGCCAAATCCAGGGATAGAGGATTTCAAGTCCGAAATAGCCGATCTAAAGAATGAAGATATTCCAATAATTGTGAGTATATTCGGAAAATCTCCAGGCGAATTTGCCCAAGTCGCTTTGGAGGTTGAAAAAGCTGGGGGAAATGCCGTAGAACTAAATATCTCATGCCCACATGAGGAGATCGGCCAAATAGGACAGAATCCACAGCTCACTGCAAAAGTTGTAAGGGCAGTAAAAGAAATTATAAAAATCCCCGTCTTTGTTAAGCTTACGCCAAACGTTACAGAAATAAAGGAAATCGCCCTTGCAGCAGAGAAAGCTGGGGCTAACGCCGTGACCGCAATTAATACACTGAGAGCCATGACAATCGATATAGAAACCGGATATCCAATACTTTTCAACAGATATGGTGGACTTTCGGGTCCTGCAATCAGACCCTTAGCGGTAAGATGCATTTACGAGATATATGAAACGGCCAAAATACCAATAATAGGTGCTGGCGGGGTGTCCAACTGGAAGGATGCAATCGAACTCATTCTAGCAGGAGCTTCGGCTGTTCAAATCGGCACTATATTGAGATCAGGGTTGAGTGTTTTCAAGGAGATAAAGGACGGTATCAAAAGCTATCTAAAGGCCAAGAATTTAGGAAGCATAAGCCAAATTATAGGTCTGGCCCATAGAAGGTGAATTTGTATGCAAAACCGCCCAATTGTCCTAAAAATCGAGAGAATCATTGATGAGACCCCTACTGTAAAAACCTTTTGCTTTGATCATCCACACCTAGCCAAAGCTGCATACCCTGGGCAGTTTGTTATGGTTTGGATACCGGGTATTGATGAGATTCCGATGGGATTGTCACGAATAAACTCAAATGGCAGCATATCTATTACTGTGGAACGTGTTGGTGATGCGACGACTGCTCTTCATAATCTGAAAGAGTCGGATTCAGTGGGCATACGAGGACCCTATGGGCGCGGTTTTAGGATAGTTGGAGATCGGCCCCTAGTAATTGGTGGGGGAGTGGGCATATCTCCACTATTTCCCTTAATTGAGAATATGGTGGAGGAACAGATCCTAGCTACAGTAGTTCTGGGGGCAAAAAATGTAGACAAACTGATATTTGTAGATCAAATCAATTCTAGCTTGTCTGGGACAGATTCAGATTTGCTTATATCGACAGAGGATGGAAGTCTTGGAACTCGTGGCTTTGCGCCTGAATTGGCAGAAAAGCTTCTGGAAGAGAAGAGCTTTGATCAGATCTACACATGTGGACCAGAACTCATGATTCATAAAGTATTTGAGATCGCTGAAGAAAAAAACATTTCACTACAGGCAAGTCTGGAAAGAATAATGAAATGCGGAATTGGTCTTTGCGGAAGTTGTTGCATAGGCGAATATCAGGTGTGTAAGGATGGTCCTGTTTTTCGTACAGACGAACTCAGAAGGTTGAAAGGTGAGTTTGGTCTTATGAGAAGAGATTACTACGGTAGAAAAGAGCCAATTCCGAAATAGAATTACCTTTTCTGAGGCGTAATAGAGGTAGGCGTTAGAAGCCATCCTTCTGAACAAGCATTTCCTCTAAAACTGCTGTTTCTCAAACTTGCTCAGATCCTTCGCATTCAACAGGCTAATTTAATAGAATCTTATTCTTGACTCGTAAAAAATACGAAAGGTTTATATATAAAAACGATCATAGTCGTATTGAAAACGAAAATCGTTAATTATACGAATTTCGTTTAATAATCCTCTAAAAAAGCTGGTCTTGATGGAGGTGTGTTTAAGGAATGAATAAATCAAAAAGAGGTTTTGCAGGATTGTGGGATGAAAAAGCAATTGATCAAATAACATCTACAAAGGAAGTCTGGAAGTATAGCAGCAGAGTTAGACTATATAGAGAATTTATTAGATGAAATATATGCGAGTTTGGCAAATCAATAGGAGTTGGATATGAATGGCTGATAAAGCTGAGAAAAAAGATGAGAAAAAGGAGACTGAGGATTTAAGGGGGCAAATCCGCCAACTTCAGGAGCAAATGAAAGATCTTCAAGAACAAATGCGGAAAGCTGCTAAAGAAACCTCTTTGCCCGATAAGGAACAACAGATTGATCGCATAGGCGAAGAGATTGGGGAGAGGATGGAAGAACTTGGCCACCGTCTAAGCGATCGTGGGAAGGAATTAGGTGAATACATTAGCATGGTTGTGGGAGATGTGATGCGAGGCGTGGATAAAACGCTGAGGAAGACAATTTTTGTTGGACCTAAGGGGAAATTTATCAGGGCAGGAGACAAGAACATAATCATAAGCAAAGAAGGAGAGGAGCCAATAAGCCCTGTACCGCCAGAAGAGGCCCAAAGATTGCTGTCTCCATTAGCAAGTGCTGAACGGATCAAGCTGCTATATCTGCTCGCAGATAGTCCACAGTATCATCAAGACTTGATGAATGAATCCGGTCTTGCACCGGGAACACTTCCTCATCATCTGAAACAGTTGGAGGAAGCGGGCTACATTACTCAGGAACGTGTTAGGGGCCGATATCTTATCACAATCCCAGGCCGAATGGCTCTGAAACTTGCCGAGTATTTGCACAATCAGATGCGTACAACGGAGCAAAAAGAGGCAAAATCCGAGGAAGAAGAGAGGGAAGAGGATTGATAAAAATGGACAAAGATAAGTTACACAATAATATCAAGAATAAGCTTCTACTGGGTGATCTAGCAGGAAAAGTCAGCAAGGACTCAAACATCGCACAATCCGAAAAAGCTCTGGTCAACGTAAAATCTGGTACTCTCTATTTTCCCGTTCTCCAGGACCGAACTGTTGTCGGTGGTGTTTTTCTCGGATCAGGTCACTTCATCGTTGATGCCATCATAGAAACGAGGCAAGGGGCAATTGGGAAGAGTGAGGATCATAATTGGGATGGCAATCTTCTGATACTGGACCAAGGCGGTATTTGGTCTGCCCCTGGTACTGAACCTTTCAGCGATAAGGATCTGAATATCCATAACTTGGAGTCGGCTAAAGAGGCGAAGGAAAGAGCTCAACAGATACTTGATAGATTGCTGTTTGAAGGTAGGAGCTGGTCATCAGATTTCCTCGATTCGAGGAAGGGGGGATGGACTGTTAACATCATTGACAAGGATAATAAGGAAACCCGGCTTGTGGCAAAAAGAGATAAATTCGTCATGACTCACGAAGGCACAGTGCTAGTTATTAAGGGAAACAAACTGGTTAGGACGGGACATAAAAAGACTATTGTTGTTGGCGAGAAAGGTAATATCGTTCGTATAGGTTAGCTCTTCATATCGATACCAGATCAAACTAGCATTATTAGCCACCTTTTTGTATTACACGGAGCCATGATCAAAGGAATGAATGTGAAATTGAAAGAGTTTTTAAGGAGAAGAAACGATAAAGATAGCGAGCTAAATGAGAATGCTCCAACATATAAGGAAAGATCTAGTGAAAAAGGAAAAAGATATGGGAGGTACTGCAAATGCCCGGGTCACATGGAAGCCTGACAAGCCAATAGTCGGCTCGACTATTGGGTCAATAGGCTGGCAAGGTCAAGGGCCAAACGCCCAAAGTGCCCTCTAAGAAGAGAGCAAAAACCACTCCGAGAATTCGAAATAGAAAGAATTATCTCAAGCGAGTCAAATATGGGCGTCAAGTTGGTCAGCCATCTTAATTTTCCTTTGTTTTGCCTTTTTGATTCTAAGCTTTTCTATAAAATAGAAAATAAATATGCATCTGCCTTTTAGAAGAATGATCTCACCCAAATAAGATCTGAGGGGCCTCAATTGGAGGATGCTTGCAGAGAAATCATTGCACATTTAACGCATACCCGCTTCAGGAAATCGGAAGTAATCAAAATAAAGCGAGAAGTATGCAGCAAATTCCACCTGAAGGAGATGCCCAGCAACACACAAATCTTAATGTTTGCTAATCCTCATGAGCGAGAAAAGCTTCTTCCTCTTTTGACAAGAAAGCCAACTCGTACGATTTCAGGTGTAACCGTCGTGGCAGTTATGACAGAACCCTATCGGTGTCCGCATGGAAGATGTGTTTATTGTCCTGGAGGTCCTCGGTTTGGCTCTCCACAAAGCTATACGGGCCGTGAACCAGCAGCCATGCGTGCAATCCAAAACGATTTTGATCCATTTATGCAAGCAAAGAATCGTCTTCTCCAACTAAAGTCAATGGGTCACAAGATCGACAAGGTAGAGCTTATTATCATGGGCGGTACTTTCCCAGCTATGCCTCTGAAATATCAATACTGGTTTATTCGTCGATGTTTAGATGCTCTATCTGGAGAAGAAAGCAAGACTCTGGAGGAAGCTAAGCTTCATGCCGAACATGCAAAGGTTAGGAATACCGGCATAACCATAGAAACACGACCAGACTATAGTAAGGAATATCATGTTGATCACATGCTTAGGATGGGAACAACTCGAGTCGAGTTAGGTGTTCAGACCATTTACAATGAGATCTATCGAATAATTAAGCGAGGACATACGGTAGAAGATGTAATAGACGCTACTCGAGTATTAAAAGACTCGGGACTAAAAGTCTGCTATCACATTATGCCAGGCCTGCCAGGTTCAGATCCTGGCAAAGATCTTGAAGTTTTTGGTAGCATATTTTCCGAACACGAATTCAAACCAGATATGTTAAAGATATATCCATGTCTTGTTCTTAAGGGCACTGAACTATACGAAACGTGGCAAAAGAATGAGTATCTCCCCTATACTACTAACGATATGATCTTACTTCTCTCTCGAGTCTTGCCAAAACTGCCTCGTTGGGTTAGAATCCAAAGAGTGCAACGAGATATACCTGCTCCTTTAATAGATGATGGGGTAAAGAAGAGCAATCTTAGAGAAGTTGTGCTGGCTGAGATGACAAGGAAGGATTTAGTCTGCAATTGTATCAGATGCCATGAAGTCGGACATATGTATCAAAAGAAAGGCATATTCCCCGAGCAAGACAATATACGAATCTCTGTTGAAGAGTATGAGGCCTCAGAAGGAAATGAGCTATTCTTATCTTATGATGATGCGGAGCAAGGAATCTTGGTTGGCTTTCTAAGACTCAGGATACCCTCAGAAAAGGCACATAGGCCTGAAATTAACATGATGGATTCGGCTATTGTGAGGGAACTTCATGTATACGGTCCCATTGTGCCAGTAGGTGAGGAACCATTAGATGCGTGGCAGCATCGTGGTTTTGGCAAGCGACTTCTGGCTTTCGCTGAGGGTATCGCCTACGAAAGATTTGACTCCAAGAAGATGGTGATAACAAGCGGAATAGGTGTCAGAGAGTACTATAAACATTTAGGATATCACCATGAGGGACCATATATGGTAAAACTCTTGGGATAATTCAACCTCCCCCTACTGTGGGTAAGATTGCTATTATGTCGTCATTTTTGACTGGAGCGTCGATCTTGTTGGAGATATGAATCTTCATACCGTTTATGAAAATCTGGACGCCTTTTCTCAGGTTTCCTTCACCATCAAGTAGCTTGCTTTTGATGGCAATTCCTTTAGTTTCTATCAGTTTGTTCAAAACGTCCAAAATAGTGTATTTTTCCTGGCTTCCCAACTCCAACCTTATTTCTTTCTCACCTATGAGTTCTCTGAAAGCTGCAAAAAGCCTAATATTAACGCTAATCATTGCCTTATCACCATCAAAATACCGATTGGTATCCGGTATGGGCCACTAATAACTCCTCTTAACAACAAAATCACTGAGCTGTTTTAAAAACATGTTGGCCTCTTGAGTCAACCTGGGCTCCGCGAAATCAAGGCTTCTCTGCCCATCTTCTGCAAGTCTCATCGATAGCTTCCTAGCATATTCTAAGGCACCGACTTCTTCAATAATCTTCCTAACGTCATTAATCTCGTTTTGCGAAGCATTCTGATTTCCAAGAGTTTTGTCAATCTTTTCTTTTTCTGATGCGGAAGCGAATTCGATGGCCTTTATTATCAATATGGTTTGCTTTCCTTCCTTAACGTCACTATCTGCTGGTTTTCCTGTTACTTTCTCGGTTCCGAATGTGCCTAGGATATCATCTTGTATTTGGAAAGCTTGCCCAGTCAAGATTGCATATTGACTAATAGCTTTCTTTTGAGAACTAGTTCCTCCTCCAAGTGTCGCTCCAATAAGCAATCCTTTCTCGAAAAGAGCAGAAGTCTTTAATCGGATAACATCCAAGTACTCGGCCTCGTTTGACTCTCCTTTTAGGGCCACGTAACTTTCAAATAATACTCCCTCTATTACCTCCCTAAATGCTCGTTGATACAAGGAAATCGCTTGAACTGTTAAATCTGGCTTAAAACCTGATCTAAGCAATATCTCCAATCCGAGATTATACGTTGAATTTCCGCCCAGAATAGCTGCAGCCATGCCAAAATCTTCTGCTTTATCTACTTTTTTCCTATATCTTTCTCGATATCTAGCATGGAATGTTGATCCGCCTCTCCTCGTCTCATCATGATCAATCAGATCATCATGCAATAGCGTTGCGTTATGAAGTAGTTCTATTGAAAGCGAAGCTAAATCAATATCTCCTATTTCTTTAGCTCCAACACCTTCATACCCCGCGATAAAAGCAGCAGGACGAAGTCTTTTGCCTCCCCTTCCCAAGTATTCTCCAATGTCTTTGTAATACTCCCCGTGAATAGGAGTTAGTCGCTCACCAATATCAACTTCCTTTTTGATAAGTCCATTTAACGCATTATTGACTCTTTGACTGTATCTCTCAAGCATGGTCTTGAAGGCAGCTCCCATAAGCCATCAATCCTTATCGTCTCAAATCTTTGTCTGCTGTAAAGTTATTAATCTATCGGAGGTTTAAAAATTCTGAATCCTTGAACCATGGAATGGCATGCAATTGTATTATAATACCTTTAAATATGCAAAGTCTAATCGTAAAAGTGATGTTCCATGCTCCCAAGAGATAATGCTATCAAGCTTTTAGCAGAAGGGATCGCTGGCGAGATTACCCTGGCTGATAATCCCGGTGCAATTATGAAGAAATGGAGAACTAAACTTAGGATCACTCAAAAGGAACTTGCTAATTTTCTGAATGTTTCTCCGTCGGTGATAAGTGACAATGAAAGTGGCAGACGTAATTCACCACGTATGGAAACGATCAAGAGATTCGTCGAAGCGGTTATATACCTTGACCATAGGCAAGGAGGTGGAACCGTAAACGCCTTTAAGCGTATACTGGGTTTGGAGATTCCTTCTGATTGTCTACTCGCAATCAGAGAATTCCCCGTTCCAGTGGAACTTTCAACCTTCTGCAAGCACCTAGAATGTGATGTGCTTGCATGCCCTGCTCTTCTGGATCAAAACATCTTTGGCTACACGGCAATTGATTCGGTCAATGCAATCCTAGATCTGACTCCCCAGCAAATGCTTCAGCTCTATGGCACAACACCAAAAAGAGTTGCAATCTTTACGAATGTTCACAAAGGACGTTCTCCGATGGTAGCCATAAAAACAAGCCAGATGGGATTAGGAACACGTGGAATCAAGCCTGCTGCTGTGGTATTACACGGAGTAGATTACATGGATCCGCTTGCCATAAAGATTGCTGAATCTGAGAAGATTCCCCTTGCGGTTTCAAGAATCGATACACGCGAGGGTTTGATAAAAAGGCTTAGAGAATTCTCACCGCCAAATCTATAAGTCTTCCTTGATCTTCCCTCCTCTGGTAGTAAGTTCCTTTTTCAGAATCTTGGAGACTTCTCCAACCATTCTTTTTGCTTCCTCTCCACCAGTAGCAGTAATATGAATTACTACTTTTGAAATACCCTCGTATCCCAATGGATGTGACTTAACATAGACATAAGGATTCTTCTTCATAATTTGCTCTATTAGCGGTGCAAGCTCAGACTCAACTATTTCCTCTAAAACGAAACTCTCTTCAGCGAATATTACTCCCTTTAATGCCTCTCTTACAATGGGAACAACGCTTTCCTCAAAGATTGCCTTAAACTCTGAAGGAACCCCTGGAAGACATATTATTTGAGTCCCCTTATGCTCCACATATACCCCCGGTGCTGATCCAACAGGATTAAATAATGGAATACTACCTTCAGGGAGCATTGCCATCTTCTTTCGATGGTCCGTAATTATAGCATTTTTAATTACTCCCATCTCCTGAATTTTGGCGTATTTCACTTGGATCATTGTAAGTGCCTTTTTGTCAAGTCTTAAGGGTTTGTCAATTGCTCTTCCCAATCCTTGAAGGGTTTTGTCGTCAAAAGTAGGACCTAAGCCACCAGATACAATGATTATATCGGATCTTTCTATTGCCTCTATTATCGTGTTTGATATTTCGTCGACATCATCTTGTATGACAGTAAATCTCACGACTTTGCCACCCAGTGAAGTTATTCTCCTTGCTATCCAATGGCCATTTGTGTTAAGTGTCTTCCCGATAAGAATCTCATTTGCGGGGAAAATCAGCTCAAACTTGATCTCTCTCAATTGAAATCCCCCTCATTAGCTTTCCGACTTCTGATTTTGAAATAAGAACCGCGCATTCCACGCAATACTTTTTTGTCCCTATCTCGACAAACTTCTCTTCTTTGAGATTCTTCTGGCAATTGACTACGTGGCATTTCTCCTCTTTCTTCACTTCTCTTGCCTCAGATACATTGCTCCATATTCCTAGAAAAGAGAAATTCTCATAAATGTTGTTGTCTATTCTTTTTAAGAGGTTTAGGAATCATGTTTTCAGTTTATCTCTTGGGAACTGCAGGATCTGGCAAGTCTAGTCTTACATCTTCGTTCTCAGAATGGTTAACAGCAAATAATGTGCATCTTGTAACCGTAAACTTGGATCCAAGCGTTATTGATTTACCTTACTCTCCAGATGTCGACGTAAGAGATTTCATTGATATTGATGAGTTAATGCGGGAATCCGGCTTAGGTCCTAATGGGGCTCTTATTCTTTCGGCTGACATGATAGCCGAGAAGATTGAGGAGATTAAAGATGAGATTGAAGAACTTCGGCCCGAAGTTATTCTTGTGGATACTCCTGGGCAATTGGAACTTTTTACCTTTAGGAGTTCTGGCCCATTTATAGTAACGATGCTTGGAGGATCGCAAGGAACTCTCCTTTTTCTTATAGATCCGATTCTGGCCAAACGCCCCTCTGATCTCGTTTCTTTACTGTTACTCAGTGCATCAACACAGTATCGCTTTTCAATTCCCCAATTAAATATCCTTTCCAAATCAGATATGCTTTCAGATGCCGAAATCGAGAGACTGATCAACTGGTCCAAAGACCCCGATGAATTGCTGGGGGCAATCAGAGATGAGGCACAAGGCTTGCGCAAGGAGGTTAGTATAGGGATATGTCGTGCATTAGGTCAACTGGAAGCGTTCAGTATTCTTCTCCCTGTTTCAGCAACAAAAAACACAGGACTAGAAAACCTTTATGCAGAGCTTTCAAGAATATTCTGGGGAGGAGAGGATATTGGAGCGTAAGGAATTTTCAAATAGTTCATTCGCATATAATCATGGTGTATTAAATCGTAAATTGCCCCTCCAATTCGGAAGGAGCTTATTCTCCGTCCCTTCAATTGGAGTCTCCTTGAGATGATTTAGATGAAGAGGCGTACAAATAGAATCATTGAGAATGCACTATCTGAGGAAAGAGTCTTTCTCATGGAGCATGAATCCAAGGAAATAATTAGTGAGTTTAAGATACCTACAACCACATTTGAAATAGCAGAAACCGTCGATGAAGCAGTAAGCATAGCTGAAAAAGTGAAATACCCAGTTGTATTAAAAATAGTCTCCCCCAACATAATACACAAAACAGACGTTGGTGGCGTCAGATTAGACCTAAGAAACTCTCACGAGGTTGAAAATGGCTTCAAAGATATTGTGAACAAGGCAAAGTCAAAGGTTCCCAATGCAACGATCGTCGGCGTCATGATATATCATTTTAGTCCCAAAGGTGTTGCAGAAGTAATCGTAGGCATGACAACCGACCCTCAGTTTGGCCCGACAATAATGTTCGGTCTTGGGGGAGTTTTCGTAGAATTGCTCGAAGATGTAAGTTTTAGGTTGCTCCCGATCAGCAAAAGGGAAGCCCAAGATATGGTAAAGGAAACCAGAGCATATCCTGTTCTCCGTGGCTATAGAGGGAAGCCACCTGCTGACCTTAATGCGCTGTTGAATATCCTCGTGAGGGTCTCTGATCTAGTTGATTTCCACGAAGAGATTGCCCAGATAGATCTAAATCCTACAATAGTGTATGAAAAAGGCGCCATAACCATAGATTCAAGAATTATTCTCAAATCAAAGCAAGGGGGGAAAAGCCTTCAGCATAAGGATATCTGATCTTAATGGTAAACTCGTTTATTCCTTGATCGGTAAATTAGTGGGAAAAATCGTTGATGCTTCTGTCGATTTTGAGGAAGGAACACTGTCACACATAACAATAAAGCTTAAGCAAGCTGTTAGAGACCACAATCTTCTAAAGATGCCATATAGTTGGATAGCCGCCGTCGGGGACATAGTTCTTATAAGCAAGCCTGAATTGGAAGAAGATTAGACTAGCGTATCGAAGTCAAGGTCTAAAAGGACGTGAGCATATACCTGCGTGGCTTTTTTAACATCGTCAATAGTCACTACATCGTGTTTATTCTTATAGGCCATTATGGCCGCAAAAAGAGCGACCATCCGCGATTGTTTGAAAACGAAGCTAGAATATTTGAATATTGCACCACTGCCTGCTGCTGCCGAGATAGCGCTTAATAGCCATCTCCTATATCCTGCTAATGCATTTTCTGATTCCAAACTGAAATTTAGATTCCTAATGAATTCATACAACGATTCTTTCTCTTTATCGTCGAAGCCTTCTATTATCTTGCTCGCTATTTTATGATATGCCCCAACCGCATAATCTGCATGTCTATTATCAATTCTTAGCCTGCTTTTCTTGACAACGTAGATCTGTGCAATACTCAGAATACACCCCTTCAAAATATCCTTCCACTTACTACCGACTTTTTGGAGATTCTTGTCTTCCTTAATTCCCATCTCACTTTCTACGATTTCTTGGAGGCGTTCTTCACTCTCGCTGGTAATCTCTAGTTGCTCCATTCTTACATAGATGTTGGTTTGCAGAAGGCGATAAAGATCATATAATGTATCAAAATCTAATAACGGCGTCCTGAAAGCGATCATTCTAAACAATCTATATGCTCGATTTATATCTTCTATCTCTACACTCCACTTCTCCTCGTTGCTCACGAGCGTATACATCAACATCATTATTGTATCTTCAATAGAAGAGACTATCTCTGATACCTTATCCAGAGGCATCTCTTCGATTTCACTAATGAATCTGAACATATTTCCTTTGATTTCAGCCAACCTATCAAGTTCTTGAGGTCCAATACTTGTTCCGACTAGAGATTGATAAAACTCGTTTAATGTTCTGACTTGCTGTTTAAAGAATCCCAATCTGCCCTCCTCAACCATTCTAGCAATCTGAGGACGAGTGACCAGGTAATGATGTAGGATCACTGCAGTCTCAACATCAAGCTCCTCAACCATTTTGTGACCTCGTCTTTCGGAGATTATTTTCGAAAACAGAAACAATAGAGAGCGGTGCCAATTGGCTTTAATGGGCAGTCCTTTTGTTCTTTCTATTTCTGCAATTTGAATGCTTGCAAATCTATTCAAGAGAGCCTCTGCCTTGGGAGTAAAGTTTGTTAAAGCCAAGATTATATAAAGCTCTCTTGGTGGTTTCAAGCAACCGCCTCCTGCAATATGCATTAACTATTTGTTCAAAAAAGTTTATAAAATAGCTGCCTGTGTTTTACCTAAAGCATTGATATCACTCTGGAGCTACGGAATTGATTGAAGAACTAGCTAAGGAACTTGATGGCCTCAGGAAAAAAGCCTCGTGGCTAAAACAGCTGAGAGACGAAAGTAATACAAGTACCAAAGAGTACCTAGAAGAACGAAACAAATTGAATGCCCAGCATAGTGAACTCATCAATCGGGCAAGGTCTGAACAGAAGCTACGAAATGAAATGAACAAAAAAGTAGCTGAGCACAAAGAAAAGAAGGAAAGCCTCAGAGAAGGAATACTTGAGCTTGTGGAGCAAGTTAGGCAATTTAGGGAGCAGAAGCAGGGAATAACCCCCCTCCGTATGTCCCCTCGCAAATTGCAGCAGCAGATTGAGAAAATAGAGTGGAAAATCCAAACGTCTGTGCTTGATGTGAAGAAAGAAAGAGAATTGATCAACACAATATCTGAACTGGAAAAGGATCTTGAAGAGCAGATAAAACACACGAACATAGATTCAAAGATTATCGAGACACAGACCAAGATTGAAACCCTGAAGTCCAGCGTTCTCCTTCACAACAAAGTAATCTCAGAATCAGCTGAAGTTGCTCAAGAGCATCACACAAATATGATTAGTCTATATAACGATGCAAGAGAGGTCAAAGAAAGGGCAGATCTAATGCACAACAAATTTCTAGAAAAAAAGGAACTAGCGAACGATTATCATCAGAAATACTTAGAAGTCCGCAATCAGATGAAAACAGTAATTCAGAGAATTCATGAGCGAAAAAGCATTCAACGCAAAGAAAAAATAATGCATAAGGAAGAACTGCTTAAAGAAAAGACTAAGAAGGCTTATGAGAAGCTTAAAGAGGGAGAGAAGTTAACATTTGACGAGTTTTCCATGCTATTAGAGCAAGGACTGATTTAAACTATCACCAAATAAGTCTGTTGGGTGGTTCAGGCACTAAATAAATACTATTCCCTTGGATTCTCCTTTGGAAATTGACAGAAGTAATCTGCAGAATTCTTGAGTCCTTCCCCTATGGTGCCTTCAACGATTTCCACTATGACAGTTTCTTTGCCTCTTTCTTTTGCTTTTGCCAAAACCGGAATCAGATTTTCATCTTCTGTCGCAAGGGCCAGTACCTTGATTTTGTCATTGTAGGCAAGCTCCATTGCCTCAAGCGCCATATAGATGTCCAAATCATTCAGATGAACTATCGATAAGAAACCAAGTTTTGAGATAGCCTTCGATACATCATCGGAGGGCAGTTCATCCAGGAGTACTTTTGCCAATCGCAGATTTCCAATCTCTCCGATTACAGTCTTAATATTGCTCAGTTCTACATCCATTTTGCTGTCACCAAGGTTTTTCCCGTCTACCAGTAATCCAATTTTTTTTCCCCTGCGAAGTCTCTTTATTGCGTGTTTTATGCCGCTCACCATTACTCACATCCTTAAATACGGTATCCTCTAACTTCCGAATCTTCTCACTCTTTGCTGATATGTTCTGATTGCCCGCCAAAAGTCGATCTTTCTCAAAGCTGGCCAGTACATTTCACAGAAGTACAGTTCAGAGTATGCAGATTGCCACAGAAGAAATCCGGATAATCTTTCCTCTCCCGATGTTCTGATTATTAAGTCAGGATCAGGCAAACCAGCGGTATAGAGGTATTTTTCTATAAGCGATTCGTTGACTTCTTCTGGTTTAATTGTCCCTTGTGAGACTCTGTCTGCTATACTCCTAAATGCGTCCACAATTTCGGCCCTACCGCCATAGCCAATTGCAACATTTAAAAAGTGCTCAGAGTAATCTTTGGTCTTTTGTTCAATCTCAGAGACGATTTCCTGTAATTCCTTAGGGAGCATGTTTTTCCTGCCGATGGCTTGTACTTTTACCTTATATTTATGAATATTCTTATCCGTCAAAACTTCCTCAAATTTCGATTTGGCCAATCTCATGATTTCTTCAATTTCCCGTCGCCTGCGTTTGAAATTCTCAATAGAAAAGGCATATAATGTGACAATCTTTATTCCTACTTCCCAGCACCACGATAGGAATTCTCTAACCTTTTCTGCTCCCATGTGATGCCCAACCCAAACATTCAGGCCTTTCTCACGAGCAAATCTTCTGTTTCCATCAAGAATAACGCCAACATGCCCCGGTTTTCTGCCATTCTTGACCTGTTTCCAAAGACGCCAGCTGTACAATTTGTATAGCGGCCCTGTTAGCAATCTCGTCAAGTCGACCATGAATATCCCTACTTAGAATGCAACTGATTCTTGCTTCTACTTGTTTGGTTACTATATCATATAAAACTTATTCGCTGTTTTAGAAGACACTCTAGCCTTATGGCTATTAGTATTAGATTGTAAAAAACCTTCATTCTTTGATCCTAGCAGGTTTTCACTATACTAGTTTTGCAATCTTCTTTGCAGCCCTTTCCATTTCCAAGAAAATAAGACCAATTTTGGCATCTTTTGTTGCACTTGACGTCAAAACAGCATTGGGACCTGCTCCCATTGCAATGATATATCCATCCCTTCCCTTCACGAATACCTGTTCTAGTTCGCCCTTTCCTAATTCGGCCGCAGCTCTCTCTCCCAAAGAAAGCATCGCTGCTGTCATAGCTGCAATCATCGCCTCGTCGACCCCACTTGGAAGTGCTGAAGCAATTGGCAATCCTTCAACACTCACAATGGCTGTTGCCTGGATTTGCGGAATATTCATTTCAAGATCTTTGAGGATATCCTCAAGTGTCTCACTCTTGGGTGCAGCCGACATTTGATCTTACTCCCAGCAATTAATGCAGAATATCAGGCCTTTTCAAGTTCTCCAAGGGCTGTCTTAATTTCCTCTTCCTCGTCCTTTTCCGCTGTTACTTCTGGTACTACGGGTTTCTCGGCCAAGAAGTCATCCAAAACTTCTCTAAGCTCATCACTAGTTTTCTTCATAACTAATCTAATCATACCTATATTGACATCATGATCCGTTACTACACATAATACACCCTTGCCACAGCTAGCCGCAAATATCTTTCCATCGTTAAACTCCGAGGTGACAAGATCAAGATATCCTATATCGAGGTTCTTACCTTGCTCTTCACTGGCACTGAAGACAGCGCTAGCGATGGCACCAATTCCATCAATGTCAACTGGATAGTAGGAAAATTTCGATACGTGTGCTATTGTCAAACCAGTTCTGTCCACCAGGATAACCTTCTTTATCCCAGTTTCGCTTTTGATCACCTTGCTTAAGATTTTGTCAAAGGATTTCAGGTCAATCAATTTTTTCGCCTCTACTTTTTATTAAGTCAATCAATAAATAAAAATATTCTTTATACTCCTTATTTAAGGACTATGAGTATATACTCATCTTCCGGAGCTACATAAACCTCTCCACTTGGAGTTGATATTGTAAGGAATTTCAGGCTACCCTCGTCCAGTTCATCGACAACGGATCTAGCCTTTCCTACAAGCGATGTAACCAATGCCGAGGTTTTCTCGGTTTTTTCAACATCAAGTGTTGTGCTTACTGGTAGCCCCTCGGTAGTTGTTACAATAACGCCTCGTACTCCTTTAAATTTCTGCAGATTTTTCAAGGTAGATTTTATGTCATCTTGCCCTATCATTATTGATCTCCCTTTCTTGCTCTTTTTTGGCCTCTATTTCAGCTACTTGCTTAAAGCTTCTATTCAGATTGTTATCTATCCGTCACACAAAGCGGTTCTAATAGATTAATCTGATCGCTAATAATAATACTTAAGATATTCATATATTAAAGGATTTATATTAGAGAATCCATTAATTAACTGATGCATGATATTGTTCAAGAGGGATACCAATGAGTGAAGAGGAAAAAGAAGAAGTAGAATCTATACTAGCAAAATTAATGGATAACATTCCCGAAATAGAAGGACTTATCGCCTTTAATTCAAATGGTGAAATAATAACTGGCCAAACAATAACCGAGATGGACCACAAAGCCATTTCAGAGACTGCAATCAACACGCTCAAGGAATCAGCGAAATTAACGGAAAGCATTGATAAGGGAGATGTAAGTGTCGTTCACGTCTCAGGTGGGGAAGGTCATGCAATAATCGTAAGTTCAGATGACTTGTACTTACTTGCGATAGCCGGAGAGGATGCCACCCCTAGTGTGGGATTAATCATCAGAAATCTAAAAATGGCACTCGACCAGCTAGAATGAATCTTCCAAAATTCTTTATCTATTTCTCACTTAACGCTAGCGCTATAGCTAATGCTCCTTCCAATGCTTTCCATTTGGTCAAAGCGGATCCCACAATAAGAATATCACCTGATGCTAAATCAAACTCCTTCAGTAGCATCCTCGCGATGGACTGATATTCCGTCTCTAAATCCGGAAAAACGGCTGGAACACTCAGTTTTCCGTTACCAAAAATGATTATGGTTGCTCCTTGTGCCCCTACCTTGACTGCTTCATCTCGAAGATGAGTATATTTAGCAGTTTCAATCTCACTTGCCCTGCCACGAACATGTACCACCGTGCTTTCATTTCCGGTTTTGAGGGGCCCAACATTTATGATATCCATGGCGGCAATATTCATGGAAGATAGGAGGCTACGAAGCGCTCTTTCCCCTCTTTTCGTAATTACAGCCCCTTGTTTGGTCTCTCTAATTAGCCCCTCGTCAAGTAACTTTTTTAGCCTACCCCTAGTCTTTCCTTCTGGGAGATCTAGCATATCCTTTAACGCATACCTCCCAACTGACTTTTCTTTCCATATTGCGAATAGTTCGAGAGTTCTCTTTATCCTATCATTCTGCAATAGTGGAACCGCCCAGACTGATGTTGATTTAAAATACATATTGGAGACAATACTATAAAAGCAAAAAGGAAGGATATCGCTTTAGAAAAACCTACCTGATCTCAAAATGAATAAAACTCAAATCTCCATTCAATAACATCGCCCAAAGCCACTATGTATTGATCAGATCCTACTGGAGCGGCAGCACCATTGACATAGTAGAGCCAAGAGTAGCCAGAAGTGCCATTAATTTGATAGCTTGTTATGTTGTTAATTCCATTAACAAAGATACCAAACACAGGGTGAAATGTGTAATTAACATCTGCTATCGCCACAGTCAGTTTGAAAACCGATGAATTCCTTAGGATCAATGTACCATTATACCAGACATCCGTTCCATTTCCGTAGTCGATGTTTACATCCGCGGAAATATAGTCTGTTGTGAATGCATTAAATGATCTTTGATAATAATCAGATTGTGTATAGTAGTAAACAGTGGTTGTGGCAAGTCCGATTGTTGTGAGCAAAAGAACAGCTGAAACCATCCATGCTTTCTGTGAAGCTACTGCTCCCATCTGCCATTCACCTCCCCAGAATGCCTCCTTAGATTTGGTGTTAGAACTGCAATCAGAAATGCAGTCGCGCCCTCAGTAATAGGACCAACAGCTAGGAAGAAACCACCACCTGCTGGTAAAAAGAGACCTATGAGAGAGGTCAGTAATGCGTTCTCAAAGGATAATCCAAGGATCATGTACCCTCCAACGGATGTAAAAATATCATTTACAAGTATCAGAATAAATGAAATGGTAAAGAGTTCTAAACGTGATATATTCTCTCTTCTAAACCACAATAGCCCCGCTGCTATTCCAATAAGACCCATAAAGCCTGCAGTTATTGGCGTCCAAGGTCCAAATCCAAGTATCAGATCAGAAACGAAAAATGAAAACAAACCTACTATGAAGCCCGAAATTGCACCCATTAAGATTCCGCTTGCTACTGTCATCACGCCTGGTAGATTGATTATCTGAATTGGCCCTATAATAAGGTGTTTGAAAAGCCTCAAGGCTACTGCCAATGAGGCCAGAATAGACGTCATGGCTAGCTTTGATGTATTGTTGATTATCGGACGATTAATGTATTGCATGGTTTTCACTTGTAGGATAATTTGCCTACATAGTAGGATAATTCTCCTATAAAAGGATTTCGAATAGGAGTTCCTCGTTGTGAAGATATTTCAGAAAAACCGCGAATCACTCTCAGCAAAAGGAACCGTTACGTGTCATCATCATATGCTGTTGGTTCAAGCATCAGCTTTTCTTCAAGTGTTACTTCTTCTTCACTCTTTATCTTCCTCATTAACCACCTAAGCTGGAGTTTCAATCTCCTTAAATCATAGTCGAATCCAAAATAGTCTGCAAACATCTTGGTAGTAGACAAAATGCGTGTACGGCCGTCTGGCCTTCCTTCGAGGAATCCTCTGTCCATTAATTCATGGATGTGCTTGTAAACATGAGAACCACGTATTCTTACAACCTCAGTCTGTCTAATAGGCTGTCTTAGGGCAATCAATGAGAGCGTTTTCAAGGCTCCTAGTGAAAGAAGTCCACTTGGCGCAAATCTTGCAACCATTGGAGAGTAATCTGACTTAAGCTGAAGCGCATATCTTCCTCCAGATAGAGATGTGATTTCCAATGCACTTCCTCTTTCATTGTAATCATCCATTAACTCCACTACCAACTTGTTTACTAAGTTGATGTCCAGATTTACTACTTCGCCCAACTCTTCAAGATTGAGGGGTCTACCTGATATATACAGTGCAGCTTCGATCAATGCCTTGTTCTTGTTATTCATTATTTGAATCCCCCTCTTCCAATAGTTTTATGAAAATCTCACCGAATGGCTCGTCTTGCCAGATATCCACCATTCCTCTGAAACTAAGTAAGAGAATGCAGACGAACGTTCTAACGATAATTGTTCTTGTGCTCTCCATGATAA
This sequence comes from Candidatus Hodarchaeota archaeon, assembly GCA_048886745.1. GTDB lineage: Archaea > Asgardarchaeota > Odinarchaeia > Odinarchaeales > JBHLKK01 > JBHLKK01. The sequence continues at coordinate 13,902 of JBHLKK010000012.1, read as the reverse complement.
GCTGAGAGAACCGTATTGGCTCCCCGTTGTGGCTTAATGTTCTTATCCTTTCGTAAACAAGTGTCAATGTTTTCTCTATTTCGGCTTTATCAGGTTCCACTTCATAAATTACATCAGGTATTTCCAGTTCAATGGTCTTTGTTTTTACTTTACGCTTTTTGCTCTCAACCTCTTGGCGGAGGGCATCTTCCAGAGCTATTAGGAGCTCATCTATTGTAACTTTTCGACTAATCAATCGAAACGGAGGTCTTATAGGAGGAAGAAGTTTAAATTCTTCATAGAGCTCGCTTACATCCTTTTCCTCACCTAGACTTAACGCCAATTCTGTCTTCATACGATACAGAATCGATGCAGACAGCAGGGCAATGCCGGAGACTCTAAAATTGACCAAATTCAAAGTTAGCATCTTTTCGAGGAAACCGCGGACCAGCTCATCAAGATCAATATTCCAGGGACTTACTTTACTTAACTTGACAACGTCGGTTAATAGCGTCCAGGGAGGTTGCAGCCAAAACTCCTCTTCATCTTCCGCAGGTTCCTCATTCAATATACCTGGCTCCCTCCTCTAGTTTTGCTGAAACGATGGTTGAATAATCCCTTTTTCTTACAAGTCCCAGAAGAGAATCGGCTCTCGCCATCATTACATCTTGCAGCGATATGACGATAAACTGGGAGTCCTTGGAAAATTCTTTTATTAATTCAGCGACTCGCTTTACATTTGCTAAATCTAGAGAAGCGTCTACCTCATCGAATATGTAAAAGGGTGCGGGTTCACACCTTTGAATGGCAAAAATTAATGCAAGTGAGGTGAGTGCTTTCTCCCCTCCAGACATAGCTTCAAGATAGAGTACTTTCTTTCCGCCAGGATTCGCTTTAATACGGATACCTCCCATGAAGGGATGCATCTCATTCTCCAAAACCAGGTGAGCCTCTCCATCGGGAGAAAGCTGACCGAATATTTTGTTGAAGTTATAATTGATTTTACTAAATGTAGACATGAAGACTTTTGTCTTCTCTCTCTCTATTTCATCCATGAACTCAATTATCGAGTTCTTCTCCATCAGAAGTCTGTTTTGCTTTTCGGATAACTCATCATAACGTTCCTTGACCGTCGGATATCTAAGTATTGCTTTCTGATTGATCGGTTCAAGCGCTGTCTTCTCCTCTTCAAGCTCCCTAATCTTTTTGCCCAATTTCTGAACATCTATCTCAACGGCCTCAGAGGGCTTAAATAAAATATATTCTTGCGCTTTTGCTTTAAGACCATTTATCTGATTTTGATAGTTCTCCCCTTTAATTTCAAGGCTGTTGATCTCCAATCGCAGATCCATAAGTTCCCTTTCCGTATCAGAAAGTCTATTTGTTTCCTCATGAATCCTAAGATAGATCTCTTGTTTTTCTTTTTGGAGTTCTCCTATTAAACCCTCTATTCTTCCCTTTTCTTCGTGAATTCTCCCAGATATTTTTCTCTGTTCTTCCAGTTCGTTCTCTTTGGTTGAAAGCTCTTCCTTAAGCTTGGGTAGCGTTTCCTCCAATTGGGAAATAGCTAACAGTGTTTCCTCCTTTCGCGGGAGAAGATGATAGTTCAATCTGGTCTGATTCTGCGTCAGATTGACGTCAATATTCCCAGAACTATCCTTAAGTTGCTCGCGCTCTTTTTCAAGGATCTTGATCCTCTCATTGAGTTCTGCAACAGTTGAACGCTCAACGATTTCGCTTAGCTCTTCACTTAGCTTTGATGACTTCTGTATTTCTCTCTCAATTTCAGTGCTTTGCTCTTCAAAGGTTCGAAGGCTCATCTTTTTCTCATCGATTACCTTCTGAATTTCGTTGATCTTCGGGCGGATCTCATCGAGAGACTTTTCTTCTTCCGAGATCTGACGGTTTATGTTCTCTAGTTTTACAACAACCTCACTTTGCTTTTCTCTTTTTTGAAGTAATTCATTCTGTATTTTATCAATGCTGGCGATTAGACCATCTCGCTTATCTCTGAGATCCAATTGCGTTTTTATTAAACCGTTCAGTTCTTCCTCTACCTTTGGTAAAGCATCCTCATCTTCTTGTGTGATCTTAACTGATTTGATATAATGACCACCTGTCATCAATCCGCTCGGTTCGACAACATCTCCGTCCACTGTGACTTTTCTAAGATTAGAATCAGCCTTTAAAAAGCGGGCCGTGTTCAAATCGTCTACTATTATTGTTCTCCCAAAAACATAATCAAAGGCAGGTTTGAACTGATCTTCAAAGCGTATCAGTTCGATTGCGGGGGCTATCACACCTTCACCTTTGATTTGTTCTTTAGGTGCCTGTAATCTTAGCCGATTTAATGGCAAAAAAGAAGCCTGACCTAATTTCTTCTGCTTAAGATAGTTTATGCATTTAGCAGCAACTTCATCATCCTTTACGACTATGTAGCCCAATCTAGGTCCAGCTGCTACCTCTAATGCAGTGGCATACTCAGAACTAACAACACCCAATTCAGCTATTGTGCCAAATATCCCCTCAACAATCCTATTATCGCGTAATTCAATCACTTCGTGGACGGCAGGTCTGCTTTTGAGAAAACGGGCACGCGCTTCTTTGATTGAATTTATGCGTACCTTTAGTTTTATGATCTCCTCTCTCGCGTTTCTCACCAATTCCTCGGTCTCTCTAAGCTGTCTTACTGTCAATCGTGTTTCATCATCAGCTTCCTGTTTCTGCTTCTCATAGGATTGTATCTCGGATCTAACTTGATTGAGTTCTGCCTCAAGCATTTCCTTTCTCTTTGTGGTCTCTTCCACTCTTTTGCTTCTCTCTGAGTGTATTGATTCCAATCCCTTTAGATCCTCATAAAGGTAGGATAGCTCCTTTTCAATAACACTCTTTTGGGTTGAGATTTTTGCTAAGTTATCTCTCTTGGTATCCAATTCCTTTCGGATGTTTCTGAGCTTGGCTATACTTGTACTATACGTGGTGTCCCTCTGGGATATGTGCTCAGTGATTTCGGCAATTAATTCATCCTTCTCCGAGATTTCGGACCTGATAATTGCTTTTTTGTCATCTAATTTTCTGGTCTCGTCGTGTAATCCTGAAATTAGACTTTCAATCTCCTTGATCTCATAGCTGGATCTCTGCAGATCTTCTTTGCCCTCTTCGTATCTTTTATTTAAATACCTTACCTCAGTCTCCATCTGAGAGACTAGACGATTTAATTCATCTATTTTCGTTCGTACCGTTTCAAGCTCAGTCTCCTGTCTTGTTCTTATTTCTCCATCAATCTGCTCCAGTCTTTCCCTTTTCTTACGCACTTCTATGTTGAGCTGTCCACTCTCATTCTCTGCTTTTTCGAGCTCTTTCCTCTTTTCTTCCATTAGTAGCTGGTTCCTGGACAACTCTTGCTCCATGTTTTGGAGCTCATCAAATACGACCAGAGCCTCAGATCTTTTGATCTCTCTTGAGAGTTCTTGCCATCTTACCGCATCATTCTTCTCTTTCTCTAGTCGTTCTAACTCTCTCATGACTTCTTTGGTCAAGAGTTCTATTTTGGACAGATTTTGCTCTGCCAGCTTCAGCTGCCCTAATGCTTTCTCCTTCTTCTCGTCATATGTTGCAATGCCAGCAATTTGTTCAATTAGCATTCTTCGATCTACTGGACTCATCTGGATAAATTGGGCCAGCTGTCCCTGAAGAACGATATTATAGCCGTTGGGAGAAATCCCTGCCATCCCAAGTAGATCGATAATCTGGTTTCTTGTTACTCGCTTGCCATTTAGCCAATAAGCACCTCGACCCTCTTGGTCTATTACTCTGCCAACGACAACAGAAGATGATTCAATTGGGATTCCTCCATCCGAATTGTCTAGGTAAAGAGTTACACGGGCATACTTGGCGGAAGGTGATGAATCTCCCCCTGAGTAAATCAAATCTGAGAAAGAACCCGCTCTCATTGTTTTGGCGCTTAGGTGTCCCAAAACAAAGCAAAAGGCATCCAATATGTTGCTCTTTCCACTACCGTTTGGACCTACTATGGCAGTGAATCCCCTGGGAAAATAGGATATCAATTTCTGATTGCCAAAGGATTTAAACCCCTTCATCTCAAGCTTCTTGATGTAAACCAAGAGGACCCCACTCCCATAACGCTAACATAATTTCTTTGTCCAATTCTATTGATTAAACTTTTCATCAGTACGCCTATTAAATGATCTCCTACTCAGATATTCCCCCAATAAGATATTAAAACAACTAATACGCAGAACTCTCTGGGCATTTGTTCTAATACGAAGCTAAAAATCCAAAAATAAAAATCTTCTTTTTTTGATTAGCCACAAAGGTTGCTTTGAGAAAGTTGAGATAAAAATTAGTATGCCATAGAAGCAATTTGGCTAATTCCTGATGTGTCCTAATTCGGGATACACGAGAATGGGCGCTAGTGAACTGCTAGGTAAAGATATACTCTCCTTTAGAGCGCTGATCTAAACTGAGCTATTCTTGAAGTTCCACAGCAAGAATCTTGGCAATCTGGCGTCCTTTATCTGTGAGCTTGTAGCTGAGAAAGAGGTTTGGCTTCCTGCCATTGTTGACTATGAGAGAAGTTAAACCATAACGATATGTCTTGTAGACATTCTCTATCGTCCATGTCTTTTCTACTATTTTCTTTTTGATAAGGCGGTTTATTGTCTGGCTGCATATGACTCTTCTGTTTTTCCATGTTTTTGGAAATAAGTAGAGAATATCGTTGTATTGATTCTTGTAATACATTTCCAGTTCATGACCTAAGATTTTTTTTATTATCGCTCTCTCCCATCTGCCCAGTCTCATAACTCTCAACTCTCTTAATCAACGAACTTAAGTTCTTCCTCATCAGTTATAACTTAATTTTTTAAAATATTTAAGTTTTACTTCCAATAATCTAGATATTTCCCTGAATCAGCCAATATATTTGAATCTGCTATCTGTATTCTCTATCAACACTGATTCATCTCGGTCAAAATCCATCTGATCTACTGAAAAGGCATTCAGTAATGCACAAAAAGATTTTTAACTGCATTTGAACAGTCTTAGCGTAAATCAAGTGTTGAAGTGAAAAGCTATGGGAAGGTGGCAAGGACGCTCATCACGTAGAGCAACTGGGGCGAGATTAAGATCGCACCGCAAGAAAAGGCTTTATGAATTAGGCAGCGAATCAGCCGAAACGCTGCCGGGTGAGGCCAAAAGGAAGAAGGTCCGTTCACGAGGCGGACAAATGAAAATCAAGCTCCTCCGAGATCAATATGCAAACATCACAGATCCCGAGACTGGAAAAACCCAGAAAGTGAAAATTATCAATGTAGCTTCTAATCCTGCAACAATTGACTATCAAAGACGAGGTGTGATAACAAAAGGTGCAACCATAGACACGGAATTTGGGAAGGCAAAAGTCACAAGTCGGCCGGGGCAGCACGGTATAATCAATGCGGTGCTAATTAAGGAATAGATTCTAGCATTGCACCCGAAAGAATCTTCACAAATGTAATTCACTAGTTATGATGTGTCAAATCTAGCACAAATATTTATATCTCTGCTTTTCTTGTCTAGGATAATAAGGTGTGTAGGCATTGAGGAAGAGGGGTGTTCTAATCCTGTGGCCTGTTTATTTTGATTCAAGAATCTCGAGGAATAGTGGGCGGCGGATACCTCTGAAGAATGCTATTGAAGCTCCGAAGTTGGACGAATTAGTCAAAGTGGCTAGAGCTCTGAAGCTTGAGTATGAAGTAGAATCTGAAGCTTCACACCCAAGATTCTGGTGGAGAAAAGAAGGACGAATTACTATAAAAGGTTCAACAGAAAAATCGAGTATATTGAAGCAATTTTCGACAAGACTCAGGAAATTGAGGGCAAAATGAACGCCTTCAAAGTTTTTCATTGAATATTGAGTTTTAATATCACTTCAAGGATTATACGTTAAATTAGACTATCCTAGAACCAAAAGGTTTATAAGCTATCTTTGGAGAGCTTTAAAAAGTACCTAACCGGCGGAGGGGAGCGCTTGAAGTGGCTGGGGTTGGTAATGCACGTTACTTCACAAGGAAGACTTATACTCCAATCTGATTTTACGCCCCCATTAAATGCCTTGGTTGCAACAGAAGACAAACAGAATGTTGGTCGAGTTTTTGATGTTTTCGGTCCTGTTAGGAAACCCTTCGTCTCAATTGCACCCTCCATTCCATCAAAGGATTTTGGAAGTCTGGTTGGGACGGCTCTATATATTAGAAGTAGAGAGAAGAATACCAGGAGAAGATCCCGGGGGCGGAAAAAGTTTTGACGGAACCTGATTGTGAAGGACAGGTGGTTACAACCTGTCCGGAATGCGGAAATACAAAACTTGTAAGGGATTATGCACGAGCAGAGATAATTTGCATCAATTGTGGTGTTGTTATACGTTCGAGAATTATTGATAATGGTCCTGAATGGAGAGCTTTTGACAACGAACAAAAAGAAAAACGGGCAAGAGTTGGGGCTCCAATGACATATACGATTCATGACAAGGGATTGAGCACAATGATTGATTGGCGGAATCGAGATAGCTATGGCAAGGACATTAGCCCCAAAAAAAGAGCTCAGATATACCGTTTGAGGAAGTGGCAGCGTCGCATACGCATATCAGATGCTACTGAGAGGAATCTTGCTTTTGCCCTTTCAGAACTCGATCGAATGGCTTCACACTTGGGGCTTTCCAGGAATGTCAGAGAAGCTGCAGCTATGCTCTATAGACAGGCTGTTGAACAGAAACTGATCCGAGGAAGGTCGATCGAAGGAGTCACTGCTGCTGCTCTCTACGCTGCATGCAGGCAATGCAAAGTCCCGCGAACTTTGGACGAAATAGCAGCAGTATCACATGTTAGCAAGAAAGATGTTGGCCGAGGATATCGTTTTATAGCACGAGAACTAAGGATTGCTGTTCCGCCGACAAATCCGACCTATTATATTCCACGTTTTGCAAGCGAACTGAATCTTACAGGAGAAGTTCAAGCAAAAGCAATTGAAATCCTGAAACTTGCTAGTGAGAATGGATTGACATCCGGGCGTGGCCCAACAGGTGTTGCTGCAGCTGCCTTATACATTGCCAGTGTGATGTCGAATGAACGAAGAACACAACGTGATGTCGCCGAAGTAACCAGAGTTACTGAAGTAACTGTAAGGAATCGCTACAAAGAGCTGGTTGAAAAATTAAAATTAGATGTCCCTCTTTAGTTTCCCCTTTTTGTTTTCTCTGCGATTCACCTTGGTCAATATGTTACACTACAGACCATTTCTCATTCTAATCAAGGTTCCATACATGGAATAAATTCACATACGATTCATACTATGTAATGTCTGATAAAGTTTATTAATTCGTTTTTCTATAATATTATATGGTGAGAAAATATGGTCACCAATATGAACCTATTTCCATGCAATAGAGTACCTATAGATTTCTGCTTAGAGGGATTATGTGACCTCTGTGTCACATGCGCGCTTAGAGAGGAGAGCGCACCCGCGCAAGTCGTATTAGAACAAATATCAGAACTCGCTCAACAGAGCGATTCTGCCCCCCTTCTTTTGTCAGGCTCCTGATTTTGTAAAAACTTAAATAGCAAGATTTAAAGCATACCTCTTCTGAATATCGCACAATGGTTGGCAGCATATGGCTGCCACGCTTTAAATCACGAAAACTACCAATCAATTATGGTGTTGAGAAATGACTGAAGCAGCTCCTAAAATTAGACAAGCAAGGAAAGATTCCTTCAAATTCAAGTTCGGAGATCTTTTGACAACTATTATAAGAAAAGACAGATGCATGTTTTGTGGCGGCTGCATCTCGTCATGTCCCATAGCAGCCATAGGCCACAAAGGTGATAAACCCGTTCCTGTTTCCAGGTGCGAACAGTGTGGCATGTGCATCACACATTGTCCGAGATTTGGCTTGGATTTTGAGCTTGCAGAAACAGACATTTTTGGCCGGACAAGAAATGAAGACGAACCGATGGGGATATACCAGTCTTATGCCATAGCAAGAGCAAAGACCAGACCGATCAGAAGAGTTGGTCAGGATGGTGGAGTAGTTACGGCTCTGCTTACGTACGCCATGGACAATAAATACATCACAGGAGCAATAGTTACTGATACTGATCCGGAAATGCCGTGGAAACCTGTACCAGTTTTAGCTCAATCCCAAGACGCTATTCTGAAAGCAGCAGGTTCCAAATATACAGTGTCTCCAAATAATTCTCTGCTAGGATATGCATATCAGGAATATGATGCATACATCCCTGGTCCTGCCCACTTGCGAAACCTTGCCATTGTGGGAACTCCATGTCAGGCAGAATCGTTAGGAAAGATGAGATATTCTGAATATGGAACTCTAAAAATCACTCAGATTGTTAAATTCTTTATTAGTGTATTCTGTTGGGACAACTTCCATTACGAAGGAATAAAGCTCTTTGTTGAATCAAAAGGATTTGATATGAAAAGCATTACGAAATTCGATATCAAAAAAGGAGTGTTTTATGCCTATCAAGGCAGCAAAGAGGTTATTGCAGCTAAACTCAATGAGATCAAGGAACATTCCTTGGAAGCATGCAAAGAATGTACCGATCTTACTGGTGAATTGGCAGATATCAATGTGGGATCTCAAGGTGCTCCCGACGGCTGGTGTTTTGTAATTCTAAGGACGCCCTTTGGAAAGCAACTATTCGACGAGGCTGTAAAGAAAGACTACATCGAACTCAAATCGCAGGCTGAGGCAAAAGAAGGATTTGAGAATCTCATCAAACAGGCCACAAAGAAGAGAGAAATTGCGAAGAAACGTTTTACAGATACCGACAATGATCTCATACCCAAAAGCCACATTTAGAACCTAAATCAAAGACACACTTTTTTCAATTCTTTTTACAAAACGTATTTTAGTCTCCAATAGCCTTAACTAGACAAAAAGGGACTAGCTGGTTTATTATGAGTAATCAACAGTCAAAGAATTTAGACAGGAAGAAAAAAATCCTCGGAATAGATGAAGCAGGAAGAGGTCCAGTATTTGGCCCAATGATAGTCTGTGGAGCATTAATAGATGAAAGCAAACTGGAGCAATTGCCCCAGATAGGGGTAAAGGATTCAAAATCAATTGCCCCAAAAAAGAGAATCGCACTTTCTGCTCGTATTGTTGAAATACTTGATGGTCATATCTTGCTGGAAATCTCTCCAAGAGAGATTGATGAATCGGTCGAAAAGAATGAGTTGAACATTCTTGAAGCCAAGAAAATGGCAGAGCTTATTGAAAAGCTTAGGCCAGATATTGCCTATGTGGATTCCCCTCAAATAAGCACTGAGAGGTACACAAGAAGAATCAGAGAAGGATTGAGTTTTAAACCAAGAATCATAGCTGAAAACTATGCTGAGACCAAGTACCCAATTGTGGCAGCTGCTTCAATCTTGGCAAAGGTTAGAAGAGATCAAATAATTAATAGAATTCGAGAGAAGTATGGCGATTTTGGTTCTGGATATCCAGCTGATGAAAAAACCAAGAAATTTCTCCTTCACTGGTATAAAAAATATAAAAGCTTTCCTGAGGAAGTAAGAAAAAGCTGGAAGACTATAAGAAATATTATGCGGAAAGCAGACTCCAAGCAAAAGACTCTCTTCTAGCTCTTGAAATGATGAATGAACGAATGGCTACTGATTAGAATGTAGCTGACCGGAAAACACGTTCTAATGAATGTGAATGGTTGCAGAATCAATGATTAGGAGAAATCAATAAGTATTTATTCCTTGAACTCCAAGAATTCTACGGGGGGAGAATCACACTGGTTGATCCAAAAAGACGTCTTAAGCTCCTGACAGGAACTACTATTGTATCAACCATAGTTTTAGTTTACATAACATCTATCGTTTATTCGTATTATTCTGGTTTTGCTGAAACACTCTTCTTTTATTATACTTATCTTCCTGCAACTACTTTTGTGGTCTTGATTTCAATATTCGTCCTCTATCTATATTATAAGAGCTCCCTTGTTTAGCAATTAGCTTCTGGCAGTGTTTAATCATCCGGTAGAGTTCCCCCTTCTGCCAACGCCACAGATTTTCTTGATTTGAAGAAGTTTATCACAATCAACCGTCATTTTCATATTCTTATCCGAATAAGGCCTTTATGATCTCCTCAACCTCATCGTCATCAATAAAATTCTCTTTCACCCAGCGGATTTGATTTATCGCCGCTTTCCTCTCAAAAGGATGATAGGTCTTCCCAGATCGCCTTACAAGCCACTCACTCTTTCCCGAAAGAGCAAACTCCAGTCTCGGGTACTTTTTCATCAAGTCGATAATCATTGCAATACACGCACCAGGAACCGCAGTGAAGATGGTGCCGCCCTTGATGATGATAACTTCAGGATTGAATTCAGCAATCTGGTCATCCAGCAATGGCCCGACTTCCTTCTTCACCACCTCTTTGAGAAGTTCTTCATCGAATTCTCCTTGGTCTGCAAGATTGTCCAGTTCCTGAATACGACTGCTGGATCGATCATGGTCAATTAGCCAGAAGTGGCTGAACGAAATCCCTTTAAGGCTGGGGTTGTCCGCTATCTTATGCAGTACGGATTCATAGCGTTTATCCTTAAAAGAATGGAGAATAAGAATCCGGTTTTTGATCATAGGTTCCCTCCGTGGGGTCAATACCAACTTCAATATGCTTTATATTACAACAATTAAATAGCTTTTCTGTCCTTTAGCTGGCTGATCTCAGTCTTTGATAGTCCAAGCAGCATTTCCAAAACCTCTTCTGTGTTTTGACCCAGAATAGGTGCAGATCCTCTCGCCATAGTTTTTGCCTCCGACATTTTTATTGGACACCCAACTACCTTAATCCGTCCCACATTGGGTTGACTTATCTCAGTTACCATCTCTCTTGCTTCTGCAATGTGAGGATCACTGCAAACATCCTTGACTGAATAAACAGGAGCACAGGGTATCCCTTTCTCTACAAGTGTTGATACTATTTCATGGACAGTTCTTGCTGATGTCCACTCTTCTGTTATCGCTTTTATCTCAACATGATTTTTTACCCTTTTCATATTGGAATTGAATCTTGAATCTATTGCGAGCTCTACTCTATTGATTATTGAGCAAAAGACATTCCACATATCATCATTGCCTATACCTATGACAACCCATCCGTCGTTTGCCTTGAAGGTGTCATAAGGATAGATGAATTCATACCTATTCCCCTGTCTTACTGGAACTCGCCCCTCAACAAGATACATTTCATTGTATGCCTCTAAAGCTGACATGACGGAATCGACCAAGGCTATGTCTACTTTTTGCCCAACTCCAGTAATACTTCTCGAATTGAGTGCGGATAAAATGCCTACACAACAGAACAGTCCGCCCAGAATATCTGCAATGGCAGTTCCGGTTCGTGTGGGAGGAGAGTCCGGCCATCCTGTTATACTCATTATTCCCCCCATTGCTTGTCCAATTAGATCGTAACTAGGCCTATCCTTATACGGACCATAATGCCCAAACCCTGAGACAGCTGCATAAATGATTTCAGGATTGATTTCTCGCAGAGTAGTATAACCTAATCCCAATCTTTCCATAACTCCTGGCCTGAAATTTTCTACAACAACATCAGATATTTTGACCAGATCCAAGAATATCTTCCTTCCTTCTTCATGCTTTAAGTTCAGTGTTATGCTTTTCTTTCCCCTGTTTATGTTTATGAAATAAGCACTTTCACCATTGATGAAAGGTGGAAAAGATCTAGAATCGTCGCCGTTCTTACTTTCTATTTTGATTACCTCTGCACCCATGTCTGCTAGTATCATCGTGCAAAATGGCCCAGCTAATACACGAGAGAGATCTAGAACTCTAATTCCCGATAAAGCTCCTACCCCCATGTTGGTAACCTCTCGACAAAATGAATAGTAAAACCTAGTCGGATTTGTCTCTATAGCTTTTATATTTATCGAAACCTTGCCTTCTGGAATACAAAGTTAACTACCAAATATACCAAAAATTTTTATAAGGCTTTATAACAATGTTATATGACAGCGAAATAAAAGCAAATCTAATAAGGAAATTGGAGATATACGTGTAATAGATGCCGAGGTGGCAGAATGGCTATGCACCCGGCTGCAAAACTGGTATGCTGATTTGATGATGTGCTGATACCGGTTTAAAGGGGTTCAATTCCCCTCCTCGGCTTCAGGTGATGGGGTTTGGTCTTGAGAGTTTTTAACACTTTAACCAGAAAAAAGGAAGTATTCAAACCGATTCACAAAGGAGAGGTCAGAATATATACTTGTGGCCCTACAGTTTACTCCACGCCTCATATAGGGAACTATAGAAGTTTCTTGATGGGGGACCTCATTAGAAGATATCTCGAATACATTGGATACAAAGTAAAACACGTAATGAATATCACGGACATTGATGATAAGACAATAAGGGACTCAAGGCAAGAAGGTCTTCCTCTCAAAGAATTCACAGAGAAATACACGAAAGAATTTTTCAATGGTTTGGATATGTTGAACATAAAACGAGCTCAGCACTACCCTAAAGCGACAGAACATGTTCAGGATATGATTAAGATAGTCAGAGAACTGGTAAAAAAAGGATACGCTTACGAGAAGTCGGGAAGCGTATATTTCGATATTTCCAAGTTCAAAGATTATGGTAAACTCTCCAAGATAGATCTGAGCGAGATAAAGATTGGAGCAAGAGCCGATGTAGATGAATATGATAAAGAAAATCCTCAGGATTTTGCTTTATTGAAGAAATCAACTCCGGAAGAACTCAAGAGAGAAATCTACTATGAGACAGAATGGGGGAATGTTCGTCCTGGTTGGCACATTGAATGTTCTGCACTCGCCATGAAGTTTCTAGGAGAAACATTAGATATACATACTGGCGGTGTGGACCTAATCTTTCCTCATCATGAGAATGAAATTGCTCAATCAGAAGCCTATACAAAGAAGCATTTTGTCAAATATTGGATGCATGGAGAACACCTTTTAGTCAATGGAAGAAAGATGAGCAAATCACTTGGGAACTATATTACTCTTGAAGATGTCATTGAAAAGTTCAGCTCAGAAGTCGTAAGGTATATGTTTGTCTCTACTCATTATCGGAAGAAATTGAATTATACCAAAAAACTCGCTGCGAATGCAAAAAGAAACTATGACAAGCTGAAAGAAACCTTTGACCGGATTAATTTCTTTATGAAAAATGCCGACACAGGAATGACAGAATCAGAAGAGGCTTTCTTGAATCAATTAACAGCGATCGAGAAAAGATTCGTCAAAGCAATGGACAATGATCTAAACACCCCACTTGCCTTAAAGGTGTTTCATGAACTGGCGAAAGAGATAAACAAATATCTGGAGAAAAGAAGGAACAAGGATGCTTTAAAGCGTGCCCTAGAATCATTCAAACGTTTTTCACAAGTCTTTGGGCTAGAATTTGAGGATGTAATGAAGGAATTACAGGTGGAGATCGAAGAACTGATCAAAAAGAGGGAAGAGGCAAGGAAAAGAAAGGACTGGAAAACAGCCGATAAAATAAGGGACAAACTGAGAACGATGGGAGTGACTCTTCAGGATACCCCTGTTGGAGTTAGATGGAAAATCGAGAAGAATAATGATATTCGTGACTAAAACAAGAATCAATTCTTGATGGAATTCTCTGGATATCTATGGATTCTCAAATAGTGCTGTAGTCAAATATCTCTCACCAGTGTCAGGCAGAACCACTACTATGTTATCTCGCGGAGCCGCGTTTTTGGCAATCTGGAGGGCCGCCCACACAGCGGCGCCAGAGGATATCCCTGCAAATATCCCCTCTAGTCTTGCTAGTTTTCTGGTTGTCTCAACGGCGTCGATATGTTCCACTTGGATTATCCGATCTATA
>JBHLKK010000011.1:0-38010 GCA_048886745.1 Candidatus Hodarchaeota archaeon | reverse complement strand
GATTTCAACATCATATCCAGAATATTTGAGAGTTCGACCAATTATGTCACCCAATACAGCACAGCGCAGTGTTCCCAAGTGTATGGGTTTTGTAGGATTTGCGCTCGTATGTTCAACTATTATTTTTTTCCCTTTTCCAACTCTTATGCTTCCGTAGGTGTCTCCCATCTCCCCAATAGATTTTAACACCAGACTGTTAAAGTTATTCGAATTTATGTGAAAATTCAGATATCCCTCCCCAGCAACTTCCACTTTATCGATGAGTGAATCCTTATGAACAGAAATCTCTTTTGCTATGGCTCGAGCTATTTCCAACGGAGACTGTTTCAATTTCTTGGCTAACGAAAAACACAGTGGTGAAGCTAGGTCTCCCAATTTCGGATCTGGAGGTTCCTCCAGGATCAATTCGGTTTCTTCAATAGAGACATTAATTTTTGCTAGCATATTCTCTAATGCCTTTGCCGCTTCCTTCCTGAATTCCCTCCAAGGGTTTTCCATATGAATCCTCGCATTGTAATGTTTATATCTTGTGTATCAATTTCACGATGGCAATATATAAAAAGTATGATAAAAATAAGTTGCAGGGTTTTAACTTAATCAGCTTGAAAGACCGAGTTATTTCAATCAAAAAACATAAAAGTAGAAAGAAGATAATTCAGATGCATTTAAGAGTACGGAGGTAAGAATCTTGGTAAAGGTTGACAAGTTTGATATTCCTGATGACCTATATTATACTGATGACCATGTCTGGGCAAGAATTGAGGATGGAAAGGTAAAGGTTGGACTGGACGATTTTGGTCAACAACTAGCTGGAAAAATCCTTTTTGTACGTATAAGACCTCAGGGAAGACCAGTAGTGCAGGGTAATGCTTTCTCCTCAATAGAAACAGGCAAATGGGTCGGATCTCTTACGTCCCCGGTAGATGGAAAGATTTTGGAAATAAATCCAAAGCTTAGGAGTCAACCAACACTTATCAACGATGATCCTTATGGAGAAGGATGGATGGCCATAATTGAGCCAAGTAATCTGGAGGATGACCTTAAGAGGCTAGTCCACGGTCCGGATGCTATTCCTAAATGGATGGAAAAAGAGATAAGAGAAAGATGGAAAGATTAGTGACCGATTCTTCCCCATTATCTCCATTTATTTTCAATTTCTTTCACATCCGTACTATTCCATTTTCTGGCCCATATAGTAAATGTCAAGAAATCGAAGAGCTATGGGCAGGATTTGATAACCAGCATAAGTCTAAGACTTTCCTATCCAAGCTTTCACAGCAAAATCTCTTGCCGATAAAGTTAAATATTCGAAAGCTTGTAGCAACCTTCGTAAGGTCGGTGCACAAAAATGACAACGCAAGAGGAAAGCAAACCGAAAGAGGATAGAATGAGAATAGTTATGTGGGCTGTTATAGCTTCTGAGATTCCCGTTATGGCGATTGCAGGATACCTTATAGCTAAGCAATTAGGGGGAACCGACCTGATTAGCATAGCCATTGGATTGGCACTAGGACTGTTCTTTGGTCTATCAATTTATGTATGGATGCGCATTCTTCAAGCGCGTAAATCAGGAGTAGGCAAGAGGTGAGATTTTGAAACGCGTCTCTCAATACGCATACATAAACGCCAAAATCAGAGGAATGCGATCTAAACTTCTCACTTCATCAACTATGGATTCTCTAGTGGGAGCAGGGAATTTCAGAATGTTGATAAGGCTTCTGGAGAGCACCTATTATAAGGGAGTGATATCAAGCATTCCTGCAGGAGAATTGGACCCTGAGAGGCTGGACAAGGCATTTTCTCAGGATTTCATGGAACGTTTTGAAACTGTTACTTCTTTTGCTCCTGGCAGTTCAAAAGGCCTTTTGGATAGCATGAAAAGGAAATTTGAAGCTTCAACCCTGAAAACACTTATCAGGGCCAAAGCAGCAAAAATTGAAACAGATAGAGCTATGCGTTATGTAATTCCTGTAGGAGCATTTACTGAAGATATTTGCAGAGGACTTCTTGAGACCAAAGATATTCGTGAACTCGCTGGAGCAATTCCCGAGCCTGATCTAAGACAAGCTGTTGGGGGAGCCTTGTTCGAATATGAAAGGGTTAATGCCACCTTTCCACTTGAAGTTGCAATCGACCAACATGTCTACAGCGAACTCTGGAATGATGTCAAGAAGCTTAAGGGAACCGATAAGCCCTCAGGGCAAAAATTAATCGGAACTGAAATTGATGCGATAAACATTCGAAGTGTTTTGAGAAGCAAGATTTTGGCATTGGAACCTGAGCTTGCAGTTAGCTATCTTCTAAAGGCAACTTACAGACTAGGACAAAAGGACCTCAAGGAAGCACTAGAAGCTGAGAGTGTCTCCGATGCTATCGAACATCTTGCGATTCATCAATATCGCAAGGCAATGATGACAGCATTACAGAAGTACATGAAAGAGGAATCACTTGCGGCCTTTGAAATTGCTTTGGATCGTATGCGGGCAGAATCAAACAGGAAAGTTTCATATACGCGTTCACCATTTCAGGTGGGCACTATCCTAAGTTTCCTGAATCTTAAATGGTTTGAAATCAGGAACTTGAAGGCTATTGTGACAGGAAAGGTAGATGGATTATCCCCTGCGCATATCCGTGGGTTTTTGGTATACTAGAAATATGATGGCAAAAAATGTATGTTTAGTCATGCAGGTTGTTAGTTCTTCGTAGATAATCCCTCGGGCTAGAAAATACACTCTAGATAAATCATTGGAAAAAGGGAGGTATCTACGATAGATCTATCAGCCAAGTTGACCTATCATCATGATGGCAATTAGCAGTGCATAGATTGCAAGAGCTTCAGCAAGAACTACCGCCAACATGCTTTTTGCGCCTACCGCTGGACTTTCGGTTACAGCTGCAGTCATAGCAGCACCAGCATAAGCGATCCCCACCCCTGCTCCAATCGCACCAAGACACATCGCTACTCCAGCAGCTAGCGCAATAAAACCATCTGAACTTGGCATCCCAGGCGTAGCAGAGCCAAGGATCATAATGGAGATCAATAGACCATATATTGCGAGAGCTTCAGCAAGTACAACGGCAATCATTGTCTTTGAGAAGACTTCTGGTCGCTCTGTTAGGGAGCCAGCCATAGCGGAGCCATTACTTGCAATGGCCACTCCTGAAGCAAGAGCAGCAGCACCAACAGAAATTGCCGCACCAATCATTGCAAGGGCATAGCCGTCTACCATTGGAAACAACCCTCCTTTTTAATTAACCTTTCAGTATGGTGTAAGTTCTTTTGAGTGTGAACGGAGTGTATTCAATTCCTTCACCCTTATAAAACTTGAGGAAGAACTCCACCCAATGAAGCCTGACTACGTGGATGAAGACTACTAAGCCTTCAAGCATCATTATAATCATTACGGTAAATAGTGGCAGAACTATGAAGTACATGATGCCGCCTGGAGGACCTGCAAGGGTGAGTGCAGCCGTAGAGAATCCTTTGTGAACCATTGCCAATGCCATTATTCGTCCATAGGAGATTGTGTTTGACAGCGAAGAGATGAATGCCTCTATGGGAATCATAAAACCTGTCAGAAATCCTTCCCCTGATCGCATGGCAAATACTATATTACCAACAAACATCAGAATCAGAGGCAGAAGGAAGAACATAAGTATTGGACTAGCAAGACCATTAACAATGTCTCCAAACCAGTCAAAAATGTTTGACACACCAAACCTTGGGATGTAGAAAACTATGTATGCTGCACCTAGGTAAAACCATAGCCAGCAACCGGGTTCGAAGAATGCCTGTACGAGTTCCTTGTTCTTCAGTTTATTAATCAGATTGAGTACGAGACCCATGCTCATGTGAACTACTCCTACAAACAATGTTGCCTTGAAGAAGACCATAGTGTGTTCAAAAGGATCTATCCATAGTGGCCCATGAGGATCAACGGCCAGTGGGTTATATCTAAAGAGTACTGCAGACATGGCAGAGATTATTGGTCTTAACGGTTCAACCATTTGGATGTACCATAATTCGTGGATTACATGATAACCAAAGAATTCACCATACATAAAGCCAAAGAATATTGAGCTTATTCCGCTGGCTGCTAGCAATCCTCCACCTTTCACAACATACATCATGAACTCGCTGAGCACCAGCCCCTTTCTGTAGGCAAAAACTCCAGCTAATCCTGCCAGCAGAATCAAGATTCCGTGACCGATATCCCCAAACATCATTCCGAAGATAATGGGGAACGTAATATACATCAGGAAAGTAGGGTCGAGTTCATTATATGATGGAGTACCGTAGCTTCTGGTAAGTTCTTCCACAGGACTCATAAAGCCTGGGTTTCGCAGCAGAGTAGGTGGCGTCTCTCCGTTGTCAGAAGAACCGGAAGAATGAGAAGAATGAGAAAGAGGAGCAGGCTTGGACAACTCCAAGAAACAAGTGTTTTCAGTAATCTCATTGATCTTTTCGGCAAAGATTTTTTCATTCTTTGCAGGGACCCACCCCTCTATGACATAGGTTTGCGCGGTCTTCCCGAACATTGTCTTAATTTCCTCAGTGCTTTTTTCTAATTCAATAGTTTCTTTCAAAGCCAATAAGTCCATGGAATAGTCCGTAGTCAGTGAATCTTTTTTGGTCTGGAGATTTTTCATTTCTTCATCCATTTCAGGGGTTCTCTCTTCTAGGGCCTCAAGCTCACCCAAATGAGCAAGAATTTCCGATGAGCGTTCTTCGATCTCCTTTACTTTCATCTCGAATTTCTCAAGGGATTTCTCACTCAATTCCCTTTCGACACTGATTAACGTCTTAGGCGTAGGCCTTAATGCAACAGAAATATGCAGTTGGTCAATAAGGGTATCTATTCTGCTGGAGAGAGTTGATAGGCGGAAGTGTTTATCAGAAGGTTCAACTAGCTCAACTAATCCTTCGTAGTCTTCGAGCTTTTCCCGAACATCTACGAAGTGAGCTACGCCAAGTTCGCCCAAAGTTCTAACAACGTCATCAGCATATCCTTGTGCTATTATGAGGTTGAATTTTTTCATCTTTGCTGGTTTCAGCATATTTGCTCACCAAGGAGAGTCATTTAAGGCCCAATGCTCAAATCGATCTGAAAGGATTATCTTGGAAAGTATCCTTAATATATGCTTTTCGGTTATTCGTTTGACCTATTACTTATGAATCTTACGGTACGCTGAAAAGACAAAATGAAAGATTAATCTCTTCGTCGTGTAATCGCACCACCAATGATTCCTCCGACCAATGCTGCTCCACCGCCTTTGAGTCCCTCGATGATCCAAGTCCTCAAAAGATAGATAGAAGATGGGTTGATTAGGGCATTTATATCCAGGCCATAAAAAATAACCCAATAAAGGATCCATGAGATGATCACCGCTAAGATTCCTGCAGATAAGCCTGCACCAGCCCCCCGAAATATTCCTCTAGAAACCAGACCGCCAACCAAACCTGCTCCTCCCCAAACAAGCAAATTGAGCAAAAAGAACTGGTCGAAATTTAGAAGTATTCCATGCAGCAGCGGATTTGACCAATTGATCGGGTCGCCACCCAAGATGAATAGAAACTGCATTTCTACGAGAGGTATGTTCCTGATAAGTGCTATAGCCTGGGGGTTCATTAGTTCTGGAGGAATATTACCGTAGAGAAGTAGAATCCACACAATCAGTATTGCTGTTCCAACACTAGTCAATGATCCAAGGCCCGCACCCAATGTCTAGCCTCCAAAATTCCGAAAGCATGATAAATGCAAATATTGTAATAGATTGGGGATACGCACGCATTTGCTGACGTAAAATATGCGTTCTAGAATATTTAACACTTTCCAGACTAGCTGGTAAGAGTCAAAACATATGTCATATGAATCATGCTGGAGGGGAACAGACCAGAAACATGGAGAAAAAAGGCAAAGAGTTAGAAATCAAAAACCTTTTATGGTTATAAATTAGTATGAATAAAGCTGTGGGAGAAGGGAATAGCATTGAGTAAGATTAGAATAGCAATAGCAGGAATTGGCAACTGTGCGTCGTCATTTATTCAGGGACTGGAATATTACAAGAATGTGAAAGGCGACGAGGAATATCTGCCCGGCTTGATGTTTTCTAGCTTCGGAGGTTATCTCCCTAGGGACATTGAGGTTGTGGCAGCCTTTGATGTAAGCAAACATAAAATTGGAAAAGACTTGTCCGAGGCCATATTTGCACACAGCAATTGCACTGAGAAAATATCTGATGTTCCTAGGAAAGGAGTGAAAGTGTCACCCGGCCCCATACTAGACGGAGTAGCCCCTCACATGAGGAAAACGTTTGACGTGTATGATGAGGGCAATCTTAGCCCTTCGGATGTATCAGAAGTACTACGTGAAAGCAAGGCGGAAATGCTCATAAACTTCCTGCCTGTCGGAAGCAAAGATGCCTCAATATTCTATGCTGAACAGGCCATTAAGGCAGGATGCGGGTTTATTAATGCCATTCCAGAGTTTATTACTTCGGATCCAAAATGGGCTAAACGATTTGAAGATTCGGACCTTCCAATTGCTGGCGATGATATAAAGTCCCAGCTTGGAGCAACTATTCTCCATAGGGCAATCATGAAGTTGTTTATCGATCGGGGCGTCAGAGTTGATGAAACATACCAGCTGAATATCGGAGGAAATACAGATTTTGAGAACATGACTGTTGAGGAAAGACTAAATACGAAGCGGGTTAGCAAAACGAAAGCTGTAACAAGCCTAGCACCTTATGAGGTTCCAACTCGGATTGGGCCTAGCGATTATATTCCTTTCCTAAGAGACAAGAAAATCTGCTATATTTGGGTCAAGGGTAGAGCATGGGGCGACTTGCCAATAACTGTTGATGTCAAGCTTAAAGTTGAAGATTCCCCAGACTCTGCTGCAGTAATAATAGATGTGGTCCGTGCCATGAAATTGGCTCTTGACAGAGGAATTAAAGGTCCGCTTACTAGCATTTCCGCCTATTCATTCAAGCATCCACCAGAGTTTGTCCCAGATGCTATTGCAAGAAGGTGGGTCGAGGAATTTATTCAAGGCAAAAGAGAAAGATAGGCAAACTGTCAAGATACCCTGAGGATCGATTCTTTTCTCATTATTCTTTATTCCCTAATCAACTTCACCCTACTGACAGAAGGAACGAATCGTGACCGTTTTCGTACCTCTGAAACCTTAACTCGTGTTGACTGATTTAATTGATTTCAGGTAGGTGAGAACGGAGGAAATGTTTTCAAAGATTGCGTCGGGCTGTGCCGAGAGTAGCACTTCTTTTTGGGCACCACCAGTTAGTACTGCTACTGTCAACATACCCACGGCTTTGCCTGATAGAATATCGTATACGTGATCGCCCACAAAAAGACATTCTGAAGGTCTCACTTTCAGTTTACTTGAAGCTTCCTTGATCTCTTGGATTTTCCACAATAAATGATTCACCGGATAGGAATCGATAAACGAGAACTTCGTTACAATGACGTCAACATATTGACTCAAATCATGACGAGCAAGTTCCAGTAGCACCTTTTCAAAAGGAGAAATACGGCCCGTAACTATTGCTATTTTGAAACCGTCTTGCTTAAGTGTCTGAAGTGTTTCTTTTACTCCTTCGAGAGGTTTTTCTGAAGGGACAGAGAAGTGTTGATAGCGCTTCAGAAACTCAGGGAGGAACTTATGCTTTATGCCTACAAGAATCCTATCGAGTTCATTTTTACTATAAAGCTCCCTGAAGCGAACAGAGTCTATGGAAGGTGAGGAGAACTCCCTTAACAGTTCTTTGAAAACCAAATAGAATCTCTTTCGAGTATCTATAATGGTCCCATCCAGATCAAACAACACAGCTCTGATTTTCGAATCTATCACTCCTGCTTTGTCCTCCGTACTGAACCATCAGCAATGCGTTGAAACGTGGCGATGGTTCTTCCAGCCTTGCCAATAAGCTTGAGCTTTATTTCTATTCTTTCATCAGTGAAATGATGGATAACATAGCTTTGAGTGCCTATTCCTCGTGTTCTTGGAGACCCTACAGTTCCGCTACTACAGATTATCATATTATTTACTTGCCAAACAAAGGGGACATGTTTGTGCCCACATATAGTGATGGTTACTGACATTTCTGTAAGCATCTTCAGAACATCACCGGCATCCATTACTATATCCCTTTCTCTCCCTGACAGTGGCATAGGTATGAGGTGGTGATGCAACGCAAAAATCTTGATCTCTGAAGAGGCATCTGTAAAGAATCTGTTTATTTGGGGGTAATATTCACGTCCAATGTGCCCAACATCAAGATCTGGTTCTGAGCTGTCCAGAGCAAGGAAACTTATGTTCTTGTCAGTAAACTCTGAATTCAGATCGCCAAACAGTCTTTGGAAGTGCATAAACCCGACATTCCTGGCATCATGGTTGCCCATTAGATAGATGGTCCTTGAATTGATTTCTTTTACCAATTCCGAAACGCCTTCGAATTCCTCCAAAAGCCCTTTCTCCGTTAGATCACCAGTTATCACAACAAGATCTGGAGAAAAATCATTGACTTCTTTGATACAAGTTGCAGCTTTTTTGCTGGCAAACCCCCCTTCACCTACATGGATATCTGATAAATGCACGAGATAGTAGTCCATCTTTACACCCCAACGTCCTATCTTTGTCGATTCCAATTATATAAGCTTGAGTCGAAAATAGCAAATCAGAAAAGCATGCTATTGAGTGAATACTGCTGCTGTTCTCAAATACTTCCGAACGTGCTTTGTGAGTTGAGGGCTCTTTACCCAGCCGCAGATAGAATAGTCTGGCATAGAAATCATCGATTCATTATTATCAGAGACAATATCGATGGCTTCGAGAGGTTCCCGGTTCTTCCTTTCAATGAATTCCGGAATTCTCTGGTCTGAATGGGTTATCACAGTGATCCTTACGTTCCGTTCATTGGCATTCCTAAACTTCTTATCTAGCTTCTTTGTTATATCTTCTGCGTTTGGAGCCATCAAAATGAACTCGCCTTCTGTTCTGTCAAGCATATCTCCAATCTTATTCAAAACATTCTTTTCTCCTGATATTGTGAATATCAGCTGCGACTTTTCATGACTAGGAGCAGCCATATATCTTTTGGTAAGTTCTGCAAATACCTCTTCTATTCTCTCTAATTGTGCTTTTTCACAAATGCGAGGATCAACTGCTTTGTAGATCTTAGGACGTCCGTGGGAGATTTCTATCCACCCTTTACCCTGAAGGCGTTCCAGAATCTTGTACATGCTTGTGGGAGGGACCCCTGCTTCTTGAGCTATCTCAGAGGCGTTTGATGGTCCTAATATAATCAATGCATAGTATGATCTTGCTTCATAGTCACTTAATCCCAGTTCTTTCAATGTCTGGGTGATTCTGCCTTTTGATACCATTATCTACCACAATATTTAATTAGTAGTCATAGCTAATAATTTTTACTATAATTCAATAATAAACGTCGAGACAGTTGGAAATGGTTGCCAAGAAGTCTTAGATAAAGTCGTGAGATTCCCTACAGTAGGGTTGTGAAGCAAAATGAAGATTGATCGTGAAAAATGCGGAGTATGCTTTGGATGTGCTTGTGTGTGTCCGAGGGATGCCTTGGCGGCTACTCATTACGAAATCCATGTAAATGAGAAATGTAATAATTGTGGTATCTGTGAGAAAATCTGTCCTGTGGGGGCGATAATAATTGAAGATTAAAACGGATATTGTTGTTGTCGGAGCGGGGCCAGCAGGCAGTACGACCGCAATATCGGCAGCTCGCAATGGAGGAGAAGTCTTAATTCTAGATAGAAAGCAAAATATAGGAATACCTGTTCAATGTGGAGAAGCCATTGGCAAGGTCGGTCCTGGGATAGCTGAAATCAACGTTCCGGAAGATTCAATTAGAAATCCGATAAGAGGTTTCAGAGTGTACAGTCCAAACCTTCTGAAGGTGGAATATGTAAAACCTGAACCTGATGGGTATATTGTCGATAGAAGAGTATTTGATAAGGAACTTCTTGCCAAAGCAACGGAAGAAGGAGCAAATGTATTGGTTGACACCGATGTAACGGGACTAATATGGGAACATGGTATTGTCAAAGGTGTTATAGCAAGAAGTATGGGAGAGCAGGTTGAGGTTAAGGCAGATATTGTCATCGGAGCCGACGGGATTAACAGTACCATAGCTAGGTTAACAGGTCTGAGAAAGTTTTTCAAGCTAAAGGATTTGGATGCAAGTGTTGGCTATGAAATGACGGGTGTTAAGATTGATGATCCAGACCTTATGGAGTTCTACATGGGAAGGGAGGTCGCACCTAGAGGATATGTCTGGATTTTTCCCAAAGGAGATGATAGAGCGAATGTTGGTATCGGTGTTGGAGGAGGATATGGCGAGAAAATAGCATTAGAATATCTACAATCATTTATCAAAAACCACGAATTGGGAAAAGAGAAATTGGGGAGCGCGAAGATAATAGAGTTTCGCGTTGGAGCGATACCTGTGGGTGGACCCAATGAAAAAAACGTTGTGGATAATGTCATGCTTGTAGGAGATGCTGCAGGACAAGTTCATCCTATTACTGGCGGAGGTATTGGTTATGCTATGGTCTGTGGCAGTATTGCAGGCAGAGTAGCGGTGGAATGTATAACCGAAGGAGATACCAGTGAGAAAGCCCTGATGAAGTATGAACTTTCGTGGCAAGACAAGTACGGAGAAGAATTTGTAAAAATGCTTGAATTAAGAAAACTCCTTGAAGAAACCGATGACAAGACTCTTGATAAACTGGGAGAGGTGTTAAGTGGCAAGAATATCGTAGATTTGACAGCAGGGAAGAAGGTATCCATACTCTTTAGAGGATTAGCAAAGAGAAGCAAGAAGCTCTTGAAGCTGCTTAACGCCTTCCGAACGCTAAAACTGATTCAATAGGGCACTTGACTCTCTTTCTTCAAAGATTCTTCCGCCGATAGCTCAGACAATTTGGGAGGTTTAATGAGTGGGATTTGCAAGAATATTGAGCAGTGGCCTGATAACGATAATTCTGGCTAATATTCTTGTATATCTCTTGCTATCAGATGTGGTTTTTCAGGTATATCAGCAGATGTACCTTGGCGAGGGTGAAGTCGGTGTGCTGACAGCAATTTTGGATGCAGTCCTTATGCCATTTGAGACCCAGGTTGTGATAAAGCTGTCAATCATATTCTTTGCTGCCTTTGTCGGAGGAGCTACAGCGAGAGGAAAAAGAAGCATTGGAGTAGGAGTTTCAGCAGGACTCATAATGGCGCTTTTTGCTGTTTTTCTCATAAGCCGTTATATGCCTGGAGTTTGGTCATCACTAACCTCAGTCAGTCTGTGGGACCCAATTTTTGCCTACCTTGGGAAAGGATTTGTATTTGCGGGCATATCAACTATTGCATGTGTAATCGGGGGAGCAATAACCAGAGAGAAGAGTCTGACTACAATATATCCTTCAGGCGAAGAAGAGCCGCCTAAGATTGGAGTAGTATGTCCACATTGTGGATCAGAATACAGTTCTAATCCCTTATATTGCGGAAAATGCGGAGAAAGAATTGAGGAGTAACCCCAGCACAGTTATTATTGATTTTCTATTGTGCGAGATTTAGAGAACATTGGTTTATTTTTTATGCAGCGTTCATAATTCATTACGTGTTTTAATGGGTTTTGTTCAATATTTGTTTCGGATATGTTAAAAATGATATATTTTTATTGCGATTATTAGAAAAATTTATAAGTTAGAAGGAACTATAACTAAATTAGGCGGAGCCAGCGGAGTGTGCTGATTTTATAAAAAGGCTCTCCCTCTTCCCTCCTCACCCTCCTCGCCCTCCTCCCCCCCAAGAAGCTGGCGATGACGCCCCCCGCCCTTAAAACGATAAGACGGTTATCCGCATTTTTTTGGGCTCTAAAATGAAAATAGGAGAAAAGAAGCTAACCTAGGTAGGCCGGCCTGAGCTTGACTATGCGTCCAGTAAGAGCTGCCTGAATGTCCTCATATTGCTTGACCAGATCTGGTGTTAGACTCGGAGTAGTTTTCTCTAATGCGTCGTTGAAGTGTTTCATTTGAACCTTCGAGGCTTCCTTTGTCTCACGCAGCGCCATCATACCAGCTTCTCTGCAGATATTACCAATATCTGCACCTGAAAATCCTGCAGTCTGATCAGCCAGTTTCTCTAGACTTACATCTTCAGCGAGTGGCATTTTGGCCGTATGGACCTCAAAAATCCTTAATCTTGCGTCTTTATCTGGTGCTGGCACCAGAATTATTCGATCAAATCTTCCAGGTCTTAGCAGAGCAGGGTCGAGTATATCTGGTCTGTTTGTTGAGGCAAGGACCACTACTCCTTTGAGATCCTGAAGCCCATCCATTTCAGCCAGAAGTTGATTAAGGGTGCTCTCGTAGACACGAGTGGATTCAGAAATACCTCTTCTGGGCGCCACAGCGTCCAATTCATCGAAGTATACTATCGAAGGTGCCGCAGTCCTTGCTTTTCTAAATATCTCCCTTATTGCTTTCTCAGATTCACCCACCCATTTGGAGAATATCTCTGGTCCTCTTATCGAAATGAAATTCGCTTCGCTCTCACTTGCAACTGCCTTTGCAAGGAGTGTTTTTCCGCAACCAGGAGGACCGAACAAGAGTATCCCACTTGGAGGACGTATGCCAATCTTACCAAACTTATCAGGATATTTCAGGGGCCATTCTACTGCCTCTATGAGTTCATTCTTTACGTCATCCAATCCACCAATTTCATCCCACTTTATATCAGGGATCTCTAACATTACTTCACGCATTGCGGTAGGCTCAATCATCTTCAAGGATTCCTCAAAATCGTGGCGAGTAACGTATAGAGATTCGATTATTTCCGCAGGAATCATGGGCGCATCTAGGTCTAATTTTGGCAAGATTCCACGTAGTGCATTTATGGCAGCTTCTCTGCAGAGTGCTGCAAGATCTGCTCCGACATATCCATGGGTCCTCCGAGATAAGTCATCCAAATCTACATCATCACTAAGCGGCATACCCCGAGTATGAACCTCAAGCACTTGTAGTCGTCCATGCTTATCAGGAACGCCAATCTC
This sequence comes from Candidatus Hodarchaeota archaeon, assembly GCA_048886745.1. Classification (GTDB taxonomy): domain Archaea; phylum Asgardarchaeota; class Odinarchaeia; order Odinarchaeales; family JBHLKK01; genus JBHLKK01. Next base: position 24,909 of record JBHLKK010000011.1, on the reverse strand, counting down.
AATTTCTCTGTCAAAACGTCCTGGTCTTCGTAGAGCAGGATCCAATGCGTTAACACGATTGGTAGCACCAATGACTATGATCTTGCCCCGTCCTTTAAGACCATCCATTAATGCAAGCAACTGGGCCACGACTCTCCGCTCAACTTCACCAGTAACCTCTTCTCGTTTGGGAGCTATGCTATCTATCTCATCTATGAATATAATGCTTGGAGCGTTCTTTTCAGCATCATCGAACACTTCGCGGAGTCTCTGCTCAGATTCACCATAGAATTTGCTCATTATTTCTGGTCCATTGATAGCAATAAAGTTTGCATCAGATTCATTGGCCACAGCCTTAGCCAATAATGTTTTGCCTGTGCCAGGTGGTCCGTGAAGCAAAACTCCTTTGGGAGGGTCAATACCGAGTCTTCTGAACAACTCTGGATGTTTGAGAGGCAATTCGACCATTTCTCTAATTCTTTGAATGGCATCATCAAGCCCACCCACATCTTCATAGGTAATCAATGGGACTGCAGGTTTCATGGGCTTCTCTAGAACGAGTATTTCAGTACTAGGTGTAATCTGTACGATTCCCAGTGGTTGGGTTTGAGCAACCATAAGACGTATTTCGCCAAGAGCAAAGGGTACTCTAGTACCGAAAAAGCCTGTAAGGATTGAAGCTTCAGTTCTTGATGGAGCAGTCGGACCTGTTACACTGATCACGTCTCCTCGAATTACTGGGCGGTTGATTAGATTCTGCCTAAGAACTCGTCCATCAACGACAAGTTTGCCGTCCTGTGTTGGTGCAAGAACCACCTTTTTTGCTTTTTGCGGTTTTATTTTCTGAACTTTAACATATTCACCTATTCCAATACTTGCGTTTAGTCTAAGAAGTCCGTCCATTCGAACAAAACCCGTCCCAGAATCCTCAAGGCGACCTCGTACGACCACTGCTCCTGTCTTCTTCTTTTGCCCCTCAATCTCAATAATATCTCCAGATGATATTCTCAATTCTTCCATAACCTTGGAATCGATCCGTACAATGCCCCTACCAGCATATCGCTTATCGATGTCCGAAACCCTAAGCTTGATTTGTTTAGTCATTCTTATACCTCCATTTTGATGAGCATTATCGATTTATCAAACTTCCTATTTCTTTATAGGTTTTCCATCATACGCTTTAACGATTTAAAATTCTTTTCCACTTTTCTAAACATGTTTTCAAATATACTTGTCCAGCTTTCAGCCATTGCTTTTATTAGCTGTTCGCCAGTATTCGTTACTCCATAAATCCTTCTCTCGGGTCCCTTTTCTCCTTCTTGGATCCTCATTGTTGTCTCCTCTATCCATCCGTCTTCCTCCAGTCTTTTTAGCAGAGGATATATTGTTCCAGCCTTAATATCGACAAGGCCTTTTGACCAATCCGAGAGAATCTTGCATAATTTGGCACCATACATCGGTTCTTCATTCAGGAGAGTTAGGACCCAGAATTCCAGGGTACCCCTTCGCATCTCCTTAAGCCATCTATCCAATTTCTTCTCCACTAAATCCATATCCACCTTGAATCACCGAATATATAGTATGACAATATATAGGGACACTATGTGCAGTGATAACTACTATTTAAATCTGTCGGTTTCTCATCCAACTTCCTCATCAAAACTCCCTGATCTATAACCTTCCATATCTAGGGTGACATATCGATATCCCAACCTCTTCAACCTTTTAGCAGTCTTACTAATTAGACTCAGATTGAACATCTTGTCTAACTCATCAATTCCTATTTCGATTCTGGCGATATTTCCATGATCTCGAACCCTTATTTGCCTAATACCTGAAAGCTTATGAATGATTTCCTCTGCCTTTCCGATTCGGAGAAGGCTTTGCTCTGTAATTTTCCGACCATATGGTATTCTTGAAGACAGACATGCGGTCGAGGGTTTGTCCGCAACTTGAGGAACAAGGATTCTAGCAATCTCCCTAACTTCTATTTTGGTGAGTCCCACATCTGCCAAAGGAGTAGAAATTCCATGTTCATTGAGTGCCCGTCTTCCAGGTCGATGTTGATTCAAATCGTCAGCATTCAAACCATCAGCAATAATTGCGATATTCTCCTTCTCTGCTATCCTTCTGAGCTTTGATATTAGTTCTTTCTTACAGTAATAGCATCGTGTGGGAGGATTCATAGCATATTCTGCGTCATTTAATTCATCAGTCTCTATTACCATATGCCTGATTCCGATTTCCTTAGCTATATACTCTGCCGTTTGCAGTTCTTTTGATGGTAGGGAGGGGGAATTTGCTGTGACTGCTAATGTATTCTCTCCCAATGCGATCTTGGCTGCTGCTGCAAGAACAGAACTATCAACACCACCGGAGAGGGCGACCAACACACTTCCCATTTCGCGCAGTTCATCCAAAAGTCGTGCAAATTTAACCCTTAAGGTTCCTTCAAATTGACAAGAGCTTTTATTCCGATATGAGGCGTTCAATTGAAAACCCCCGGATAATTCAAAAAGTGGAGCTCTGCAAAACATATAAATATTGTTGTTTTTTCTTACACGATAATTGACTAGGTTATGCCGGGATGGCCGAGTAGCTAGGCAGTGGACTGCAGATCCACGTACCTGGGTGCAAATCCCAGTCCCGGCTCCAGCACCAGTCCCGGCTTCTACTTCCTTCTTATGTAGTATCGAGAGAAATCCCGTTCATGAACGACCTGTATTAATTCGTGGCCAGTGCGTTTTGACCACCTCGGGAAATCCTCCTTCGCACCAGGGTCGTCAGATAAAACTTCAAGGATTTCTCCAGAACTGATTTGGTCTATTCCTTTCTTAGCTTTGATGATCGGTAAAGGGCATTTAAGGCCTTTGGCGTCTATTGTCCTCGCAGGAATCAACCCAGCACTCACGGTTTGGCCTCCTCTGTTGCTTCTTTGTTTGAATGAGTGATTTTACTGAAAATGGTCTTTCTTGAGCATCTTGATGATGCCACATCAAGGTCAATAGGAATGCATTTAAGTTTTGTCGTAAGAAAATTTAAATAATCTCGTTCAACTTGCGTTATGAAAAGCTACTTAAGCGAGGGACATTTATGGGGAAAATTGGTTTTCTGCTGACGTTGGGCCCATATACTCATCAGAATGCCGATACGACTCTCAAAATGGTAAATGCAGCAATAGAGGAAGGACATGAAGTTGTGGGAATATACCTGTATGTGGATGGAGTCTATAATGTCTTGAATAGAATAGACCCAAAATCTGAAGAAGAGAGAAATGTTGCCAAAATGTTTGAACAGTTGGCATCTCAAGGAATTCCCATAAAGGTTTGCCCAGTTTGTGGCTATTACAGAGGATTAGATGATGAAACAGTCATCGTTACCGGTGTCGAGTTTGATGGCTTAGGTGCACTCGCAGAGATATTTGAAGCTGCAGACAAGGTAGTTGTCTTGACTTAGAAGAGTGATGAATATGAATAAAGTTATAGTTGTTTTCAGGCAGGGTCCCTATGGGAGTGTTTACCCTATTGAGGCTGCAAGAATAACTCAAGTATTAATTGCAATGGATCTACAAGCTGTAGCTGTTTTCATCGATGATGGGGTATATACGCTTACTAAGAATCACAATCCTGAAGGAATAAATATGCACCCAATCAGATTGACGATTGAAAATCTGAGAGCAATAGACGTACCGTTATATGCAATAGATAAGTCTCTGAAAGAGAGAGGTTTGAAAAAAGAATCTCTGGATTTTGAGCCTAAGATCATAGATTTGGAAATGTTCTCAAGATTGATACTTGATGCAGATACTACATTGTTTTTTTAGAGAGGTGAGACTGTGGTTTCGATATTGTATTTGCTATATAAATCGCCTTATAGGAATTTCGATGGCTTGAACACTCTCACAAGAGTCATCAGATCACAATCAATCCAAAACAAAGTAGGAATAGCGCTCTTTCAGGACGCTGTTATCTCTCTAAGGGGGATTTTGGGTGAAAAAATCGCGGAACTATTGGAGGGAGATATTGAAGTCATTGTGTTAGCGGAAGATCTGAATGCCAGAGGAATAGATTTGGAAATTGAGGGTGTAAAACTAGTCAATTATAGAGAATTAATCAACATAATTATCAATAATTATGATAAAATTGTATCCTGGGGTTAAGTAGGTATCATGTGGTTAATGCAGATCAGCAAAATGTGATTCTCAGTTTCGATTGGAAATCAGAATCTCATCCGCATTCGATATAATCCGAAGAATCTAGGACCCCGCAAGTTATTGAGACTTCGGCATTGTGCCATATTCTGGAATCGAATGAATTCCTACTAAATCCTCATCCTGCCTTGGAATCACCGCACATTCTATTTATACAACATGTACAATATGTGTCTTGGGTGGCTTTATGTCGATGAATCCTGTATCCAATCCCATGAAATCCGGTGAAGAAGTTGAAGAAGAAACTGAAGAGGTTACTCATCAAGATTCAGAAACAAGCGACAAGCAAACTGAAAGCAAAGAAGAAATCTTGTCTACGGAGGAACTCCGTGATAAAGAGGACTCTGTCATTGTGAAGGAATCCCCAGAGGGGAGGTTTGTAGGTGATGCTCAGATTGGAAATGTTATTGAGATGTGTCCAGAAGCTAAGAGCGTCATCGAAAAATATTTTGGAGCATGCGCTAATTGCCCGGCCATCTTAAAAGAAACCATCGTTTTCCAAGCATTAATTCACAAGTTAGATCTTAAGCTAATTCTGGATGAGCTCAACCAATTATGTCTATAACTTTTCCACGTTTTGTTCTTAAGATTCATTAACTGGTTCGTGAAAAAGCCTTGTCAAGTGATAGGACAGGTATGGGAGAAAGTAACATTTATTAATATAACAACGTTATAGTATGAGTAGCGTTTGTGCTTCTGGTTTGAGACTCATTATTCTGCATGAAAGGGAGATGCTTATGGGGCAAGGTTCAGAATCAACAAGAAAAAAAAGGATATCTCTGCAAATTGGTGGCATGCACTGCGCAACATGTGTCTTGACCGTAGAAAAATCTCTGAAAGACTTGCATGGTGTTTATGATGCTGCCGTTAATCTTGCCACAGGAAAAGCGATAGTGGATTATGATCCCGGTAAAGTGTCTGAAGCGGGATTCGAGAAAGCGGTTCACAGTGCCGGGTATGAAATCATAACAGAACCAGAAGGCGAACAAGTGGCAAGACGCAGAGAGATTCGAATGCAAAAATGGCTTTTTATCTTTAGTCTTATACTGAGTGTGCCCATAGTTATTTACAGCTATGCCGATATTTTGCCATTTGCTCTTCCGGAGATTGCTCCTAAAGCAATCCTGTTGCTCGTTTTAACAACACCTGTTCAGTTCATTGGGGGATACCAGTTCTATAAGGGAGCATACTTGGCATTAATGAACAAAACCGCAAACATGGACGTGTTGGTGGTTTTAGGCACCTCGGCTGCTTATTTCTATAGCATTGCTGCCACCTTCTTTATTAGTGGACCTTTGTTTTATGAAACTTCAGCCTTGTTGATACTATTCATCACTCTTGGTAGGATGCTTGAGGCTATCACAAAGGGGAGAACTTCCGAGGCTATTGGAAAACTAATGAAACTGCAGCCAAAGACTGCCAAGATAATAAGAGATAATAGGGAAATGGTCATTTCGATTGAAGAGGTCCAAGTTGAAGATATTGTTGTCGTTGGACCTGGAGAGAGAATACCTGTTGATGGTGAGGTTATTGATGGCCATTCGACTGTAGATGAATCTATGATAACCGGAGAATCCGTACCTGTTGAAAAGAATGTAGGAGACACAGCAATAGGTGCAACGATCAATACTCTCGGTATGTTGAAGATAAGAGCAGCAAAGGTGGGGAAGGATACGGTTTTGGCACAGATTGTCAGGCTGGTTGAAGAAACTCAGGCATCAAAGCCTCCAATGCAAAGATTCGCAGATAGAGTTGCAGCTCGTTTTGTGCCTACGGTTATAATTCTGGCTCTAATCACGTTTTTCACTTGGACCTTGGTAGGAATGGATTTCCTGTTCTCATTTACAATCACAATTTCAGTTTTGGTTATTGCTTGCCCATGCGCTCTTGGCTTAGCTACACCTGCAGCAGTTATGGTTGGTACAGGAAAAGGTGCAGAGAATGGAATATTGATAAAAAGCGGAGAAGCATTGGAAACTGCTCGCAGTCTTACCACTATTGTATTTGACAAAACAGGCACTCTTACCATTGGTAAACCTCGTGTGACTGACATAGTTCCGATAGAGGGTGGTTCAAAAAATCCGTCGGAGAGTGATGTGCTAACGCTTGCTGCCATTTGTGAAAGATTCTCAAATCATCCCCTATCCATTGCCATAATAGAGAGAGCCAAAGAAATGGGAATGGAGATTCCAGAACCAACAGAATTCAGCTACGTTCCTGGACAAGGGAACGTAGCGAAGTACGATAATAGAAGGATATTAAGTGGCAATAGGAAACTTCTTATCAGTAATAACGTGATTCTAAATGAAGAAGATGAAAGGCGTAAGAGGGATCTGGAGTCGCAAGGTAAGACGGTAACACTAGTTGCAGAAGATAATCGCTTAGTAGGATTAATAGCAATGGCAGATACACTAAAGGAGTATGCCAGAGATGCTGTGAGTTCACTAAGGAAAATGGGATTAAAGGCAACCATCCTGACAGGGGACAATGAGAGAACAGCGAAAGCCATAGCCCAGCAATTGGGAATCAATCGTGTGCTGGCAGAAATACATCCAGAGGACAAAGCTAAGGAAGTAAAGAAGCTTCAAGATATGGGTGAAATAGTGGCCATGGTTGGAGACGGAATAAATGATGCTCCAGCCTTAGCTCAGGCAGATATTGGGATTGCCATAGGGAGTGGAACTGATGTGGCTATTGAAACTGGAGAAATAGTGCTGATTAAGGGGGACTTGAGAGATGTGGTAGCTGCCATTCGCCTAAGTAAGCAAACCGTGAGAAAGGTTAAGCAAAATCTCTTCTGGGCATTGGCTTACAATGTAGCTGCCATACCTATAGCCGCTGGGATTCTGTTCCCCGTTATCGGACTTCTCTTGAGGCCGGAAATAGCTGCATTTGCGATGTCAATGAGTTCTGTGACAGTTGTGGCGAACGCCTTGTTGTTAAAGAGATATAACCCAAAACCACAAAGCTGAGAAAATCAAAGATCAATTATTTCAGCGCTCTCAAGCGAGTCCTCAATTAAATGATTTAATTCAATTCCTCGCTCAACATCAAGTACATTATCAAGACTAGCCGATGTGAGAGGATACTTAGGTACTGCAGTGCAGCATGAAGTGGGACGAATTGATGTTTCATATGTATCTATCTTTTTTGCAATCAACTCAATCTCAACTTTATCCAACCCAATTAAGGGTCGAAGAATCGGGAATTTCATACCGTAAGTTTCAACAAAAAGATTTCTCAGCGTTTGACTTGCCTTCTGGCCCAAGCTCTCCCCCGTAACAATAGCCTCAGCTCTCTCTCTTTCAGCTATTTGTTCAGCCAAACGATACATCGACCTCCGGCACAGGATGCATAGCATTTTTCTGGGGCTTCGTTTGATAATTGCCTTCAAAATGTTTCCTTGAGGAACAATATATATTCTCATTCCATAACCCGAAACATACTCCTTCATTTTTTTCACTACGTCGATGACTCGTTTTATTGGGGATTCATCAACATAGGGGTAACTGTGGAAATAAACATATACTGGAAGACTTCCTCTCTTCATAATGAGATAGCTTGCAACTGGAGAGTCTATGCCGCCCGAGAGCATGCAAACAACTTTTCCTTGAGTAGTTAAAGGAAGACCACCTGGACCGTTCACTACCTCATGATATATGTACGCTTTTTTCTCCCTAATTTCGGCATGTATTGTAATATCTGGTTTGCTGAGGTTTACGGTAATCTCATGATCAAACGCTTCCAGAATGGCTTTACCTGCAACCGTCTCGATATCCTTACTTGTGTATGGGTGTGTACCCGTTCTTCGAGCTCGTACTGCAAAAGTCATGCCGCCAACAATTACGTTCCTGGCATAGTCCACAATCCCTTTATTAACCCCATCTAGCTCCACGGTAGAGAGCGTGATGGCAGGAGAGAAAGATACTATTCCAAAGATTTTATCAAGCAGAGGATAGAGCCTTCCAGTGTGAGGAGAATCAATGAATATCCGTCCTCGCTCTTTTCGAATATTATATGATTTCCTCGCGTTTCTAAGCCTTGCATGTATACCTTTAATAAGAATCTTTTCAAACCTCTTGCGAGTCCTTTCAGATTTTATTCCGATTTCTCCGTATCTTGTAATTATCGTGTCATACTTGGGCATTCTCACTTCCTCTTATCAGAAAATCCCGTTTTTCTATTATAAAACAATTATGAGTAGAACGTACCGCCTAAAAAGCTTAAATATGCTAAAGGTTTATTAGTAATTATAGCAGTGTTATACTATGATAATCATTGTGACGGTGAAGTATTATGGGTCTTCCCTGTGAAAAAGTAGTAAGTGCTATTCTTCCTCTAATAAGAGCGGAAATTGCAAAGACTCTTGTATTGGATTTCAAACTAACCCAAATAAAGGCAGCAAAGCTCCTCGGTCTGACTCAGGCTGCGGTAAGTCAGTATGTCACCTCAAAGAGAGGTTATAAATTAAGAATTGGAAAGTCATCTCCTGCGTCTCGATCTATCAAGGAGACAGCAAAAGAGTTGGCAGAGGGGAAATTGTCTGAATTCGAACTTCTAAATAGACTCTGTGAAATTTGTCATACGATAAGAGAAGAACCTGAAGGCATTCAGAAAAACAAGATGATAGATTGAGTATTATGCTTTAGATCTCTTTATCGGAACCGATTAAGCTGGTTTCATTGTCCATAGTCAAACCTGGCCTCTTTTTCAGCTCCTCTTTAAATGTTTCAGAGCCAAGCATGCTCACGAATCGTTTTATCCAAGGTTTCTCTAAACGATTCTTAAGAATAACAAAATCAAAACTCTCCTGAGCTATTGGGATAAAGTCAAGATCATAATTCTTGGCTACCGTTTCTATGCCAAGCCCAGCATCGGCCTTTTTATATAGAATTGCAGCGGCAACAGCAGAATGGGTTTTTGCTTCTACTCCAAAGCCCTCGATATTGGCAGATATTTCTTCAAAAGTCTGATGGCGATTTCTGGAAAGCTCGCTGAGTTTACTATCAAGTAGAACTCTTGTGCCAGAACCTGGAATCCTGTTAATGAAAACCACATCAGTACGTAACAAATCATCAAGTCCATGAATCTGCTTGGGATTTCCTTTCGGAATAATCAGTCCTTGTTTTCGCTTATAACCACGAACTATCAAAGCTTCACCCGTCAATCCATATTTGTCAATAAAGGGAGTATTATACTCTCCGGTCTTTTCATCGAAAAGGTGAATTCCAGCGATGTCAGCTTCCCCTCTCATGAGAGCTCTCAATCCTCCGATTGAGCCTACATTTATTACTTTGGCCAGAAATCCTGGATAACGATCATACAAGAGGGAAAGAATTATGTCAATACCTATACAATGACTGCCAATAATTACTAAATCAGCAGGTCTCAGCTCATCCGCAAACAGATATACTTCAGCTGAGTCCTGGGGGAAGAGGATTTCTTTGTTCCTGGGTATTTGAATGAAGCCATCGGCTTCTGCTAGAGTAGTAATGGCACCAGATTCTTTCGACGAAGGGTAAACCCTATAACCATCCTTCGTTTCCACAACGTTTACAGGCAGGAATTGCTTCCTTCCGAGAACAGAGTGGATTTTGGTGGCTACTTTGGCAGATATCTTGGCCGATGACTTGGGGATAATCCCTGCCAACCTCTGTATCGTTGGACGAACAATCAAGTTAAACATAGTTAGCGCGGAGGTAGGATATCCTGGAAGCCCAAATATGGGCTTATCATTTACAATTCCAATAATTGTAGGCTTGCCGGGTTTCACAGCAATTCCGTGAACTATAATTCCCGGTTTTCCTAGCTCATCTATGATATTATATACCATATCCCCTATGCCAGCGGATGTGCTGCCACTTGTCAGAATCATGTCTGCTTGGACTAATCCTTGAGTGAGTTTTTCTTTTAACTCTTTTTCGTCATCCCGCCCTATACCTAGAAGAATCGGCATACCGCCACTTTCCTCTACTGCTGCTGCAATGGAATATGAATTAACATCAAATATCTGTCCATAATCGAGTAACCGGTCAAGGGGCATGATTTCATTGCCTGTGGAGATTATCGCCACTCTTGGTTTGCAGAAGACCTCTACTTCGGTCATACCCACGGCTGCCAATACACCAATCTCTCTCGGAGTCAAAACACATCCTTTTCTTAAAATGAGTTCGCCCATCATGATGTCAGAACCAGTTGCCATCACGTTTTCCCCGGGTCTAGCTGATTTGTAGATATTTACCGACCCTTGAGATTGAGTTGTGTATTCAACCATTATTACGGCAGTAGTCCCCTTGGGCAAAGGCGCGCCTGTTGAGATTTCAATGGCTTCACCGCTTTTAATCCCAACGATTGGGGTTTCTCCCGCTTCTATCCTGCCCACAATCTTGAGCCTTCTCGGGCGTGTTTCTTCAGCCCCAAAGGTGTCCTCAGCTATGACAGCAAAGCCATCCATTGTAGCCCGGTCAAATCCTGGAACATCGATTGGTGAAATAACGTTTTGGGCAAGGATTCTTTTTTGAGCTGAAGTGAGGGATATTGTCTCGACATCAGGAACAAGCGTTAGGTGTTTACTCAATATTTCGTGGGCTTCCTCCAAAGTAACGAGTTCTCTAAAGATCTTTCGTTCCTTCAAATGATTTCACCTTCGATTTGTTGTCGGATCAGAAGAACTTCTACCTCTTCACCTTCTTCGATTCCTTCTTTGTTTTCAGGCACGACAACTATACCATTTGCCTTAACCATGCTTGAGAGAATTGATGATCCAGCTACCCTAATGGGCTCAGCAACATACTTTCCTTTTTCACACTTGACAAGGACTCTGGCAAAGTCGCGTCTACCGACATTTGAAGGTATACGTCGAGTCATTCTTGCGTTAATAGGCGGAATTATCCGTTCAGGAGCTAGACCAGATATTTTTTGAATAACCCTATTGCCAAATATGCATACACTGATCATTGCAGCTACCGGATTGCCAGGAACCAGAATTACCGGCTTTTCTTTGACTATTCCTAGCCCAGTAGGTTTACCAGGGCGCATGGACATACCATGGACGACTAATTTTCCAGCAGAGTCCACTACACCAGGTGCTAAATCTTTCTTGCCTACGGATGTTCCACCTATGAGAATCAGTATGTCTGCTTTGGCTGTTCCTTCCATTATCTTTGTTTTTATCTCTTCAGAGTCGTCTCGGGCGATTCCTAGATCTATTGGGGATCCTCCCAACTTCCTCGTGAGAGCTTGAATCATGGGCGTATTGGTATTGATGATCTTTCCAAGAGGAGGGGGTTCTCCTGGTTCTACTAATTCATCGCCTATGGAAACAATTGCAATACGAGGTTTCTCAAAGACCTTAATGGAAAGAGTGTTGAGAGCATACAACATTCCTATATCTTGGGGTTCTAATATTGTACCACGTCTTAGTATCGTATCGCCTTGACGAACATCTTCTCCTACCAATGAAATGTTCTCTTTTGGCACCACCGGTCTATAGACCTCAATTGTGTTCTCATCCAATCTGTTGGTATACTCAAACATGACTACTGCATCTGCCCTTGGAGGCAATTCTCCCCCAGTCATTATCATGATGGCTTGGTTCTCTTCTACCTCAATGGTTGGAGTTTGCCCTGCAGCTATTGAATCAACCACGGAAAAGGTCAAAGGGTTGGTTTCTGATGCTCCAAACGTGTCTTTTGCTCTGACTGCGTAACCATCCATAGCAGATTTATTGAAACGGGGAATGTTAACAGGCGAGTGGATATCCTCAGCTAAGATACGATATAATCCTTCATTTGTGTTGATCTCTTCGACTTCACAAGTAAACTTAATCAACGGAAGGAAGATATTTAGAGCAGTCTTTATGTCTGTTGTCTCATCAAAACCCTTCATGGTAATGTTCTTCATACTATATTTCCCACCAGAAATAATAAACCAGGAATATAAATAAAAATCTTAATTTGCTTTCTCAGAATAGCTAGGAAATCCTTTTAGGAATAGCAGCTGAAAGTAAAGACAGGAGAAGATATTTATGGATAGAAGTTTCCACATGTCACCTCACAACACCTTTATGGGCAGTTTGGGCTCATTTGATGTCGCTCCTTATGTGGTGATTGGAGTTCCATTCGATGGAACGAGTAGTTACCGACCTGGCTCACGGTTTGGGCCAAGAGCAGTTAGAGAAGCCTCCAACAATATCGAGGCATATAGTTTGAGGGGCAAAAAAGGATTAGCCAGTGGTGCAATATATGATATGGGAGATATTGACGTAATCCACGGCAACGTCAAAGAAACACTCAAACGTATCGAATTAGTCGCTAAGGAGGTCTTTGAAGCCAAAAAAACTCCGATATTCATCGGTGGAGAACATACTTTGACATATGGATCAATAAAGGCATTAAAAGATGGTATTTCAGTGATTCATTTTGATGCACATATGGATCTAAGGGATTCTTACATGGGTGAGAAGTTCTCACATTCCACGGTTATGCGTAGAATATCGGAAATAGCAGGTGTTGAAGCGATAATTCAGTTCGGGATCAGGAGTTGCTCCAAGGAAGAGCACGAATTTGCAGAAGGAAATATGATCCAATTTTCTTCCGATGATATTCAGGAAGAAGGAGTGCAAAGCATAATAGGTTCGGTAAGAAAACTGTTAGCAAGTTTTGAAGGAGTTTATCTAACAATCGACATGGATGTTCTGGATCCTGCTTATGCTCCAGGTGTTGGAAACCCAGAACCCGGAGGATTGAGTTTCTCTACTTTGCTGAAACTTGTCTTGGGTGTCTCCGAGGCTTCAAAAAAAGTGGTCGGCCTAGATGTTGTTGAGGTTGTCCCTGAATATGATAATGGGTCCACCGCGGTCAGTGCTGCAAAGATTATCTTTGAGCTTCTTTGCACGTCAGCTTTTGGATAAAGGATTCTATTAAAGATATACGAAAGCAGCCACAACACTACCGAACTTATCCTTGGGAACTTCCATATGCTCTACTTGAGTATGAATCTCCAGAAGTTTCATATTTCTTGTAATGGCCATCTCTCTAAGTTTCTTCTCAAGTTCTGCTTTAATCAGATTGGCATCTTTTGATTCTATCTCCTCTTTAACAACGATTCCGAGGCGCTTACCCGTACTCAATGTTCCCCAAGCCCACCCTATGCCAGCTCCTATATGTTTCTCAGATGTTCCATCCTTTCTGGCCATAACAGTAAAAGTGATGGTCCCAGGTGGTATTTCCGTCGAACGATGAACGTGCTCAGCCTTGGGAGGAATGATTGAAGATACTTCAACCAAATTGCAGCTACTTATGCCAGCATTCAATAAAGCTACGTCAAAAGCGTTAGTTATGGATGTGCTACTTGAGCCCTTTGCGCTAGTAATGAAAAACCTTCTTGGTAAAAAGACTGATGCCTCGGTCATTCTAATGTCCTCCAGCTAAATCAAACTGGACCTACACTTGGCCCTTACATTTTTAAGATTTATCTAGCCTTAAATGATTTTCTCTGATAGGCATAGGTTTAAATATGTGGTGTTTATCAGCATAATTCTGAGGAATTCAGCAATTCCTGCCTGTGCATGATTTATGATAAAATTGAGGGGAAATAGGATGGAATTCTGTCCGGAATGTGGAGCTCTCCTCGTGCCCAAAAAGCAAAGTAACAAGATTTTGCTTTCCTGTCGAAAATGTGGTTACGCAAAAGAAGATCGAGATAAACTTGGTGAGTACAGGATTGTTTATAGAATTCCCCACTCTGTTAAGGAGCGCCTGGAAATAGTTGAAGGGCCCTTAAGAAGAAAGGTGAGTGAAGAAGAAAGGGAGGCTTTTGAAGACCTCTACGAAATCGGAGAGACTGAAGAAAGCGATACGGACACAGAAGGGGGAGACTAATTTTATCCCTCATGAATTAACGCTTATATTCTTGGAGGTCTATTGTCTATTTGGTCTAGAGTAACTTATTCAGTTAAAGGGAGGCTTCCTTTTGGAGGAGAAGATTACAGCTTTCATAAGCATTACAACAGAACATACAACGCCAGAGATCATCAAAGATCAATTACTAAAGGTTGCGAAAGTCGAGTGGCTGTATTTTGTTACGGGAGATTATGACTATATCATGAAGATCGCTTGCAAGGGTATGGATGAACTGAAGACGGCCGTAGTCGACATCCGAAAAATCAAAGGTGTCAAGATTTCAAATACTTCCATTATCTTAAGAAAACTGACTGATTAGGTTCTTGGAGAACCAAGAGATTTGGGAATGGCACAGAAAAGTGTAAAAAGTGGATTTGCTGAAACAAGCAGACATCTTTTGGCTTGTATCCTTTTTTTGGTTCCCTGTCTTTCCAAGAAGCCAAAAAGACCCCAGAATGCTATTTATGAAAAGAGAGGATTATACAAGATCTCGCAACTTAATCTCTTTTGAAGATGCCATCCACATGGGGCCGAATATTTTATGGAATAGCTCTACGTAGCCAGGATGTTCGGATATTGTGGCAACTATTTTCTGAGGTTCACCCATTGAGGGAGCAAGTAACACTTCTTCTGCATCTCTGGCACATCCGAAAGAGTCCCGAGCAGGACGATCCCACAGACGGATATTCCCTTTTTCCAATAGTTGTTTGATTTTTGGGGCGTCTTTGGCTATGTCAATTCCGGTGACTACATGAACTCTTATTTGGGGTCGAGTTGCTAGCAGGTTCTCAGCAGGTACATCTGCCAAGTCCGGGATAACGATTGTTATCGTAGATTTTGTTCTCAGCAGCATATCGGTGATATGAACAAGTATAGCAGTTTTGGTCACCAAATGCCAGGATTCTTGGGCCTCTGAAAGCGCAGTTCTGGATACTTCATCCCACGCAGCCATCAGCATTTCTTCATTTGTTCTGGCATCGGAATGAATTATGCTTATGCCTTCACCGGCTTTGGTGCTGACCTCCTTGCCAGTCGAGGTGACACTGCCTACAGCGGAGTCCACATTCTCTAATAATCTAGATTCGAGTGCTTTGGCATTATCTGAGTACTGTTTTTCGTGAGAAGTCAATATATCCAGGTTGGTATTCACCACCTTCTCGATGTTCTTTGTGAGCCTTGCTTCCAGATTACTGTCCATCTCTTTGGCAAATGATTTGAAGTCCTTTTGGTGCCCATTTCCAAGATTTGTAACATTAAGCTTCATTGTTTCAGCTAATTCTCCTGATTCTTTTGAAAATGCATTGGATGAATCAGCTATTGAGGTTTTGTCGACATCAGTCTCCTTGGTATACTTCTTAACAGTTGCTGAGATTTTCTCCTTGATCTCTCTTTTCAATTCTCCAGTTCTCGAAACAGCTTGTTCTGCATTTGTATTTAGGCTGGAGATCATGCTATTATCCAGATTCGATATAGTTGCTTCGAACTCTGACAAGTTCTTGTCAATAACTTTTGCGTACGCATTCTGCAGGGATTTTACGACTTTGTTGATATTTTTCTTCTGCCCAGAAACTGTCGCAGTAATTGCTTCCTTGCTTTGATTGTTACTTTCCATCAGTTCTTGAAGGTAATTGCTTGTTGCTGTGGTAAAATTCTCATTAGCTGATGCCACTTCCTCTGAAATCTTGGTTTGGGCTTCATCTAGTGTATCCACAGAGGTTTGCTGAATTTCGTCCATGCTTGTTCCATGCCAGTCAGTATGCCTATCTATCGCCGAAATAACATTTTTTCTAAAATCTTCAGAGAGCGTGACATATTGATCAAGTTGAGATTCAAATGATTTTGAGATCAGCTCGATCATTCGTTGCTTTGTTTCCGAAAGGCTATTCTCAAAAGACTCTCGATATTGATCCAGAGTATTAGAAAGACTCTCCTTAAGATCTGATGAAGTGGTTTTCAATTCCTCTTGGCTTGCAGATAGAGTTGTATTTATGGCATACTTCAGGCTGTTTGCGCTCTCATCGATACTGTTTTTCATTGAGTCGATAGTCTCCGAGAAATATCCACATCTCTTCGATGATAGTTCCTGATGTTTGGAGGCCCACTCAGACATTTCCTGAGAGATTCTGTCGAGAAATCCGCTTATATCGGTCTTTATATTCTCCCTATAATCTACAGTGGTAGTGTTCAAATTCTCTTTAAGAGCGGAGAATTGTTCTTTATGCTGGTCAACACTTGAACTCAAAGCATCTTTAAGATATGTCGAGAGTTGACTTACAGTGCTTTCGATTGAGTTCTTGTTTTCATCCAAAACACCCAGAGTCTCGGTCTCTTGCTCAGTCATTTCTTCGGAAAATGCTTCCAGATTCCTATCAAGACTCGATTCGAGTCCTTCTTTAAGATTAGTAACATCTGATTCGAATTTTTCCATCAGTGTAGAAATCCTCTCTACTGCTGAGTTTACGAAATCATCGGTAGCGGTCTTGTCATCTTTCACCAAAGATGTAATCCTAGAGGATAGATCAGATTTAGCTAATTTGAGGACATCTTGAAGAGAAGTCGTTGTATCTTCCTTTGTCTTCTGGATCTGATCCTTAGTCTTATTTGTTTGCAGATTGACTGCTTCCGAAAGAGACACCTTCCATTGTGAAACATCAGTTGTTAGTTTCTTTAGGAGTGATTTGATTGCATTATCTACATCATTCCTGATGCGAACTAATCTGTCCTGAAATGCCCTAAGTTGCTTGGCAAACCCTTCATACGGGGCCACAGCAGAATATCGAACAACCAAACCTGGCGTTTCTTGCACTAATAGCCTTTCCTTCAACTTTCCTAGAATCTCAATAGTCATATCGTAAGATATTTCAGTGTATAAAGAGACTTCGCTGGCGGTTAATTGTCCTACTATGAGAAGATACATGTATGTATTAGCTTCTTCCTCAGAGAGATTTAGCATGTTTTTTAAAATTGTTCTTAGGGTAGGTTTTTCCAAAACATATCACCTTTTAGAATCTTTTTGATGTTCTAGCGCAAAAGGGCTTTTTAATATTCTTTCTAGTGGTTTATATTGATTTCTTATAACAATTGCCATGCGAAAAAGTCAAAAGACTAATTCGTGGACTTCTTGACCAAAGTCGTCTTACCTTTGGTTTTCCTGCTTTTCGATTCCGTGTTCTTGGATCCAGCATCTTTGGATTTCTTGTTCTTGGGTTTCTTTTCCTTAGGTTCTTTGCCTTTGGATTCTTTCTCCTTAGATGCCTGTTCTAATGCCTGCCAGGCTTCTTGGACTACTTCAAATATCTTATTCAAGGTCTTCATTTTTATGGCCTTTCCCAGGGGACTTTTGCCAGGAGGTTTTACATCGACCAATAGGTATAGCTTTGTGCCATCCAAACGGTAAGTAACGTAATCAGAGTAGGGATCCAAAGTCGTTATATAATATTTTAATGAGTCTATGACCTCTTTACCTAGGCCAGTACATTCATCCCCAAGCAAGAAATTCAAATACCAGAAACCGTACATCTCTTCAATAATATCCACATCCAGATTGCTAACCTTGGCTAGATGGCGTATCAATAGTCTTAGTTTGGCTTCCGAGTCTATGGGATCATTTAAGGGGTTTATTGTCGCAGTTCCATTTTCTAGGTCTAAATAGAGGAGCTTACCATCCACCCCAGCAAACATAATTTTCTCCGGCACTTTGAGAAGGAACTTCTCGTCACCTTCATCAGGAGTTATCGTTACTTCCTCGAAATTTCTCTTGAATTCATCCTTAAGAACATCGATTAACTCCTTGGGATTCTTAGGAACAAACAAAGGAAGCGAACGATCTTTTGGAATGGTCTCCAGAAGCAGTTTTAGAGGAATCTTTGCGTCCTTTAACGAGAGGTATTTGATTTTTCCATGCAGGTAACGTTTAATCAGATTTGTGCGCTGTTGAAGACAGTATTGGGGAAGATCTTCTAGCTTCATACCAAGATCTACCATTACATTGAGGAATGGGCGATTGGAACCGCATATGGGCTTGAACGCACACTTTATTCTATCAGATTCACATTCTACGCAGACGTCGCATATGTGTGACAGTAACTCTTCAACCAGAGAGAGTACACGCTCTCGGTTTTCCTCTGAAGAAATAAAACCTGCGAGTTTTTCACCATATTTCTCTATGAAATCTCTTTCTTTGAGCAAGCGATATTTTTCTATCGATATCCCCTCAGTATTCAGAAACCCTACATGTCAATAGAATAGACTTGAGACATCAGCTAGAGCCCTAAGAAAGGGATAGGGTTTTACTTTCTAGATCGGCAGACGGCAGGTTAGCAAGATGAATTCTAACAATTCCGACCCTTAGGCGTCTCAGTCTAGCTCATTGGTAATGCGAAATACGCCTTCCAAATGCATGTTTTCATTCGGGTCCTTGGCCACTTGAAGACACTCAACAATATATGTAGGCAATGCTTATTAAAACGTATCGTAATTTACACAGGTTCAAGAAAGGTGATTCTCTCGAATGGTCAAGATGAAATTCTATGGTCACTCAGCCTTTAAGCTAGTCGGGAAGAAAAACATAGTTTTCGATCCAGGTATTTTTAAGGGAAGAATACTGGTTCCTCAGGAAGAAAAAGTTGATGTGATTTGTATTACACATAGACATAAAGATCATTTTGGTAACGCCGCAGCCCTGGCAAAAAAACACAAAGCTCTCATAGTAGGAAACAAACAAACGATTGGCTTTGCATATAGAAAAGGTGTACCATCAAAATTACTAAGACATCTTCAAGATGGCAAGACCCTCGTTCTGGACGGAATTAGAATTGCGGGATATCGTCTGAAGCATGGCTTTGCTTTTATGAGATTCATTGTCAAAGTCATGGGATTTGTGCTAAATATGGAGGGAGTAACATTTGCGCATCTGGGAGACACAGTTTGGTGTTACAATTTGAGGGAGATAAAAACGGATGTTTTATTCATTCCGATAGGTGGAATCGTCTCATTCAATATTGAGAAAGCTGTAGAAGTTGTGAAGGTTATCAATCCCAGTATTGTCGTGCCTATTCATACTGAAACATCAATTTCATCTACAGATTTTCGTCTTTTTCAACAGCTGATGAAAAAGAAAGCTCGAGGAATAGATGTGGAGGCTATGAAAATCGGCGAGACAATAGACTTGAAAGATAACGTAAGAAAAAAGTAAGGGATTACGTTATTATATTTCAATGATTGTGACGCCCAAGAATGTTGTCGTTACCAAATTTAGTATGAGGATTATTAGCAGACACATGAAAGATATCCATATTGAGTGCGAATGCGAAACGTTTTGACCTTTTTGGACCTCTACTATATATCTTACAGAATATATCAACACAACAAAGGCAATTATGGGAGCAAGTTGATCTATTCCAAGTCTACTTGCTATCGTTGACAAAGCAGGAATGGCAAAGACTGCAATCACAGCAACAACCAGCAAGCGAAGAACAAAAGGAGCATCTGTTGATTTGCGCCCAGCGACTAATCTTACTGAGATATATAGGGCTATCAATACCACTACGATAGCAACAACATACCATACGGCTGTATCAAGCGTTAATTGCATATATCTCCCTCTTCTTTTGAATCGGATATATACCCAGAGGTCTCAAATTAACCTTTCTGTAATCAGAGGCGTCAAAAATACGGAGAGTCTTTTTCAGGTGACGATCAGCTCTAGTAAATCCTCATCAATAGCCCTCTTAATCTCAAGAATCGTTCTTCGCCCAGTAGACATTCTTTCCCTCCACAAAACATTCCCATACGGGGCACCATTCCACATGTGGACGTTTGTACCACCACCAACCCTTGTGGCAATATCGTATATTACTGGCTTCATGTCGCTTTTTATTATGGTCTGAATAGTGAATGCTCCCACCATTCCTGGCGAGAAATGCTCCTTAGTAGCATTCACAAACTTCTCTCCTAGTGGAAATACATTTCTTAGAAGGCTTTCACGTATCGTACAATCGTTATGACCCACAACTGTCATTATAGGATTTTTCTGATGCTCCGGAAGAGTCAGTTGTTGGGCTGCTGGTATTCTGACCAATCCATCCAATGAAGATTCAAAACGCCAATCAATTCCCATAAGCTCTATTGGTTCTTCACCAAGGGCTTCGGATACGGGTGAGTAGAAAAAGTTGAAATTCATCACCGGACCTATGGCATACTCTTCAATCCTTGCTTTCCCGAGATCTTCTTGGGTTATGATTCCCTGCCTGACTAATTCATCCGCCTTCTTTCTATATTCTTCAGGGCTGCCTGTCGTGAAGAATCCTCTTTCCAGTTTCATTTGGGCATGATGGAGTTTCACCATGACTAATCGGTCAATTTCATCAGGATCGTCAATCTTCTTAGGTATTGGAAGGCCTGCCTTTTCGCAGACCCAGTAGTAACTTTTTTCTTCCTCTCGTTCCTCCATTCTGAGGAGATTCCGGCTTCCTACATAGGGTACACGAAAATCATTTTCCACAGAATCGATTCCACAATAACAAACGAAAGACCTATTGGGAATCCAGAGAATGCTCTTCTCACGTATGAACTTCTCGTATTCTAATGTTTCTTTGAAAGATCCGATAACAATTGGATGATCAACACATCCCTTTACAAGCGTATTGTTGTGATATTTGGATTTGAAGTACCTTGTATATGGTTCTTCTCTTCCCTTTTCGCACCACACATACGTTTCAAAACCCTCGTCTTTTGCTCCATCAGCTATATCAAGAGCGGAATGCGAACCTATACATCCAACGGCGATTTTGCTTTTATCATACTCTTTCAGGATCTCCCAGATTTCCTCTCTTTTGATCAAAGCGCAACCTCCCATGTTTTAACCGATCTTATGATTATGCACACGTTTTTTATATCGTTTTTCCAATAATAGGGTAATCTCCCCAAACTCGATGAGGAGAACTGGCAAGAATGACCATTTTTGGAATGACTTATTATAGTTACTCCGAGAGGGGGAAAAGAACCAAAACAGAAGACACAATTAGAGAAGGATTCTGGGTCTTAGAATAATGGTAAGAGTTAACCTTTTATTACAAATCATTACGTTCAGTTAAAGGGAGAAGAATCATGTTTCTTTTTAAGAGAGAACAGAAAATCTTCGAGATAGACGGGATTAAGATCGGTGGTCAACCTGGACAGCTCCCGACAGTTCTCATTGGAAGTGTTTTCTATAATGGGATGAAACAGGTAAGAAATCATAAGAAAGGAATTTTCGACCAGGACAAGATTGAGAATTACATAAGAAAGGCAGAGAGTCTATCAGAAAAAACAGGTAATCCCCATTTTCTCGATGTGATGGCTTCTTCTCCTGAGGCAATGATCAACTATCTTGAGTTTGTGTCTGAGATCACAGAGATACCATTCCTTATCGATGGGAGTAATGAGGATGTAAGAATTGCTGGGACAAGATACGTAAACGAAGCCGGGCTTACTAACAGGGCAATATGGAACTCAATTTCTCTTGAAACCACAAGAAAAGAATTAGCCAATCTCAAGAAGTGTGGAATAAAATCAGCCGTCCTTCTAGCATTCAACCCATTAAATTTCAAACCAGAGGGAAGAGTCGAAGTTCTTAGGGGACTGCTTGAACTAGCCGAGAGGTCTGGAATTGAGAATATTCTTGTTGACACCACAGTACTTGACATGCCAAGCATAGGATTTGCAGGCCAGGCAATACGAGTAGTGAAGGAGATATATGGATTGCCAAGTGGTTGCGCTCCTGCAAACGCAACATATATGTGGAAGAAAAAGAAGAAAGACTTTCTAGTTGGTGCGTTCAAATCGTGTGATTCAGCAACACACACATTTCTTGAAGTAATGGCTGCCGACTTTCTTATATATGGGCCAATTAGATCATCCAGACGTGTGTTTAAGGTCTCTGCTATGACTGATGCTTTGATTGCCCATTATATGAGCCAATTCGTTAAGCCCTTAACGAAGAATCATCCATTTTACAGCATATTCTGAAACTTGGCCGAACGTATTGTGCTTCCAAATGGAGGGAAAAAACAAAAACTAGGTGATTAATAATGGATAGGTTGACTTCGTGGTGCGCTATCTTCACTGCAGGACTAACCATAATAGGTCTTGGATCCACGTTCATCAAGGGAGTTCTTATCCCCACACCTGTGATAAGCGTGGGGGATTTCATAGATCTTGCCTTAATGGCTCCTTTTCTTGCCATTTCCTCCTACCTGCTGTACAGGATAATCGGCAGTACCTCAGTTCTACCCAGAACCAGAAAGAGAATGCTAGAATTGCTGATGATCTTATCCTTCTTCCTGTTATTTGAGGGGCATGGAATTCATTTTGCAGCAAACTCGATTCATAACCTAATTGATCAAGGCGGACTTGTGGTTCCCCCCGATATCTTCGATCTTGTATACTTCTACGATGAAATCCTAGGACACAAAATCTCATATTTCGGCCTTTTTGGACTCATAGCATCAGGGCTACTATTGGGATTTGCGCACGCTCCTAGAGAGACATCTAAAATGGAAATTATGGTAATAGGAGGTTTAGGTTTGTTCCTAGGCTTGAGTTTTTCTATAGCCTTCATAGAAGGCCAGAGTATCATAGAATTGCTCATATTGGCAGTCTTTATTATTTCTGGAATACTTTTGCACAAAAAGAAACGGAAGTTATCATTCAGGGAAATCCCCTATGTAACATTCATTCTGATTTCGATGATTTCTATGATAATAGTCTCTCTGGTGTATGTTTCCGTATTCGGAGGATTTATCCAGCCTTCCGAGCTGCTGATATAGATTTTCTGGGTCAGAATGTGAAACGTATGTTCATCCTCCCGCAAAATGAAGTTAGAGAAAATCGGCTCTTAGAAACAGTAAATTTCTTATTTCAGAACATGTTAGTTATACGTGGCGATGACGAAAGATACCTCCGCGACCTTAGGGGATGAAGCACCCAGGGGTATCTGAGCCACATCTTTTGAATTCCCCTTTCATAAGATGGAATCATTTTCAGAATAGTGCGAATAAGGTCCTTTCCCAAACAAGGTTTGGAAAACTGATTGTCGGACAAACAACTCTATACCAAGCAATATATCAAAAAAAGAGGGATAGATTTCGATTTGGATTACTCTTCATATGTTGGCTCAAGCTCAGGCGGTATTTGTCCGCTAAAGACTTGACGCGTTAGTTCAAGTGGTGGAAGTGGTTCTCTAGTAAAACCAAATCTTGTAGGTTTCGATGGTTTTGACTCTCTTCTAGAAATCAGATAAAACTGTATGAACGTATCTTGATGGATCAGTGTGATACCACGCCACTTATTGTCTTCAGTGATAAATTTCACAACATGACCAAGACCCAAACCGCTTTTACTATCAAACTTGAATTCAATACCCCTCAGTGCGTCTAGTATTTTATCATCATGGTACTTTTGTTTTTCTTTAACATCTTTGCTTTTGACGGTCAGCATTTCTATGATGAAGGGTTTCAGGACTTCTTCATGCAAGTCGCTCCATGCATTCGGAGAACTATAGAACTCCATAGCAACCAGCTTTCCATCAAGTAGGACTGCTATGCCACATTGACCGTCTACATTCTTGAACTTTCCTAAGTATTTCTTAATGTCCTCTTCTTTTGCCTTTGCTATGTCCAGGTAACTGCTGGTCGGTGCTTTGTCCCTTGAAACTTCAAGGTTTTCCCTCAATCCTTCAACAGATGCCCAGATTGAACTCTGGGATTCAAGTCCCTCAGAGAGCGCATGAAAAGCAACCGACTGAGGAAGATTAGCCCGGCCACTGGTGAAATTCCTACCAGTCTCTCTAGCCCTGGGGCTCCATCTCCCTTGTTCTACGCAACGTGAAGGTATGTTAAGTTCAAAAGCTTTCCCAACTTCATGAGTTTTCTTCGGTTTAGGATTGGACTTTTTAACTGCAGGTATCAGAATGGGCTCATATATTGTTCGATCTTGCTTTCCTCCCGTAACCGTTATACCAAAAGGTATCAAGATAGGTTGGCTTCCTTTGTTTTGGACTTTCAGCTGCGAAACTGTGCCCGTTTCCAATATTTCTGCAAAACCCTGCTCTTGAGCTTGGGATATTGTGAGAAAGTCTTGGTAAAAGCTTTTGAGTATTATTGGAACAACTATCATATTCTTTGCTTTCTGCGGTTTTTCCAGTTTGATGAAATTTGCCGGATTATCAATGAAATTCTCAACCAATAGTACAGAGGAATCTTTTTCTGTCAATATTTCCCTCCCCTTAGATTATTTCATTTTGAAACCGCATAATCGGTTACTTATTAGTGAAAATATTGCCTATTAAACTTTTACAGCCCCATTTCACTTTTCTTCATTTATATCGGAGTCCCTATGCCTTAAAGCAAAGTTGCATACAAGTTATATCAAAAAATTAATAGAGTGAAGGGGATAAATGATCTTGAGGGAGAGCTAGTTGCACAAGTATGCTATAGAGACAACAGACTTAACCAAGGTTTTCGAGAAGAAAACAAAGGGTGAAGCGAATAAGAAGGACAAAAAGGAAAAGATATTCGCAGCGGATCACGTAAATCTGTCAATAAAAGAGGGAGAACTCTTTGGTCTTCTGGGACCGAATGGAGCTGGAAAGACAACAACTATTAAGCTACTGTGTACTCTGCTGGTTCCAGACGAAGGTAGAGCCATAGTCAATGGGTATGATGTGGTGAAGGAGTCTGATAAGGTAAGAAAGAGCATTGGAATATGTATGGGAGGAGAAAGAGCGCTGTACTGGAGACTTACTGGTAGAGAGAACCTTTGGTTTTTTTCACAGCTCTA